>NZ_JBFRFQ010000032.1:0-79298 GCF_052114905.1 Nocardia sp. 2TAF39
GCACGATCTCGTGGCTGACCGGCTACCACCGCCTCAACATCCGCTACGACCGCAAGGCCAGCCACTTCCTCGCCTTCCTCACCCTCGCCGCCACACTGACAGGCTTCAAGAAACTCGCAAAATCATCCACATGAGACACGGTCTTAGATCCGACGGCCCGACCGGTCAAGCATCCACTCCTCAATTACCGGCGGTCGGACCAGCAAGCGACGCCGCTGACCACCAGAGCGTGGCACCAACCTCACGAGATGGCACAGTTAGTCGTTGTTGTCGGCCTCCAGATCGCGGAGTTGCTCGCGTGCCCGAGCGGCTCCAGGAGCCCCAGTTTGCTCGAGCAAGCTCACCGCTCGCCGCAATGCCGCACGGGCTTCGCCGGGCCTAAGTGCTGTCAGCAGCGCGTCCGCCAGTAGGTGCTGCGCCCGGCCTTCTAGGCCTTGATCACCAATCTCGGCGGCGACCGCGCTCGACTCCACATACGTGCTGATCGCGTCATCCACTCGACCCGCGCACAGATGTGCCAGACCAATATTGGTTAGCACCTTCGCCTCAAGATGCCGGTCGTTCATCTGTCGGGCGCGCTCACGCGCACCCTGCAGGATCTCGACGGCCTCGTCGCTCCGACCCTCCATAATCGTCGCGAAGCCCAGGTTGTTTAGAGCACCAATCTCGGTGTAACGGTCACCCAGTCGCAAAAAAGCGCTCGCGGCGGAGCGGAATAAAAAGGCCGCTTCCGTCCACTTGCCAGCGGAGGACAGCACCACCCCGGCGTTGTTCAAGGCTTGGGCTTCACCGAGCTGATTACCGACCTGGGCGAACAGCTCGGCTGCGCGCTTGATTGCCGGGACAGCTTCGTCCGGGCACCCCGCGTTGATATACGCCGCTCCCAGGTTGTTTGAGGCGCTGGCCTCGGCAGCTAGATCACCTGATTCCTGGCAGATCTCGATGTCGGCGCGGTATAGCTCGATAGCCTCCTCGAACCTCAGCAAGTCCTGCAACGCAGTGGCGCTCTCGTTCAATGCCGCGCACTGTCCGGCGCGATCTCCCCGCGCACGGTATATCAACAGCGCCCGGGAAGCGATCTCCAGAGAATCCTCGTACCGCTGCGCGTTCCGCAATCCGACGGCAAGGTTATTCAACGCAGCGGCCTCCGCGGCGCGATCGTCAGAGTCTACGGTTGCTCTCGTCCACGCGGCCGCAACAGCGATCCATTCATCAATAAATCGCAGCCGCTCGAATATCACACAAATGGGATACGCGTAGTCCGCAATGCCATCGCGAAAATCCTGGTGATCAGCCATGCGTTCAACGAGAGCCACGATCGTCTGCCGCTCGAGATCGAACCATGCCATCGCATCCGCTACAGGCGGGATCAGGCGAAGCAGATCCTGGGGTACCGACTCCCCTCGTAACCAGGCACCAGCGCCAAAAAATCGAAGCAAAAGCTCGAAGCCGGCGCGACGGAAGGCGGCATCGGTCGCCTGCGGATCCAATTCCGACAGCTCCTGCGCATAGAGTCGGATCAAATCATGCATATGCCAGCGATCGTTAACCGGGCGCTCCACGAGATGCGCCCGCACCAAACGCATCAGCTTGCGCCGAACCGCAGTCTCACTTTCCTGGGTCAGGGCGGCCACCGCGACCAATCCCGTGTCCACTCCAGGAACAGCCGGCAGAAGCCTGAACAGCTCAGCCAGATCATTATCGAGCCGACGGTAAGATAGCTCGAACGCGGCGCGCACCGACCAGTCACGGTCATAGTCCAGGCCGCTGAGCCTTGTGGTTTCCACTCGAAACTCAGCTACGAGCTCGGTAGCGGGCCTCGTCGGCTCGTCAGCGAGCAACGCAGCAACGATATGCAACGCCAACGGTAGATGACCGCACAGCGCGACTAGTTCCTCTGCAACGTCTGTGGCATCAAGTCGAGTATCGCCCGGAACTCGTGCGTCGACTGCGTCTCTGACGAGCCTCATCGCACTTGCCGGCGACAGCACACCGACGTCAACGATTCGGGCCTGCGGGACTGCAGCCAAAGTCTCACGCGAGGTCACGATCAGCCGGTGTGCCGAGTCGGCCGGGAGAAGTGGCGCTATCTGCGAGACATCCCCGACATTGTCTAGAACCAGCAATACTCGCCGCCCGGTCTTGGCCAGATGGGCCAGGTGCTGATGGTATGTCGAAGCCAATTCAGCGACATTGTTCGGCAGATCCGAGCGGCTCAAGCCCAACAGAACCAGCACTGACGCATAAACCGACTCCGGCCCGACGCGGACATCCGGATCCGGGTCGTAACCATGCAGGTCGACGAACGGGACATGCGTAAACCAGCCAGACTGCAACATCGCCAATCCGATGTGCCGTACAAGTTCCGACTTCCCAACGCCGGGATGCCCGGTCACCACCGGGACTCCGGCGCGGACGTTGCCGGTGGCAGGTTGTTGCAACAGGTGAGTGAGCTTTGCCAGCTCATCGTCACGCCCAACGAGGTCAACTTCAACCGAACCAGCGGTGAGCAACTGCACTACCGCCGCGCTGCGGCGGTTCTCTGGTGCGTGGTAATTGAAATTCGTGAAGGAACCATTGACATTCGTGATGGAGCCGGCGGCGACCCCGCCGTGGTCAGCGGTGATCGATATAGAAGCGAGACTCTCTGCGGGATCCACTGGCGTCACGGCGTCTGCTGGCTTGCAGGCTGCGGCGAGCTGCCCGTCGATGGACCACTACCCATATTCACTGTGTCGATGGCCAACGCCGCAACTGAATTGTGTACAGCCGTCACAGTCGCATTGCCGGCGACCTGGAAAGATCTGGCAGCAGGAGCCGTGGGCGCGCCCTGCCTGCTGTTCAGCCACAACGACATCCCAAAAACAACGAGCGTCAGCGCCCCGACCGCCACCCACGCCCAGACACCATAACGACCATCGGTCGCGAAGTTGATGGCGATCGCCAACGCTGTCCCGGCAACGCCGAACCCCAGCGTTGGCAACGCAACTCTCCGGACCACCGATCCACGAGCCACCGCAAGAACCTCCCACAGGATCGTTCAGAACCGTGCGCCGCCGCGACTCGGCAACTCTCCGGATCGCGTCAATTGTAGTGTGCAGCAACCGATGACCATCCCTATGGCCTGCCGCCGCTCCTTCGAGTTGGATACGGTCTCAACGGCCGCTAACCCATACCGCCCAGGGTTGACCCAAGGTCACCTCGGGACTGCGGTCGAGAAGCCCAACCCAGAGGTCTTCAATCGGTCGGCCGCGTTCAAGCGGAATCAACGGCAGGTAGGCGCCGCCCCCACGAACCACACAGGGAGACAACTATCTCCCACGCCCTGACGAAGTCGTCCCTGGCAATCCCCTGCGTAGGCGTACTAAACAGCCGATCGACCGATTGCGTGCCACTCAGTCGCTCGTTCAGCAACAGAGGCCAACGGTCGTGCATCAACCAATGAGGTGCCCGGTTCCCTCCGCCGGACGGGTCTGTCCAGTCTGAGGTGTAAGTCCGTCTCCTTCCTCGCCGCTGTCGAGCCAGGTGTGGGCGAAGAAGTGGCGGAGCTGATGCGGGTGAAGTCGCTCGATACCCGCAGCGTCGCAACGGCGTTCGAGCATCTGTCGTATGCCGGAGTCGGTCATCGAGCCGCGGTATCCAAGCCACAGCGCAGGGTTGTCGTTCTTCGCGCCGGAATGCTTGGCCCGAACCCGGAGGTACCTCCGTAGCGCCGTCCGGGTCTTGTCGCCGAAGGGGCACGTCCGGGGCCGGCCACCCTTGCCGAGCACCAGTACGGTGTTCTCGTTGAAGTCCAGCGAGTCCACCTCGAGCGGTGCGAGCTCGCCGCACCGCATCCCGGTGTCGGCGAACAGTCGGATGATGGCGTTGTCGCGTCGGTCGGCGAAATCGACACCGTCGCACTCTGCGAGGAGTGCCTTTACCGCGTCCATACTCGGCACCGGCACTTGCTGATCAGGTACCGCTGGCGGGCTCATCTTGTCGAACGGATTCGTGTCGATGATCTCCTCCGCTGCAAGGTATTTGAAGAACTGTTGCAGCGACCGGTACTGACCGCGTGCGTACTCCGGCGACAGCGGCTCACCGGTGCGCTGGTTGGGTCGCGTGAGCAGGTCCTCGATGTAGCCGCCGATGTGGGCGGGTGATGTCCGGTGCCGTGGTCGGCGGCTCGCGCTGCTGGAGAAAGTCGGCGAAGTACCTGATTCGGGCGAGGTAGCCGTCGATGGTCTGCTTGCTTCGGTTCTTGCGAGGCAGCTCGGTCGCGAAGTCCTCCGCAAGCTCTCGGATCTCGTCCAGATCCAGCCCCATCACCGGATTCTACTGGCAAAATACATTGCTGTCGGAGCGCTGTTCTGGACTAACTCGGCTGTCGAGTTCAGCGTTTCCGCTGGTCAGATAGCGTTTGTGGGGCGGGTGGGGCTCGAACCCACGACCAATGGATTATGAGTCCACGGCTCTAACCGACTGAGCTACCGCCCCTCGCCGCGGCGAATCCGCGAGCGTTGGGGATGTTACCGGGTCGGGCGGCGTAAGGACCAGTCGAATGGTCAGTGGCTTAGGATGCGGTTGGTCCGGAAAACTTACTGGAGGGTCAGATATGGCCAGTCTGCTCATGACCGTGCTGAGGGTGCATCAGTGGGTGTACGAGCACAGTGGTGGGTTGGTGGGGCATCGGCTGCTGCTGGGGAATCCGACGCTGCTGCTGCGGACGGTGGGCCGCAAGACCGAGAGGGAGCGGACCTCGGCCCTGACCTATGGACGCGACGGCGAGGACTATTTGGTGACGGCGTCCAACGGTGGCTCGCCGCGTCCGCCGGGGTGGTTGGCGAACCTGAAGGCGAAGCCGCAGTGCGAGATTCAGGTCGGGCGGCGGAAACTGACGGTGCTGGCGCGGCCGACGCTGCCGGATGATCCGGACTACGCCCGGCGGTGGGCGATCGTCGACAAGGTGAATCGGGGCCGCTACAGCGCTTATCAGAAGCTGACCAAGCGGCCCATCGCGGTCGTGGTACTGGCCCCGGTCGGCTGAGCGGGCTCAGCTGTCGCGGTAATCGTCTTCCCAGTCGTCCTCGTAGTCCTCGACATCACGTCCGCGCCAGGGCTCGATATCTTTCGGCGGTCTGCTGGCGAACTGCACCACAGCTACGACGATGCCGAGGACCACGATGACGACGCCGACGATGATCAGAGTTTCCACGCAGGCACCCTAGCGCCGTCGCCGACACCACGCACTACAACAATTCTCCAGTTACAGGCTAGTTCACACTGTTAACAAAGTGCGCCCTGAGGCCGCCCGGGATTCGATGAGGGCGTGCGCCCGATCGGCCTGGTCGAGCGGGAAGGTCTGACCGATGACGACCTCCAGGCGACCCGCCGCAACCTCGGCCTGAGCGCGCTCGGCGAGCGCCCGCCAGTCGATGTCGGCGCCGGTGATATCGAACAGCCCGTCCACGGTGATGCCGCGCGCCGTGGCCGCCTCGCGATCCAGTGCGGCGAATTCGCCTGCCGCGGCGCCGTAGCCGAAGAACCGGCCACCGTCCGCGGTGGCGGCGAACGCGGCCTCGCCCAGTGTGCCGCCCGCGCCGTCGAAGACGACCTGCGCTCCCCCGCTGGCCGCGTGCGCCTTCGCCGACCAGTCGGGTTCCGAGTAGTCGACCACGGCATTCGCGCCAAGCCGTGCGGCCAGCTCGAGCTTCGCGGCGCCGCGGGCGGCGGCGACCACGTTCGCGCCCGCCGCACGGGCGAGCTGGATCAGCAAGGTGCCGAGCCCGCCTCCGGCGGCGGTGATCAGCACCCACTCCCCTGGTTGCACGGCGGCGCGGTCGAACACCGCCAGCGCGGTTCTGCCGTCGTGCGCGAGCGCGACAGCCTGCGGCAGACTCAGCCCATCAGGCACGGTGACCAGCGTGTTCGCCTTGGCCAGCGCCTTCTCGGCGTATCCGCCGATCGGCACGCCGCCGCCGATCCCACTGGCCGCGGTCGGAGCGGACACCCGCTTCCCCACCCAGGCCGGATCGACATCCGGGCCGACCGCCGCGACTACGCCCGCGATCGCACCGCCTGGCACGTATGGCGGCTCGATCGCGAAGAAGCCGGTGCCCCAGCCGCCGCGCAGCCGGGTATCCAAGAACATCACGTCGGCGGCCGCGACGTCGACCACCACCTCACCCGGTCCGGCCACCGGCTCCGGCAGCTCGCGCACCGCGAGCACTTCCGGTCCACCGAACTCACTGGCCTGTACAGCCCGCATGACACAACCTCCATAGTTCCTTGCCGCATCGGACACCGACCAGCATGGAACCTGAAGCAGGGTTGAGGTCAAGTCATGTGCGCCGGGCCCCGGTCAGGAACCTCCCCCGCAGCTGCTACCGCTACTACTGCCGCCACCACCACAACTGCTGCTGCTGCTGCTTCCTCCGCCGCAACTACTGCCACTTCCACCGCCACAACTGCTACCGCCCCCGCAGCTGCCGCTGTGGTGATGATGATGGCCGCCCCCGTCACCGGGATTCCAGCCCCCGCTACAGCCATTCGACTGACTCGGGTCGTTGCCGCCCCCGAGACCGGCGCCGCCAGCCGCCCAGAACGGGTCCGGATTGCTGGGCGCCCCACCGTAATACCCTCCGCCGTGATGTCCTCCGCGCCACGGCCCGTACGGCGGCGGAAGGTGCCGGTTGCGTTGCGAGTGGCGCACGACGAGTACCACGACGACAGGTATGGCCCCGAACAACACCACCAGCACCAATACGAGGAACACAAGAATGATGGTGGCGCTCATAGCAAAACGGTAGCCGCAGAAATGCGCCTGCGTACAGTGAACTGTGGCGTTCTTCCATTTCCGCAAGTCCACGATCGACCGGATGACGGTCCGCACCGTCGTCGACGCGCTGGAACTGCCCGAGGCCGTGTACAAGACCTGCCCGTGGCAGCCGCGTGAGCTGGTGGAGACCGGCCTGCGGCAGTGGCTGCGCTGCTGCGGCGCCGCGATGCGCGACGACCAGGTGATCGGCATGCCGTCGCACGCGGTCGACGAGGCATGGCACGGATTCATCCTGTGCACGCAGCGCTACGCCCGGTTCTGCGCGGCAGCCTACGGTCGATTCCTCCATCACTTCCCGGAAGGCGCTGGGCCGCCGAACAATTCGCACGGCACGATGGCTGAGCAGCTCGGCCGCACCGTGGTGGCATGGTCGCTGGTGGCCGCGCCGGACGAGGAGTGTGTGCTGTGGGACCTGGACCGCAGGGTGGGCGTCGACCATCCGTGGGGCATCGACGCCGGGCGAGTCGAAGCCGTCGAGACCGAACTCGCCCGGACGGCTCGGAAACTCATGTGAGTTTCACAGGTCGAGCACGAGTCGCCCACCGTCGGAACGGGATACGCAGACGAGCATCTCGCCCGCCTCGCGTTCTGCGTCGGTGAGCACGCTGTCCCGATGGTCGGGTTCGCCCGCCAGCACCCGGACCTTGCAGGTGCGACAGAATCCCTGTCGGCACGAGTACGGCCGGTCGGGCCGGACCGACAGGATGGTGTCGAGTGCGGAGCGGTCGGCGGCGACCTCGACCACCATTCCGGTGGAGGCGAATTCGATCTCGAACGGCTTACCATGCACGATCGCCGGCGGCGAGAACCGCTCGGAATGCAGTTCCAGGTACGGGATGTCGCGCACGGCGTGAGCGATCGCCGCGAGCATCGGCACCGGGCCGCAGCAGTAGACAGCGGTGTCGGATCCGATGCCGGGCAGCAGCGCGGCGGCGTCCGGGATGCCGTGCTCGTCGTCGGTGCGCACGACGACGTGGTCGCCGAATCCCGCGATCTCGTCGAGGAACGGAATGGTGTCGCGGCTGCGGCCCGTGTACACCATCGACCACTCGATCCCGAGTCGATGCGCTAGCCTGGCCATCGGGAGAATCGGGGTGACCCCGATGCCGCCCGCGACGAAATGCAAACGGGTAGCAGGTGATCCGTGCCCCGGTACGACAAACGGAAAGGCATTGCGCGGGCCGCGCATCACGATGGACGACCCCACCCGCAGGGCATCGTGCACCTCCACCGATCCACCACCGCCTTCGGGAACGCGGCGCACCGCGATCCGGTAGGAGCGGGTGTCGGCCGGATCACCACACAACGAGTACTGCCGCAGCCTGCCCGAGGGCAACTCGAGATCCAGGTGGGCTCCGGGCCGCCACGGCGGTAGCATGCGCCGGCCAGGCGCCGCCAGCCGCAAGCTCACCACATCCTGGTCGTGCGCCTCGATCCGCCGCTCGGTCACCACGAGCACGATCCGCCGGTCGTCCACCTCAGGACACAAGTCGCGGCGGTTGATCAGGGCGGTCCACCGCATCCGCGCGGAGGCGACCACGTCGACCATTTGCACCGCGCGGTCTCGATCGCGCTTGCCGAACAGATCGGCCGGCAGTCGGTCCGGGATGGGCCGTGAGCTCACGAGGCGCGCGCCTGCGCGGCCGGTGACTTGGCGAGATACGCCACAGCCTGCGCGGTGGAGCCGACCGACTCCGGGTTGTACCCGGGCTTCACTGTGCTCAGTGCGCTCCACAGCAGCGAGGGCACACCGGGTAGCGCACCGCGCCACATCGCGCCGAACACCCGTGTCAGCAACCGGGGGTAGCCGAGGTCGGGCAGGTCGGCGTCTTGGTGGACCAGGAACTTGGTGCCGCGCACCACCAGGGTGAGGAAGATCGGGAACACGATCGTCATCAGCGCCGCGCGCCGCAGGTAGCCGGCGCCGAAGTACACTGCGACGTCGTGCGCGACATGTCGGTGCTCGACCTCCTCGGCGCCGTGCCAGCGGAACAGATCCGCCATGCGCGGATCGGCGCCGAATTGCTCGAGGTCCGCGTTGAGCACCCAGTCGCCCAGGTAGGCGAAGAAGTGCTCGAGGCAGGCGATGATGGTCAGCCGCTCGACCAGCACTTGCCGCTGCGCGACGCCTTCGATGTCCTCGGGCCCTAGCGTCCTGCGGAACAGGTATTCGGCCTGTCGCAGGTAGGGCGCCGGATCGATGCCGTGCACGGCGAGCACCTCGTGCAACACCTTGTCGTGCGTCTCGGCGTGCATCGACTCCTGGCCGATGAAGCCGAGCATCGCCTCCCGCAGCTTCTCGTCCTTCACATATGGGAGCGCCTCGGCGTAGGCGGCGCAGAACATGCGCTCGCCCTCGGGCAGGAGCAGGTTGAGCGAATTGATCAGATGCGAGGCGATGGGCTCGGTGGGCAGCCAGCGCAGCGGCGTGCCGGCCCAGTCGAATCGCACGTTGCGAGCATGCAGCGCCACGTCGCCCGGATCCGTGTCGGGTCGCTGCCCAGCTCTGCGAAGTAGCTTCATCGGTACTCCTCGATTATCACTCGTCCGCGCGGCCGACCGTCTCGTGCGCGCCTTCCTGCACTGCTGTAGCAAAGATGATACACATATATAGAACTTTAAGTAACACACAAATGCGCCAGGAGTTGCCAGGAATTAGAACGCGTTCCAGTAGGCTTTCGCTATGGAACGATTGACGGGATTGGATGCCAGCTTTCTCTATCTGGAAACCGGGACCCAGTACTTGCACGTATGCGGACTGCTGATCCTGGCCCCCTCCCCGGGGGACTACTCGTTCGACAAAGTCAAGGCCGAACTCGGTCGTCGGCTACCCCTGATTCCGCAGCTGCGCCGCCGGGTGTACGAAGTGCCGTTCCACCTCGACCACCCCGTCTGGGTCGAGGACCAGGATTTCGACCTGGACTACCATGTCCGCCGCATCGCGATCGCCGCACCGGCCGGACACCGCGAGCTCGCCGAACTCGTCGGGGACATCGCCGGCCGCCCGATGGACCGCGATCGCCCACTCTGGGAGATGTCCCTGGTGGAGGGCCTCGCCCACGGCAAGGTCGCGGTGATCTGCAAATACCACCACGCCGCGGTGGACGGCATCGCCGCCGCCAACATGATGACGCACCTGTGCGACCTGGAACCAGGCGTCACCAGGCCGGAGGCGGAGCAGGACTGGCAGCCCGAGCCGAGGCCGAGCGAGTGGCAACTGCTGGCCGAGGCGGTGGTGAAGTTGCCGGCGAAGATGGGGATCGTCGGCATGGTGCCGAAAACCCTCGGCGTGGTAGCCGGTTTCGCGCAGCGACGCCGAAACAACAAGACCGGCATGGCGATACCGTTCTCCGCCCCACGCACGCCGTTCAATCTCGCCATAACCCCGCATCGCGCCGTCGCGTTCACCCGGGCCGAGCTCGGCGAGATCAAAGAGATCGGTTCCGCGTTCGGGGTGAAGGTGAACGACGTGGTGCTGACCGTCGTGGCGGGTGCGCTGCGCGATTATCTGCAAAAGCACGACCATCTACCGGATCGCTCGCTCATCGCGGCGGTACCGGTGTCGGTCCACGAGTCGACGCGACACACCGCGGGCATCAACAAGGTGTCCACGCTGTTCGCGCAGCTCGGCACCGACGTCGCCGATCCGGTGGCACGGCTTCGCCAGGTGGCCGAGGCCAATTGCGGAGCCAAAGAGGAACACGACTTGATGGGCTCGGACTTTCTGCAGGACTGGTCGAAGTACGCTCCGCCGAACACCTTTCGGCTCGCCGCACGGATGTACTCGTCGCTGAAACTGGCCGAGATGCACCCGGTGGTGCACAACCTGGTCGTGTCCAATGTGCCCGGCCCGCCGATGCCGCTGTATTTTCTCGGCATACGCGTGGACGGCATGTACCCGTTCGGACCGGTGTTCCACGGCGCGGGGCTGACCGTGACCGTGCTGTCGAACAACGGCAAGCTGCATTTCGGTTTCATCGCCTGCAAGGAACTGGTGCCTGACATCGCGGAGCTGGCCGACGCGGTTCCCGACGCGGTCACCGAATTGCTGTCCGCGGCACGGAACTCGGTCTGATCGCCGGTCATCCTGCGGAATTCTCCGCGGCGCCTTTTCGCCACCGCAGCCGGACCTGGCCGCCTCGATGAACCTCGGGTCGCAGTCGATCTGGGGACGGCGACCGGATTCAACCGACCTGAGCTACTGTCGCGGGATGCGCCGAACGGCGCATTTCTGTCACGTGTTGCAGACGATTTCAGAGAGACGGAGGTACCGCCATGGGGCGGTTGACCGGCAAGGTGGCGTTGATCAGCGGCGGAGCGCGCGGCATGGGCGCCGCGCACGCCAAGGCACTGGTCGCCGAGGATGCGCGTGTGGTGTTGGGCGACGTGCTCGACAAGGAGGGCTCCGCGGTCGCCGAGGAACTGGGTGACAACGCCGCCTACGTGCACCTCGACGTGCGCGAGCCGGAGCAGTGGCACGCGGCCGTCGCCGAAGCCGTTCAGCGCTTCGGCTCGCTGAACGTGCTGGTGAACAACGCGGGCATCGCCAACGGCAACCTGCTCGTCGCCTTCGAACTCGCCGAATGGCAGCGGATCATCGACATCAACCTGACCGGCACGTTCCTCGGCATGCAAGCCGCGACGCCCGCCATGATCGAGGCGGGCGGCGGCTCGATCATCAACATCTCCTCCGTCGAGGGCATACAAGGCAGCCCTGGCCTGCACGGCTACGTGGCCACCAAGTTCGCGGTGCGTGGGCTCACCAAGTCCACGGCGCTGGAGTTGGCGCAGCACAACATTCGGGTGAATTCGGTCCACCCAGGCCTGATCCGCACCCCGATGACCGAGAACATCCCCGAGGACATCCTGCAGATCCCGCTCGGCCGCGCCGCCGACCCGTCCGAGGTATCCGCCCTGGTGACCTTCCTGGCCAGCGACGAATCGTCGTACTCCACCGGCGCCGAGTTCGTCATCGACGGCGGCCTGACGGCGGGCATCCCGCACAAGTCCTTCGACAGCTGACCGATGCCGAGAAGATTCACCCAGCGGCGGTAACCACCACCTGGCGGCGCTTGATTGGGCCTTTCGGACCGGGGTATGCGGTCGGTGTCAGCCGACAAACGATTCGGAGGTATGTCATGCCGGAGCACCAGAGCGGACCTCGGGAAGCTGTCGAGGGTGTCGTCGAGGACATCAAGGGCAAGACGAAGGAGGCTGCGGGCGTCGTCACCGGCGACGAAGACCTGAAGAAGGAGGGGCGCGCGCAGCAGGACAAGGCGGAATCCCAGCGTGACGCGGCGCAGAAGGAAGCGGAGGCCGAAAAGGCACGCGGGGAAGCCAAGCTCGACGAGGCGCGCCAGAGCGCGCACCAGAGCGGCAAGGACGTCTAGTCTCCGACCCGGCGGTAGGGCGATACGACCCGTTCCCGGTCGGCGGCGATCCGCCGCCGCCGGGCCGCTATATCGTCTCCGCAGTCGCAGAACCTGGCGAATAGCGGGGTGAATCGAGGTGCAGCAGCAGTGACAGACACCGAGCCGACACGTCAAGTGCGGGCGTGGCCGGCATTGCGCGTCGATGACTGGACGCCCACACGCGAAACCCTGCATATGTGGACGCAGATCGTCGGCAAAATCAGACTTTCCCGGGCTCCGCTGGTCAACCACTGGTGGCAAGCCGCCCTCTATGTCAGCCCGCGGGGACTGACCACCTCTGCCATTCCGCACCCTGCGGGTTCATTCGACATCGAGTTCGACTTCGTCGACCACAGGCTGCACATCCGATCCAGCGATGGCCGGTCCCGGCATGTGGTGCTCGAACCCAAGCCGGTAGCTGCTTTCTATGCCGAAACCATCCGCGCCCTGGGCCAACTCGGAATTCCTGTGCAGATCCAAGCCAGACCCAATGAGGTCGATCCGGCGATCCCGTTTGCCGAGGACTATGAGCATCGATCCTACGATCCCGTTGCCGCGACCCTGTTCTGGCGGCAACTGGTCGCCGCCGACCGCATCCTGCACGAGTTCCGATCGCGCTTCATCGGAAAGGTGAGCCCAGTGCACTTATTTTGGGGAGCGATGGATCTGGCGTGCACCAGATTCTCCGGGCGGACAGCACCGAAGCACCCGGGTGGTGCCCCCAACTGTGGCGACTGGGTCATGGTGGAGGGCTACTCCCATGAACTGAGCAGCTGCGGATTCTGGCCGGGCGGCGGTGCGGAAGGCGCCTTCTACGCCTACGCATATCCGGAACCCGACGGATTCGCCGACTACCGCGTCGGCCCGCGAGAAGCCTTCTACAGCCGAGACAACCGTCAGTTTCTGCTGCCGTATGAGGCGGTGCGGACCGCCGAAGCGCCGGAGCGGGCGCTACTGGAGTTCCTCGACACGACATATGAGGCCGCCGCCGAACTCGGCCACTGGGACCGCTCCGCCCTGGAGGCCGACCCGGGGCGCTGGAATCACAAGCGCGCCGGTTCGACTCGCCGAAGGTGGTCACTCTAGATCCGACTGGGTGGGAACCACTCTGCGCGTGCTGCCGTCTATGGTGTCTCCGACCCACACAGCATCCGGCCGCAGCCATCGCTGTACGCGGGTCGGGGCGTCGGCCGCAATGAGCATCATGACCACGAGGGTCAACCCGAATGACAACATCGCCAGTGCGGTACCCAGGCTGATACGCCCGGTCGAAGCGACGCCGAGGACCGGTGCCACCGCACCGCCGAGAGCTCCGACGTTGTAGGTGAATCCCAAGCCCGCGGCGCGATCGCGAACGGCGAAGTATCCGCCGATCCATTTCGGTAGCAGGCCGGAAATTCCCTGGCCGAACACCTGCTGGAGAAACAGCAGAACACCGAGCAGGACCAGACTCGCGCCGCCGACGGCGAAGACGGGGAAGATCAGCAGCTGCGACAGCGCCAGGCTCACCCAGTATGCCCGCGCCGTCCCGAACCGATCACCAGCGAATCCGGCAACGCAACAGCCCACAGCGGTACCGAATCCGGCGAAGAACAGCACCATACTGGCGTGGCCAGGGCTGTATCCGAGATCACTTTTCAGGTACGTGGGCAGTAGTGCCTGGATCGGCCACGAGTACAGGAACGCGGCGAATACGGTGACCATCAAGGTGACGGCGGTAGGCCAGCGGGAACCATTGAGCTGCACCGTGTACCACACGAAGACCAGTGCCGCCGCTATCGCCAGCACAGCCACCACGACGCCATGCGCCGAATTGGTGAATATCAGCAGCAGTGCGGCGAACGCCACTGCGGCGAGCACGACATTCACGGCCGCCCTACGACCGCGAAACAGTACATGCAGTGCCGATGACGACTCTTGCGGACCGACTGCGGCTTCCCAATCTCGTGACTCGGGCAGACTGCGCCGCAACCAGATGGCGACGATGATCGGCGCGACTCCGATCAGGAACAACGCGCGCCAGCCGAAGACGGGAACCACCAGGGCATAGGCACCGGCCGCCACGACGGTTCCGATCGAATAGCCGGAAATCAGGAACCCGCTTGCCTTGTTCCGCAGCCGCGCCGGCCAGGACTCGATCACATAGGTGGAGCTGGCACCGTACTCTCCGGCCATCCCGAGCCCGATGATCAGCCGCGCGACGAACAACACACCGAACGACGGCGCCAGCCCGCAGCCGAGGGTGCCGAGGCTGAACAGTCCGATCGAAGCCACCATGGCGGGCCGCCTGCCGTAACGGTCGCCCACCGCGCCCAGCGCGAGACCACCCGCCCAGCGGGAGATGAACGTGGCCGACACCAGACTCGCCGCCCGGGCCGTAGTCAGCCCGAAGGTATCTTCGACTTCGGTCAGCACCAAGGTGATCAGCACGAAATCGAAACCGTCGAGCAGGTAGCCGAGCCAGGCGGCGGTGAGTGACTTCCATTGCCGCACATCGATCTGCCGGTACCACGGAAGTGTCTGGGCCCGAGTGGATTCCGCATCACTTGTCACGGGGGCGTCCACACCGAATCTCGTCAGGGCAGCAGGCCGGTTTCGGCGAGGATCGCCTCGATCTGCTTGACCTCTCCGTCATCGAGCGGAAGCTGTGGTGGTGCCGTCACGGCGTTGTCGATCACGCCGCGCAGCTTCATCGCGGACTTGAATGCCCCCAACGCGGCGGAGCCGCGGCCCATCCGGTCCGGTGCGCCGATATCAACGATCGAGAACAGGCGTAGCAGCCGCTCCTGCTCAGACCGCGCTGCCGCCACATCGCCCTTGCTCATCAGGCGGTGAATGGCGACGAAACCTACCGGATCCACGTTCGCCAGCCCGGGGACCGCTCCGTCGGCGCCTAGTGCGAGCATCGCGTCCACCAACAGCTCCGAACCGGTGAGCACGACGAAGTCGTGCAACCTGCGATCCTGCTTACCCAGCACGAGAGCACGGAACGAGGCATCGGCACCGCTGGAGTCCTTGATTCCGGCCAGCACTCCGTCCTCGGCCAAACGGAGCACCAAGTCCGAGTCCAGTTTGCTGTGTACCGCGATCGGTATGTCGTAAGCGACGATGGGTAACTCGGTCCGGTCACGCAACATCCGATAGTGGAGCTCGATTTCGCGGGGGTGGGTCCGGGCATAGAACGGCGCGGTGACCACCACACCGTCCGCGCCTGCTTGCCCGGCCATGTCGATGTGCTCGGCGACACGCAACGTCGTCGTATCGATACATCCGACGAGCACCGGCACACGTCCGGCGACGTGGTCCACCACGGTCTGCACCACCAGCGCGCGATGGCGATCGGGAAGATAGGCGACCTCGCTGGTGGAGCCGAGTACGAACAGACCGTGCACACCCGCCGCGAGCAGGAAATCCACCGTCCTGCACAGAGATCGCACGTCGACACCGAAGTTGTCGAGTAGCGGAGTGCACACCGGCGGGATGATGCCCCGGAACGTCGTTGCCATGGTCGGCTCCAATGCCTCTGGATGAGTGAACCGGGGTGCCGCAGCACGCTCGGCGCCGATTCAACAGTCCGTCATCCCGACCCAGGCCTGGAACGCCTTGGACGTAGGACGTAGGATGTCCAACGACAGTAGGGCGCGGGCGAAGGCGAGTCAAGGCCGACGGGAAGCGACTTACCGAGTCTCGAGTCGTAGGATGTCCTACGAGACGAACGAGTCGAGGGCGTGGGTGCCAGGAGAGGTCCGCAAGGGATGTCACTGCAGGAGCGTGTTGTCAACCTGATTCTCGAACGCCGACTGGGGCCGGGCGATGTGGTGCCGCCTGAACCGCAGCTGATGGCTGAACTGGGGGCGAGCCGCAACTCGGTGCGAGAGGCGTTGCGGGCCCTGCATACGCTGGGGATCGTGGACATTCGCCACGGCCACGGCACCGTGGTCGGGCATGCGCCGATGACCGCGATGTTGCCCGCCTTGCGGTTCCGGGCCCAGCAGGCGGTCCGGCATGACGCGGACGACTTGGCGGAGCTGGTCCAGGTGCGCCGAATACTGGAGGTCGCGCTGATCGACGAGGCGACGCGGCTGGCCGACGACCAGTTCCTGGCGGACCTCGAAGAGGCGATCGCCGAAATGGAGACCGGGGATCTGGCCGAAACGGATCGCAAGTTCCATCTGACGCTGTACCAGCGGGTGGACAACGAGATCGCCACCCAGCTCATCGATCTGTTCTGGACTGTTTACCACCAGGTCGACGCCGATCTACGTCCCACCGAGTGGAATCGTTCCGAGATCATCGCCAAACACCGCCTGATCCTGCACGCCCTGCGTGCAGGTGACCCCGAGGCCGCGCGAGCGGCGATGTCGGCCCACTTCGCCGATCTCGAGACGCGCTCCAGGCGACTGCCACGGCCCATACCCGCGTCCGCCTGACACCATCCGCAGCACCACCAACACGGCCTGATACTTGCAATATCCTCGATAACCAAGCGCCCGAGTGCGTTTCCGCAGACACGGATCGGAGACGCCGTACTCCTCCAACAACAACGCAGTGGCGCCATCCCCGGCATCGAGCACCGCCTGCTCGGGCGCAGCGCGATCATCGAATCCGCCCGGGCGGACGTCATGCAGCGCCGCGGTAATCCGGGCACCGGAGACACCGTCCGGACCGACCGGGCCCAACTTCGACAGGTCCACCGGATCCGCCCGCCCGTGGCCACGCAACAACCTGCCCAACGCCGCCTCGGCACAGTCGTTGGCATGCCCGGAGTCTTCGTGTGGCACTCATGGCTGCACCACGTCGGGAATCGGGCCCGAAACCGCCGACCCGTCGAGGTTCAGGGCAACCGCGGCCAGGTCGGTGGGCAGGGTGAGTTCTGCGGCAGGTATGGCGCCTGCGGGGGTTTCGGCCACGATGCCTTTGCGCGCCGGATTCCAGCCGAATCGTTCGATTTCGGCGCGCACCGAGGCGGTGTCGTCTGGATTCGGCGCCTGCTTGCCTGCGGCGACTCGGCGGACAGTCCCCTGATTCTTCCCAGTGGCCACCATCACGTCTCGGCACTCGACTCGACGCAGCCGCCGGCGCGCATAGCGCTGCACCAGTTCCGGTGGCAGTTCTGCGATCAGACACAGACTCAGCCTGCACAATTCCCCAGAGAGCGGCGTCCGGTCGCGCCCACACACAGCCGCGACTTCTTCCAGCGACAAACCGCGAACCAGGTAGGCTTCGGCAGCTTCCCATTCGGTTGTCGACATCCGATCCCGAAGCAGCGATACCACATCCGAGCCGGCCTGAATCGCCTCCAGCAAAATCAGTGCTTCCTTGGGTGTGAACATCACTCCCACGGCGACCCAGGCCAGCATCTGTGGGCTCGCGGCGTACTGCACAGTTTTGACATGGCTGGCCGAGACACCGAGCCGTTCCGCGACCTGTTCTCCCGTCAACCCGTCCACATACAACAACCGGGCAGCCGGCCGGTACTTCTCCGGAAGCAGCAGCCTGACACCGGCTTCCAGCTCCGTTGGACTCGCATTCTCCAATGTTCGGGCCGTCTTGTGACGACGCGAGCGTAGGGCGGGACCGGCCGGGAGCACCGACGGCACGGGCGATCGCCCGCCGGTTGCTCGTACCACCACTCCCGGCTTTTCCGGACGCAACCCCAGACGCTCCGCTTCGGCTCGGATCCGTTCTGCGGTATATGTTTTCACCGAACTGTTGGTGAGCACCCGCCAGACATGCTTGACGTCGGCTCCGCTGGCAAGCGCCACATCTTTCTCGGTGACCCGGTGCAGTGGGCCATTGTCCAGGTACCGTCGAACCAGATCTTCGGGCAGTCTGCGCATCACTTTCTGCGCCATCAGGTGCAAGGACTTGAGACGTGCGTCCGGAGAGGTTCCCCGCCTTTTCGCCATCTCCCCGAGCGTCAGATCCTCGAGCAGATAACGGTCGAAATCCTCCTGTTCGACCGGCGTCAACACCGAACGGTGCCGGAGCAATTCGTCGCGGTCGTATTTCGCCACCGCCTCGACCAACATCAGCGCGGCACCGTTGGACACGCCACCACGTAGATAATTCTGCACCACGGCAGTGGGCTGTGGCCTGATCAGCTTCCGGGCCGCTTTCAGGATGTGTTTGCGGACCGTCTCATGGACGATCCCCCGTGCCCGAGATATCTCGGTCACGGACAGCCCTTGCTCGAAATGCTGTTCGTAGGATTCCCGCTCCGTAGCAGACAGACTCGGCAGGTGCGGTGTCACCAGATCCGGGTCATGGCGCAGCATCCGCGGCAGGATCGCCCATAATTGCGAATCGGTGAGCCACAGCCTGCCTGCCGCCAGCGTGTCCAATGCCTCGGTGAGGAGATTCTTGTGACTGCGCACTCTCGCACGCGGCCATCCCAGCTGTCTGGCCGCGATATCGGGGCGCAACTCGTCCACGAAGAGCAGCCGAGCGAGCTTCCGCTCTTCTTTCGGCAGTTTCCGAATCAGCGCTGTTCTCTCCTCCCGTGACAGCGCCATGATTCGCCGCATCCGTTTGCCGTATGGCCCCGGCTCGACCGCCGGGCGCACCGACAAAACCGGGGAGTCGGCCGGGCCGCCGTCGATCACCACGGCCGAGCGGAGAACGCTGCTCCGCTCGCCGTGGTAGCCGAGCCGCCGCCCTGCGGCCAGCACGGCGTCTCGTGTCTGTTGTCCCACTTCCGCGCTGCCCGCCAATGCTTTCCGGACAGCACCTTTTTCCACGCCTGCTTCTACCGCTACGTCCCCCAAAGAGGATCGGCGCAGCGTGCCGGTACCGATATAACGCTGCGCCAGATCCGGAGGCAACGTCCGGGAAACGTGGTCGATGACCCGGCTCAGGGTCCATCGGACTGTGCGAGAAGTGATCTTCCGTTCGCGTGATATCGCAATGACAGTCTTTCCCTCGTCGAAATACTGTCGGAAAATCTCCAGACCGTCTTCGGAAAGATACGAAAGATCGGCGGTCAACAGCTCCGGCTCATGCGGGTAGACGGCCTCGAGCAGCAGCAACATCGCCCCCTCGGTCAGCCTGCGCCTGCGGTGCAGGTTCCGCTGATACCAGTCCAGCGTTTCGGTGTCGGCGAGCCGCCTGGCCACTTTCCGGATCAACTGGATCAGATGCCGCCGCACTATGGTTTCGGAGTACTGGGTCGCCCCGGCTATGTCGGTCACCGACTGGCCGAGGAACCACCGCAGGAAAAACTCCCGCTGGACAAGGTGTAACCCGGCCACACAAGCCTGCAGATCAGTGCTCTGCGGCAGCCGGGCAGCAAGGATCACAGCCGCTTCGGCCGCTACCGCAGGAAAGGTCTGCACCCCCTCGCCACCGGCGGCGAGTACCCTGCGCAATGCGTCGCCGCCCTCCTCGAGCGCAGCCGACAGTGTCGTGCCTTGGAGCTGGTCCTGCCGCAGCTGCTCCCGCAGATCGCGACGGGCATCGTGCAGGAGCCGATCGACTTCGACCTCCGACACATCGAGCAGTTCCGCCAACTCCTGCGGCGTGTACCCCTCGAACTCGACCATCCGCAGCAACAACTGCGACTTGTCCGATAGCCTGCCCAGCGCCTGTTCTACCGGCGAATCCGCCACGTCGAACACCGGCGAGTCACTCGGCTCCGTGTCGTCCTGCGGGGCCAGCCGCTCCAGGATTTCGTCTTCACCGATCGGTCGGTTCCGTTCCGCGTGCTTGCGATAACCCGCCGCGGTGTATTTGATCGTGCCGATCAGATAGCCCCGGAAACTGTCGATCTCACGCTCGCCGAGCAACCCTTCATAGACGACGGTGAAGCTGTCCTCGACCACATCCTCCACATCGGCCTTGTTTGCGATCCGCCGCATAGCCTCTCGACGAGCGAGTCCGGCATACCGGTTGTAAAGCCTTTCGAAGGCTGCCGAATCCCCCGACCGCAGAGCAGCTATGTCCTGCGCGTCCCGTTCGTTCTCCCGCTCTCGCTGGGAGTCGTCCGCATCGGCGATCGGCCGCCCCGGCCGCTGATTCGACTTCGAAGGTCGACCCCCGAAGTCCTGCGGTCCGGGGTCCCGGCCGAAGAACCGGTCTTCCGGCAGCGGCGAATCCTCGTCGCCCAGGCGGCTGCGATCATCGGGCACCGCACCATCGGAGTTGTCCCGTGCATTTTCTACGGAATCGTCTTCGCCGTCTCGCCGGGCGCCGACCCAGTCTGGAATACTCACGCCCTCGGCGAGCCGTTCGGCGATCTTCGGACCCGTCTGTGGATCCACCGGATCCACCGGGTGACCGTCCGCACCGAACACAATCCCCGCGAACCCCACCGCGCCCTCGGGCTCCACCCAATCCTTGAACGCCACATCCCGCTCGTTCTCCCCCACCCCCTCATGCACCCGCACCTGACCATGCTCATCCCGATACACCACGAACAAATGCCCACCCGCATCCCCACCGAAATTCACCGCACCGAATACCACCTCCCCATCCCGCGCCCGATCCGCCATCTCCCGAACCGAGCCAAAACCCTCCCAATTCCCCTTCGCCGCAACCGCAACCGCAACACCCGACAACCCCCCGGCGCGAATACCCACATCGTCGAACGACGGCACATCCACATCGAGACCCAACACATCCCGACCGAACCGGAACGCCACTGGACCACACAACCGCGGCATCCGCCGCGCATCCGGCACCAACGGATGCGGCGGCGGGAAGGCGGTGACTCCGTCACCGGTGTCCTCGAACCGGGCGGCCACCAAGGGAATGGCTTTCGACTGGTTGAACCGAACCCATGCCGAGGTGCGGCCCAGTTCGCTCGCGATCGCATTCGGAGACAGTCCATCGACGAACCGCAGCCGAAGCAGTTCCCGCACCTCGGCGGACATCTCCTGATCGGGCACCGCCGCGATGGCATCCAACAGCACGGTGGGGTGCAGGCGCCCGGTCTGCCAGACCAGCTGCCATCCCCAGCGCGAGGCAAGCCGGTCGACCGGATCGCTGGCCAGCAGTGTGATCATCTGGCCGAGGGCGCGGTTGCGCAGCATCGACGTGGCGCCTTTGGCCGCACGGTCCAGTTCCCTGGCGATGTCGGTGTCCGGCCAGCCCCGCAGAAACAGCTCCACCCAGGCCCGCTGATCAGGGGTGAGCCGGTCCAGGCAATGCTGGAAGTCCGCGGGATTGTCGCGGTGGGCCGCCACGATGGCGGTCTCCTCGTCGCCGCGATGCACCCGGACCCCGGCGAGTTCGCGGACCAACAATCGCATGTCGCGGTCGACATGCTCCTGATCACCGTCGGCGATATCCGGGGCGGCGGCAAAGGGGCTCGCCAGGAATCGCTGCTGAGTGAATGCGCTGCCGATGTTTCGGGCGCGCATGGCGTTGGACACGGCGGTCGGATCGACCCGGCCGACCGTCTCGACGAGTGCCTGTGCCTCGGGTGCGGTGACCCATACGGTCGGAGCCGGCGCGTCGAGCAGCACGGCCGAGCGCCGGACGGCTCGGGTAGTGGTTTCGAGATCCGAATCCTGTTGCTGTAGGAACGATTCCAGAGCTTCTCGCTCGTCGGCGGTCAGCATCTGCAGCGACGTCCAGAACCCGTCGGAATCCGCACGATACGCACCGAACACGGCAGCCGTCTCCGCCGACAGCACCGGGTCCGCCGATATTGCCGCCCACACGGCGCCTTTCGCGGCGGCGACGGTCGCGGCCAACCGGGTCAGCGCGTGCTGCTCCAGGATCCGATACCGGCTCATCTCGATACCCAGTCGCGCCGCGACCGTGTCGTCCGAATCCTGATCGCGGAACCGCCAGCTGATCAGCAGCCGTTGATAGTCGTCCAGCCGATCCATGGCGGCGTTCAACTCCGCCGCCGCAATGTCTTCGGTTGCGGGACCCAGCTCGTGGCAGAGTCTGCGGCGGAACCGGCGCCACTCGGCCGCCGCCGATGCGACGGTGCGCGCGCGCAGAATTTCGATATCGGAGCGGGAGCGGCCCAGTTCGTCGGCGATCTCGGCCGACGACCAGCCGTCGAGGAACAGGGCGAGCCAGGCCCTCCGTTCGGCGTTGAGCTGGTTCAGATAGAACCGGCGATCCTGAGGATCCCGGCAGGCGGCGACGGCTGTCGCCGCGTCGCCGTCGACCACCCCGACCCCGACCAGTCTTCGGACCACCCATCCTGTGACGTGTCTGGGCTTGTAGTCGACAGCGCGCCGCAACTCCATCGGATCGATCCGACTGGCGGCCTCGACCAGGTTTTGCGCCTGCTCGACGCTGATCCAGGTGACCGGCGGCGCCACCGCGAGCAGCTGCGCCGCCCGGCGGATCGCGCGGGCACGCAGCCGCCGGGCGGCAGCGACCTCGAGGCCCATCTCGTTCGCGATCTGTTCGACATTTCGCCCCTGCAGGAACAATTCCAGGCCGGTCCACATATCGTCCGGCAGCCGTCGCAACGCATCCCAGAAGCCGTCACCCAGGTCCTCATGCGCCGCAACCACAGCCGCCGCCGCGCCGAACAACGCCGGGACCTCGCGAGGATCCGCCCACAGCACCTCCAATGCGAGATACTCGTGCGCGACGAGAGCCTCGGCCAAGCGAACCACCGCGAGGCCCTCCAACACCCGGTACAGGTCCACGTCGAGCCCCAGCGCCGTGGCGACTTCGTCGATTGACCGCCCCTCGTGGAACCGCCACGTAATCACCTGTCGCGCAAGGCCACCGAGCCGATCCAGGCCCGCGGTCAACTCGCTCGGTGTGGCTTGGGCCAGTGCGCGATCTTCCGGACCGGCCGGCACTCGCCCTTCCACGGCATGGAAGGTGTCCACCAGGCCGTGGTGATCGAGTTCGAATACGTCCTGGACCGACTCCGCGTCGTCGGGACGATCGTGGCTGACCTCGTCGGTACGGTCGACGGCAGGCCGGGAGCGCGGCCGGGCCTCGTCGGTGGGGCGGTTCTGCAGCAGTGTGACCATCTTCCGGACCGCTCGCTGCCCCAGACCCGGGTATCCGCCCGGCTCGTCGATGATCTCCTGATCCGACCAGCCCTGCAGGCGCAGAGTGATCCAGACCTGCTCGGCGGGGGTCAGCTGTTCGCGGCACCGTCGAAATATTGCCTTGTCCGATGCTGCCAGAATCGTCGCCTCGTCGTTACCGGCCACCCAGACCCCGGTCAGTTTCCGGGCCAGCAGCCCTGCTGCGTCGAGTCGGCTCTGCTCGACGTCCTCGACCGCCATACTCAATTCGGCCGCGGCATCCGCGGGCCACACCCCTTTCACGAACAGCCGTCGAGCGATCTTTTGCTTGTCGACACGCAGTGCCTGCACCGCGCGCCCGACCCCGGTCGGATCGACCGTGCGCAACGCCTCTACCAGGTGCACCGCCTGTTCAGCGGTCACCCAGGCAACCGTCGGACCCGCGCCGAGCAGCTGCGCCGCCCGGCGGATAGCGCGGGCACGCAACCGTCTGGCCTCCCAGACCCCGAGACCCATCTCAGCCGCGATCTCCGCCGCATCGCATCCGGACAGGAACCGGTCCAGACAGGTCCGCAGCTCGTCCGGCAGCTCGGCCACCGCGTCCCGGAAATGGTCGCGACCGTCCTGGTGTGTCGCCACAACAACCATTGCGGCACCGAACAGTTCCGGGGCCACCCGTGAATCCGCACGCAATGCCGCCAATGCGGCGTACTTCGCCGCGGCGATCCCCTCGGCGAAGGCGACCACAGCACGTCGCTCCAGCACCAGGAACACACCCGGCTCCAGCCCCAGGTCCGCTGCGACCTCTTCGACCGAACGCCCCTCGTAACAGCGCTGCGCAAGCACTTCCCGCGTCGACCGGTCGAGACCGAAGAAGGCGGCGTCGCATTCCGCCTCGGTCGCCTCGGCGAGCGCCACGGCCTCCGGACTCGCCTGCGGACGCCCCGACGCGGCGCAGAACGTGGAGACAATCCGCTGCCGCACAACATTATCGCCGGTGGCCTCCACCAAGGCGGCACTGGTGCGCCGATCTCCTTGTCCCGCAATCGGATCGGCCGGATCGGTTGTCGACGCGGTGACCGTGCGCTCGACGATACGCGGCCACAGACCGGCCCGACCGCCCAGCTCGTCCACAAGCTCATTGGCCTGCCAGCCCTGCAGCCACAACATGATCCAGGCCCGTTCCCGCGGCGGCAGCCGATCGAGACGAGCCCGGAAGTCCGCACCGTCCGCGTGTGCGGCAGCCAGAATCGTCGCTTCGCCGACCCCGACTGCCTCGACCCCGACCAGTTTCCGGGCCAGTCGCCTCGCGGCGTCGCGCTGGGCGTCTTTGATGTCATCGACCGGAACACCGAGTGCGTCGGCGGTCTCTTCGACCGTGCGGCCATTGATGAACCGCAACCGGGTGAGCTCGCGTTTGGCGCTGCCCAGGGTGTGGCTGGCTGTGTGTCGCAGCTGTGTCGGATCGACCTGTCCCACCGCCGCCACCAGATCCAATGCCTGCTGGGCGCTGATCCAGACCGGCGCGGGGGCCACATCGAGCAGGTTCGCCGCTCGCCGGATGGCGTGGGCACGCAATCTGCGGGCGTTCGGGACGTCGAGCCGCATCGTGGCCGCGATCTCGTCGACGTTGCTGCCGGCGAGGAATAGTTCGAGACATCTGCGCATATCGCCGGTGAGCTGTCGACGCATCGAATGCCAGCGGCTGCCGCCCTCCCGATGCGCCGCAACGACTGCTGACGCCGCGCCGAACAGAGCCGGGACTTCACGATTGTCCGGCCACAATGCCGCCAGCGCCGGATGCTCCTGCGCCGCAATCGCCTCGGCCAAGCGAATTACGGCACGATCTTCCAACACCCGGCACAGGTCCACGTCGAGCCCCGATGCCGCGGCAACGTCCGCGATCGGACGACCGTCCCGGAACCGCTGTGCGATCAGCCGCTGCTGGAAGGCACCGAGCCGGCGGAAGCCGTTGTTCCATTGCGCTGGTGTGGCCCGAGCCAGTGCTGTCTTTTCCAGGGGCCGTTCCGACGTTCCCGCTGCGCCGAACGCATCCAAGAGGCGTTCGCGGATATCGTCGATCACCTCACGGTCCGCATACGCCGCCATGAGGTCGACATCATCGTGCCGATGACTGCCAAGGGGTACACGGTCGGCCGGATCGGTCGCCAACACGCTGACCATATGCTCGACGGCCTGCTTCCCCACGCTCTCGTGGAAACCCAGCTCGTCGGCAAGCTCGACTACCCGCCACCCCTGGAGCCGCAGCTGGAGCCACACCCGCTCACGCGCCGGCAGCAGATCCAGACAAGCCCGAAAATCCACCTCATCTGCACCCCAGGCTGCAACAACCTTCGCCTCACCACCCCCAACCACTTCCACCCCAAGCAGTTTCCGAACCAACGCACCCTCCGCCTCGCGCTTCAGCGCCTCGACCTCACCCACCTCCACACCGGCCGTCGCATCCCCGGCCGAACGCCGCCGCAAGATCAACTGCCGGGCAGCCTTTTTCCGGTTCACACCGAGTGTGTCGACCGTGCGCTGTAGCGCCGTCAGATCGACCTCGCGCAATGTCGCTACCAGGCTCGATGCCTGCTCCTCGGTGATCCGTACCACCGACGGCTCCAGCCCCAGCAGATCCGCCACCCGCCGAATGGCACGGGCACGCAACCTCCTGGCCTCCCCGGCCGTCACCCCCATCTCCTCCGCAATCTCCTCCGCATCACAACCGGACAAGAACCACTCCACGCAAGTCCGCAACTCCTCCGGCAACCGATTCGATACCGACCACAGCCGGTCCCCGTGACGCGCCGCAACAACACCCGCCGCCAGATGAAACAGCCCGGGAGAAGGTATCCGCGAATCGGCCCACAACACCGCCAACGCCGGGTGTCGCTGCGCGGCAACCGCTTCGGCCAAGCCGATCACGGCGCAACCCTCCAGCACCGCACAGAGTTGCGGCTGGATGCCGAGCACCGCGGCGACCTCCGCTACCGAACGCCCGTCTCGGAAGCGCAGTGCAAGGACTTCCCGTTGCAGACCGTCGAGGGCGAAGAAGTTGGTGTTCCATTCGGTCGCTGTTGCCTCGACCAACGCCACAGCCTCCACATTCGCCTCCGAATGCCCTCCCAGGGCACAGAAGGCGGCCACGATCCGCTGCTGAACACTCTCCCCTCCATCGGCCGGCACCAGATCGACATCGCTATCCCGATCGCCCTCGTGCCGAAGCCACTGGAGGACATCGGTGTCACCGGCTTCCACCAGGTCGTCGTCGCGATAACGAGATCGTCCAGGCGGCACTCGGTCGGCCGGGTCGGTTTCCAACAGCGAGACCATACGCTCGATAGCCCGCTTGCCCAGACTCTCGTACAAACCCGGCTCTTCGGTGAGCTCGAGCACCGTCCACCCCTGTAGCCGCAACATGATCCACACCCGCTCACGCGGCGGCAACAGATCCAGACAAGCCCGAAAATCCACCTCATCCGCATCCGAGGCGGCAACAACCTTCGCCTCACCACCCCGGACCACCTCCACCCCAACCAATTTCCGAATCAGCAAACGCGCTGCCTCGGCCTCGATCGGCTCGACCGCACCGACCTCCACACCCAATTCGTTCGCCGTATCCGCCACCGAACGGTGCTGCACGAACAGCCGCCGGGCGACCTTTTCCTGGAAGGGACCGAGCCGGTGGAGCGCGCCCTGCACCGCCGCCGGATCGACTGCGCTCAATGCCGTCACCAGACTCGATGCCTGTTCCTCGGTCACCCATACCGCTGTCGGCTCCACCCCCAGCAACGATGCCGCCCGCCGGATAGCACGCGCACGCAACCTCCTGGCCTCCCCGGCCGTCATCCCTGTCTCGTCCGCGATCTCCTCCGCATCGCGGGCGGACAAGAACTGATCGAGACAGATCCGCAGCTCCTCCGGCAGCCGATGCAACGCGGCGTGGAAACCGTCCTCGTCGCCTTGATGGGCTGCGACAACACCCGCCGCGAGACGGAACAATCCCGGAGCCGGCCGCGGGTCGGCACACAGCACCGCCAATGCCGGATAACGCTGCGCTGCAACAGCTTCCGCCAACCATGCCACGGCACGGCCTTCCAACACCGGATACAGGTCAGGCCCTACACCCAATGCCGCGGCGACCTGTGCTGGGGTACGCCCCTCGCGGAAGCGCCGATGCAACACTTCGCGCTGGAGACGGTCGAGGCGACGGACACCCTCGTTCCATTCGGACTCGGTCGCCTCGGTCAGCGAAGTCACCTCCAGGCTCTCCTGGGAATACCCTTGCACCGCACAGCATGCGGCCACGATTCGGCGACGGACACTGTCGCCCTCGGCGGCCTCTGGCATGTCGTTATCGGCGTCACGATGGTCCTCGCTCGGCAACCGGTCGGCGGAATCGGGCTCCAACAAAGTGGCCAGCAAGGCAATAGCCTGCTGCCCGAAAGCCGGGCTGTGCCCCAGCTCGTCCCAGAGCTCAATGCCGGACCAGCCCTGCAAACGCAACGTGATCCACTCTCGTTGCGGTGGCGGCAACAGCTCGAGGCACTCCTGGAGATGTGTGTTGTGTGCGCTCGACACCGCCAGAATCTTCGCCTCATCGCCACCGACCGCCCAAGCCCCGACCAGTCGCCGAGCCAACCCTTCGGCCACATCGAGCCGTACGGCTTCGACCTCTGGGACTGTCACACCCAATTCGGCCGCTATGGACTCGACTGACTTCCCCTGCGCCAAGCGGCGGGCAATCTGGCGCGTGATGTCAGGGAACGAGAGCAGCGCCCGCCGCGCCGCTCTCGGGCCGAGGGCGCTCAACGCGGTCACCAGACCCAGGGCCTGTTCCACGGTGACCCACGCAACCGAGGGTTGCGCGCCGAGTGCCACCGCCGCCCGCCGGATCGCGCGACTGCGAAGCGACTTGGCATTCATGCGGCTCAACCCCATATCGGCGGCGACGTCGTCTAGATCATGCCCACGCAGGAACAACTCCAGACCGGCCCGATGTTCCGGCGGCAAATCGTGAACCGCAGCCCCGAACGTGTCACCATCATGCTGATGTGCCCCGACAACCATTGCCGCCACACGGAACAAGCCCGGAGGTAGCCGCAGCTCCTTCCGCAACAGCGCCAGCGCCGGATATCGCTGCGCCGCAACCGCCGCCGCCAATTGGGCCAGCGCATGATCTTCCATCATCCAGTAACGATCCGGTTTCGACCAAGCATGCTCCGCGACGTCGTTGTCCGAATCCTCCTCGTAGAAGCGCCGGCCGAGCATCTCCCGCTGAGTGGTGGGAAGTTGAGCCAGAGCCTGACTCCACTCCTCGTCCGTCGCCTCGGCCAGCGCCACAACCTCCAGGCTCGCCTGCGAATATCCCTCCACAGCACAGAGCGCGGCCGTGACCCGCCGACGACGAGCCACCGTGTCGATGTCCTCGGTGTCGCGGACCACCTCCGTGCGATCGGTGTGGGAGTCGTCACCGGCCGCGGCCGGTTCCGGCAGCTGTCGAACTGCACTCCGAATGGCACTGGCCCGCAGCATCCTGACTTCCACTGCGCCTGCGCGCATCTCAGTGGCGATCACACTCGAGGGCTGGCCGCGCAGCACCTGTTCCAGGCAGCCGCGCTCGTCGTCGGTCAACGGCCACAGCGCATTCCAGAACCCCTCCTGGTTCCGCTGGTGTGCCGCAATAAGCTGTGCCGCAAGGTGGAACAACTCCGGGTCCGTGCGCCGGTCCGCCCACAGCGGCATCAGCACGGGATGCTTGGCAGCGGTAGCCGCTTCGGACAGCCGGGCCAGTGCCCGATCTACCTGTATCCGTGCGAGATCCACCGGCAGCCGACGCGCAGTAGCGACATTGCCGAGCGAGCCGCCGGGGCCGAACCGCTGGACCAAAACCTGCTGTTCCGGACGTTCGAGCTGATGGAACGCGGCATCCAATTCCGGCAGGCTTGCCGACGTAAGCGCTGCAGTCTCCAGGCTGGATTCCGTATATGTCGCAAGCCCGCGGAAGGCGTCGAGGATCCGTCGCCGGAACTCCTCGGGAGACACCGCTCGGGCGCCGCCTGCCTGAACCCGTGCTTCCGATGCGGCCGCACGAGGATCCCGTTCCTCGCCATCGCGAGCCGCATTCACCCGCATGCGCGCACTGTCGGGTGCGCCGTCGTCGCCTCTCTCATCCGATGACCACCGCTCGTCTTCGTCCGGGCTGCGCCCGAACATCGCGTTCATCGGCAACAGCCGACCCTCATCACCGACGGCCACCAACTCGCCTTCGAGTGCCACCACACCCCAAACCCGGCTCGGAGCACCATGCTCCACATCCCACCGCGCGAAATCGATGCCCTCCTCATCCGCGCCGTCCACAACCACCACCCGGCCACCGCGATTCTCCACCACCACCACATGCCCCATCGAGGAGCCGCCATACTCCTCCAACAACAATGCAGTAGCGCCATCACCGGCATCGAGCATCGCCTGCGCGAGCGCGGCACGATCATCGAAACCACCCGGACGGACACCACGCAGCGCCGCAGTGATCCGGGCACCGGAGACACCGCCCGGACCGACCGGCCCCAACTCGGACAGATCCACCAGATCCGTCCACCCGTGATCGCGCACCAACCTGCGCAGCGCCACCTCGGCACAGTCGTTCACGTGCCCCGGATCATCGTGCGGCACCCACGGTTGTACGGGATCGGGGATCGAGGCCGTCTCGGCTGTCGGCAGCAGATCCACCAGCGGGACGGGCGGCATTCCGGCCTTCGCGCCTGCCGCCGGTTCCCCGGCAGGCTCGGTCTTCGCCGCGCCGTGGTCTTCCCGTTCGATCACGACGGCGGCGATGACAATGCCGTCGCCGACGACGAACCGACCGTGCAGATCACGTGGCAGCGGCGGGCCGTCGAGCGTGGAGCGGTCGTGCACCCGCAGCTGGGCGGTGAAGGTGCGGGTGTCCGGGTCGACGGTGATCTGGGCGTGCTCGGGCAACAATCGCCGTCCGGTCAGCGTGGACCATGCTTCGGTCACACTCGCCCTGGCGGATTGCAGCACCGTGTCCCAGTGGATGCCGTCCGCACCGTCCATCTCGGCGAGCCAGTCGAGGTCCTCGAGAAGCCATCCCAGGGCTGGATTCGCCGCGGGCCTGTTCGCCTCGGCGTCGACCGCGATCGCACGGAACTGTTCCCGTGGAGCCGTCACAGACAGCCAGTAGTCGCGCGTGTGCGTGTAGGTGACACTGCCGACCATGGTCGGGGGCCAGGTCGACCGGTCCCCGAGTTCGGCGACGGCCTGCTCGGCGTCCGCGCCGGTATGCTCGGTCGGGCTCACCCCGGCGGGCAGGACGAGCCCGTCGGCGACCATGCCCACCGTTCCAGTCGGGTGCACGCCATCCGGGGTCCGCACCACCGGGCCCTTCCGATCGGGGGTGAATCCCAACCAGGCTTTCGCCGTTTCGACCGCGGTGATTTCTTCCGGATTCGACCGATCCGGCTTACCCAGAACACGTTTCAACACACCCCGGGTCATTCCGGCACCGGTAGCCACATCCTCCTGGTTCACCCGGTGCATGTCCCCCTGATTCAGGTGACGTTGCAGCAACTCCGGAGACAGTTCGGCGAGCACCGTGAAGGCTATTCTGCCCAGATCTTCGTGGGTATTCCGCAGATTGGCGCCGTCGGCTGTCTCGCGCAGGGATCGACCCCGCACGAAATAGGATTCGGCATATTTCCACTGGTTCCGTGTCAACCGGGAACGCAGTGCCGTCACCACATCCACCCGATATTGGATCGATTCGAGCAGCATCATCGCCTGGTCATCGGTGAACACCACACCGATGGACAGCGCCAAGGCCAACCGGGGGCCGAGTCGCTTCTGTGCATTAGCGACCTGTGTCGAAGACATGTCGAGTTGTTCCATCACCTCCTCGACAGGTAGTTCGTCCACGAAGAGCAGCCGGGCTACCGCACGCCGATCCTCGGGCAGCAAATCGCGCACTCTCGCCGCGATGATTCGGTTGTCCGGGTCCGGCCGGGGAGCCGTTGCATCCGCTGGCTCGGGTGTCGCCGGCGTACCTTCGACCGGAACCGGTGCAGGCGTCTGGGCCCGGCCGACGCGGAAATCGCTCTCGCGCAATACGACATGCTGGTTCGGGCCGGCCACGTCGTGGGCATCCACGGTCCTGCCCTGGTTGTCCAGGAACAGGGCCGTCGCTGGGCCGCCGGTGCGCGACGGGCGGAAGTTCGGCTGGAACTGGCCTGCGCCCGGGTCACGGCGTTCGATGCGGACATCTCCGTTGGGATCGACGCGGCGCACCAACCAGTAGGCATGGCCGAGGTCACCGTGCCCGGCTGTGCCGGACTGGGTCGGTTCGAACACCACCACCGCGATGCCGTTGCCGCTCCCGCTGCCGGGGTCCTGCTCGTCCAGCCGGGCTCCCCAGGTGCGCAGCCACTGTGTTGCCTGGGCAGCGTCGTCCAGGTGGACCGAACGGTGCTCCCCCAACGCCGTCTCGACCTCGCTCACCAGCACCCCCGCCAGCCGACCATCCGGCAGACTCCCTACCGGGCGGCGGTATTCGGCGGCGATATCGGTCACCACCAGCTGCCCGCACAGGTTCATCTGGTGCAGCCACGACCGGTGCCGAGCGGTCATGACACTCGGGGACCTGCGGGGCAGCGCCGGATCCGGTAGGCCTTCGTACTCGCCACGCCGGTACCAGAAGCCGAGTTCGCCGATAGCGGCGAGCAGCAGTGGCTGCCATTCGGGCGCGGTGCCGGCGAGAACCTTGCGGAATTGCCGCTCCGACAATTCGGCTCGCTGCCGCACCGCCAGCTTGGTCGGCTGCGCGGTGAACGCGCCCGGGACGAACTCGCCATGTTCGAAATGTCCCGGAGTGAATCGGCTCGCCGCGAACACCGGGTCGATTGCCGCGACCAGTTCCGGCGACACCTCGTACCCCAGCCACAGCGCGGCTACCAGGATTCGCTGCGCTATCTCGGAGGAAGTCGTGCGCTTGCCCGCAAGCACCTGCTGCACCGCAGTGCGTCCGGCATCGGCCAAGCGAGCTACATCGAACAGCGAGGGTCGCCGGTCGAGCTGCCAATCTTCGAGGTCCAGGAAACGCTGCGCCAGCTCGGCGAGCGGCTCGTCGGGGTCCGGCTGCTCCGCGAGCCGGTCCAGCTGCTGCTGGACCTGCTCGCGGTCCAGTTCCGCCGCGGGCACGCCGAGCCGGTCGACCAGCGCCAGCCGCAAGGCCCGCACCTGCTCCGCGTCCGCCCTTCCGAAGGGAGAACGCCAATAACCCTGCCGGACAGCAGCTTCCATCACAGAACGGTGCAGCTCGCCGTCGGCCTCCGCCTCACCGGCCAGCACTCCGGCGACGGCGGCAAGGGAGCGTCCGAGGTAGGCGGCGATCTCGGCAATCGAGGGCTGCGGGGTGAACCAACCACGGTGGAACTCGCTGCCCTCGTATCGCCCGGGGGTGAACCGGTCGGCGAAGTCCGGGTCGATCACCCGACGCAGCTGCTCCGGCACCGGGTATCCCAGCCACATCGCCGCCGCCAATACCCGCTGTTCCGGCTCGGTGAACACCGGCCGCCGACCAGAGAACACCCGGAGCACCGTCGCACTCGACACTTCGGCCAGGTCGGCCACATCGGCAAGGGTCGGGTCCTGAGTCAACTGCCGGTCGTCGAATTGCAGGAACAACTCGGCCAATTCGAGCACGCGTCGGTTTCGCGTTGTTTCCGGTCCGATTCCGGCCGACCGGGCAGCCTCCGCCACCACATGTCGATCCACTTGATCGGGTGGCACGCCGATCAGTTCGGCCAATTCCAGGCGCAGCACCTGGATCCGCTCGGCCGTGCCGCCGGTCTTCGGATGCCAATATCCCTGTGCCGCAGCCTCTTCCAGCACCGCCGTACGGGTTTCGGCGGCAACCCGGTCTGCATCGTTGAACACGTCGCTGACCACCGACTTGTGCACGCCCACCGCATCGGCGAGCTGCTCCTGGGTCGGCTGCTGGGTGAAGTGTCCGGAAGTGCCGTCGTGGCGCGGTGGGGTGAACCGGGCAGGCGCGAAGTCAGGGTGGAGGAATTCCCGCAGCCGCGTGGCGGGCGGATGGCCCAGCCACAGCGCCGCTGTCAGCACCCGCTGCGCCGGCTCGGTGGACAGCGAACCGACACCGGACAGTATTCGGCGGACGTTCTTCTCCGTCACATCGGCCAGCCGGGCCACTGCGGCAAGGGTAGGCTCGGCAAGCGGGTGGCCCTGGTTGTCGAAGAACGATGCCGTCGCCGGCCGACCGGCCGTCGCCGGCCGACCGGCCGTCGCCGGCCGACCGGCCGATTGCGGGGCGGGTTCGAAGTGGGCGGTGACCTCGTCCAGCGCGGGATCGCGGCGTTCGATCCGCACTGTTGCGCCCGCCTCGACCCGCCGGACAAGCCAGTACCTCCGCTCTGGCCGGGCCCGATCGATTACCACCGCCGTGACATCGGCGCCGCTGCCGGGGCTGACCCGATCGCGGTTGTCCCCCAATTCCTGCAACCGGGCCACCACCGTCGCGATATCGTCGAACTCGGCAGGTCGGGCGCCCAGGGCATGCACAACGTCGTCGAACTCATCCGGACCGGGTTCGACGACGGCCGCCGGAAGCGGCGTGTCGGTTCCCAGGATGCGCTCCCGCAGGGCCGCCACTACCACCGCACCCCGGTCACGGGTACCGAATTCGATCGCCAAGCGATCCCACTGTTCGCGCACCGTTTCCGGGGATATGTTCTGCCGGACCGCAATCTGCAGGTCGGAAGCCCCCTCTGCCGCCAAGGTCAGCACTGCGACAGCGAGATCGAGCATGGCCCGGTTCGGATCGAGCAGTCCCTCACGCAGCGCCAATGCCACCATCGCAGGCCGCGATCTCACGCCGAGCTCGTCCCCTAGACGATCGAAGGCCCTTCGCACGATACTTGCCGACAGCCCGGTGCACGGCACGATCTCGCTGCGGCCCAGGCCTCGTGCCACCAATCGGAGTATCTGGATATCGATGTCGCGGAGACGGCGAGCCCGCCCCTCGGGAGTCGGCGCGAGCCGGTAGCCGTCGAGAATCCCTTCCCGGATCGCCACTGCCACGGCTGCGGCGCTGTTCCGCACGCCCAGCTTTCTCATGATCCGGCTCAGCCGGGTTCGCACTGTGGAGCCCGGAAGATCCAGTGTTACAGCGATTTCGGCGGTTATCTCACCCATCGCCATCATCGCCAGTATCTGTACGTCGGCCTCGGTCAACCCAAAGCTCTCAGCAATCGGCCGGTATGGCTTTTCCCGCACCGTCGGCACCGGCAATGACCCGAGACCACCGATAACCTTCTGGCCATCGGCGACGATCCCGCCGTGCCTGCGCACCCATCCGTGCCGGGCAGCAGCCGCGAACACTCGAGCCAATGTCTCCGGCGGGAATCGTTCCTCGAAGCCGGCGAAAATCCGATAGACCGACTCCACCCCGGATTCCCGGCCGATATCCGCCTGCGTCGATCTCCGCAGTGCGCCGTGGCGGCCGTACTGCTCCCACAACCACGTCGGCAATTCCCCGACCAGCGCATGGGCGATGCTGATCATCCGCCCGCGAACCGCCCTCTCGCCGCCGGATTCCGGGTCGGCCGCTGCCATTTCGGCAAAGGAAATGCCCTGCCCGAAATGGCTTCCGGCGGCAGCCCGCTGCTCCGGCGGCAAGACCGGCAGGCATTCCGACAGCCATTCCGGGCGAACCGCCCACACGGCCTCGACCAGGTACAGCGCCGCGGTATCCGCTTCAGTATCATGTGCTTGCACGGCCTGGATCAGCTTCCGCCGCGCCTGAGCCACTTCGGCTTTCGTCCAGCCCAACTCCGTCGCAACCTGAACCACCGCGGTTTTCACCCATTCTGTATCCGCGGTAGCACCTGGTTCGGACAGCTGCCGGTGCACCAGCAGAGATATCACTTCGTTTTCCGGCGCAGGCCACTCCCGTGCCAGCTGCCGTAGCCGCAGCGAGCGCCGCACACTGTCCCAGTCGGCTTGGGCGCCGGAGTCCGGAAGACCCCGAACCACTTCGTGCACAACCAAATACAACCGGTCTTCCACCTCGACCGGGTCCGCGGGAGCGATTTCCGCCGGGCTCTGCCCCAGCAGCCAGCGCACGAACAACTCGCGCGCGGCCGGGGACAACCCCGCCACACACCGAGCCAGATCGGCGGGATCGGCGTTCTGCACCGCTGCCACATGCCCGGCTATTCCCGGCAGCGGAGCCAGTTCACCGCGGCCGGCCAACGCTGCGGTCAGTTCCAGTCCCCCGGCCCGCATGGCAGTCGCCAATGCTTCATCTCCCAGCGGTGTCCAGTCGGGCTGGAAGCCCCCCCGCTCTGGTTCCTTTGACGGCGCAAAGTCACCAGAGCGGGAGTCAGGCATCGTGCCCGACTGGGCACCGCTGGAACCGCCACCGTCCACCCCGAGCTCGCTGCCCAGCCGTTCGGCGAACGAACGTCCGACCCGGGCCGGCAGATCTATCGGGTCTCCCGGCCGCCACCGCCGCAATTCCGCCGCCACCACCCGCCAGTGATCGCCGGGCATAGCGGCCAGCACCCGATCGAACACCCGCCTGCTCGAGCGCGACCGCACCGCATCCGGCTGCGCTGCTGCTCCGTGCCGCTCCCACACGCGAACGCAGAACTCCACCACGCGCCGATGCTCGGCCGAAACGTCGTCGAGGGCTTGCGCCAACAGCACCGCGGCGCCCGCGGGGACTTCCGACTCCGCTGCCCGGCGCGCAGCCACGGCGAACACTTCCTCGGCCAGTTCCGGGCCTCGCTCGGTGTCCGGCACCATCCGGGCGAGGTCCTCGGGCACCCGAGCACGCATCCAGACGGCCGACCCTGCTGCTTCGGCCGGGTCGATGATCCGCTCCCGCAACCCCGCCAATACCAACGCGTCCCGGTCACGCGTGCCGAAGCGTGCCTCGAAACGAGGCCACAGGGACGCCACGGTGGACGCCGGGACGTCCAGTCCGACCGCGATTTCGTTATCCGATGCACCGCGTGCCAACAGCCTCAGCATCTCGGCCTCATGTTCCGGACGCCCTCGGCCGGTGTCCAAGAGCCCTTCCCGCAGCGCTGTGGCTACCATCCGCATCGGGTCGCTGGTGCCGGTCCCCTCTCCCACCAGCTCGAGCTGCTGGTACACCTGGTAAACCGGCATCCCCAGGATCTCGCCGATCCGAGATTCCGGCAATCCCCGGGCGACTAGGCGCAGCAACTCCACATCCCCGTCCAACAGTGAACGATCCCACAGACTCGGAACATCGGCCGCCCGGGAACCTGCTCCCAGGAACTCCTCGCGCAGGGCCGCCGCCACCGCCGCGATCGGACTCCCGACCCCCAGCGCCCGCGCTGCCCGCATCGTGTCGACCAGAACCTCCGCGGCCGACAAGCCCACAGCGGCACCGATGTCTGCGGCGGACACCCCCTCGGAGAGCATGCTCAGAATTTGAACATCGCGTTCGGAGAACCCCAGCCGAGGCACGACCGCTGCCCCGCGGTCAACGCCCAGCATGATGCTCAGCCGGGTGACGAACGGTGTCACCACCTCCTCCGGGACAACCACACGTCGGTGCTCCGGCTGCCACTGGTGCAGTGCCGACTGCAGCCGGCGCCGATGAACGGCCGGCATCTGCGCCAGCACCCGGTCGAACAGCCCCCGGTGCATCCGCGCCCGGAAGGAATCCCACTCCGGCAGCCAGTCGTTCGCCGACCGGAACTCTGTCCACAGCTGTGCGCAGAACCGCCCCAGTCGCAGGTGCTCGGCCATCACATCGCCGCAAACCCGACCCAGCTCTACCGCGACCCCGCCGGAACGCCGTCCGGTCCGCATCCGGTGCACCGTACGGGTGAACACCTCGTCGACGACCGCCGTGACCGCGTTCGGATCCGTGACAGTTCGCTGCACCCGTTCCCGCACTTCGGACTCGAAGACGTTACGCAGCTGCACAACCATCTGGGATTCGGACAATCTACCCGCCGGATCGGGTGGGCGCCCCGCATCCGGGTTGCGCCCGAACATTCGGCCCGCGGGCAGCGGCCGATCCCGATCGCCGGCGTCCACCACCCGACCGCCGACCGCCACCATCGCCCACACCTGGGACGGAGCGGCATGCTTGCGGTCCCACACCGCGAAATCCGTGCCCTTGTCGCCAGCGCCGTCGAACACCAACACACGGCCGCCCCGGTTCACCAACCGCACCGCGTGCCCCATCCCGTGCGGGCCGTACACCTCCAGCAACAGCGCCGAGGCGCCGTCACCGGCATCGAGCACCGCCCGTGCGACAGCGGCGCGATTGTCGAAACCACCCGGACGGCGACCCCTCAGGGCCGCCACCACCCGCTCACCGGAAACTCCTTCCGGACCCACCGGCCCCAGCGCGGACAGCTTCACCAGCTTCGCCCAGCCGTGCTGGCGCGCCAAGCCACCGAGGGCAACCGGGACACAGTCGTTCCGATGTCCGTCCTCGCCGTGCGGGATCCACAGTGCGTCGGTCCGGTCGACGGGAGCGACGGTCTGGTTGTCGTCGCGCCGAACCCGGGCACTGCTCTCGGCCAGTTGTTGCCATGGACGATCACCATCGCCGGACTCATCGACGGTGAACACCGCATCAGGGTCGTCCGTGGTTTCGCGCTCGATCACGACGCTGGTCAGCACCACACCGTCGCGGACCACGAACCTGCCGTGCAGGATCCGCGGCAACGGCGGGCCGCCGTCCACCGTGGAGCGGTCCTCGACCACCAGCTCCGCGGTGAAGGTACGGCTCTTCGGATCGATGGTGATACGTGTGTCCTGGAAGCGGAGAGACCGCTCGGTCAGCGGGAACCAGGCCTTGAACACGCTCTCCTTGGCCGAGACCAGCACTTGGGACCAGTGGATATCGTCCCGAGTCCCCATGGCGGCCAGCCATTGCTGTTCCCCGGGGAGGACGAGTTCTTCCGCCCCTCTGGACCGATTCAATTCGGCGTCTACGCCGATCGAACGGATCCGGTCGGTCGAGGCCGCCACCGCCAAGGCGTATCTGCCGTCCGCGCCGCGGGTGTGGGTGATACTCCCGGTCGTACCGGTCGGCCAGATCGGCATCCCGGTCGCGCCATTCCCGCGCCGCAGAATAGGCGTGTCCGGGACACCGAGCTTGTTCAATGCGCGGCGGGCGCAAGTGCGCCCATGAGTGATGTCGTACACCCGTCCCGGACGCGTGCCCGCCGTTATCAGGATCTGCTCTTCGGGCAGCAACGCGGCGGTCGGATCTTCACCGGCGATTTCCGCCGCCATGATCCCGGCAGGCAATCCTAAGCCATCGGCGATTATGCCCACCACTCCGACCGGTTCGACTCCATCAGGGGTATCGACAACAATGCCCTGCCGAATCGTAGGCACGACATTTCGCTGCTCCGGTCTCCAGCCGAGCCAATCGGCCACTGCGTGTACTTTTGCGACGTAGTCCGGTTTTACCCGGCCATAGTTGCCGAATACCTTGCTGACCAATGCCACACTGACATCAGCCCTGGTCGCCAGGTCGCCCTTCTTCACCCGTCGCATCGGACCTCGGCGCAGGTATCGCTGCACGAGTTCCTGGGGTAGTTCCCCGACAAGTTTCAGAGCGATGGGACCCATCTGATCACGGATTACCCCCTGCGTCTGTCCGATCAGTTCGGCGATCTTGCCCGGGTACAGACCTTGTCCAAGGTACAGATCGGCCAGTCGCTGTTCGGCCGGAGTCAGCCGATCCCGGTGCAGAGTCAACACATCGGATCTGGATTGAATCGCCTCCAACAACAGCAAGGCTTGCCCTTCGGTCAACATCGCTCCGGTGGAAATCCATGCCGCCAACTGCAACTGGATTTGCGAGCGCACAACCTTGACCGAAACCGGCTCCAGACCCACCTGCTCTGCAGTCTTGTCGGCAGTCAGCGACTCTGCATACAGCAGTCGGGCAATGTCCTGGTGCTTCATCGGCAACAATCGGATTCCAGCCGCCAACTGCTCCGGCGCTGCGCCCCGGATCAGGCTGGAAGCCCTGTCCCGCGCCAACGGCGCTGCTGGGAGGCCGCCGACCAGCGTAACCGGCGATTGCCCCTCTGAGCGATCGACCACGATGCCGGGCCGCTCCGCGCGCCATCCCAGCCGGCTTTCCGCCCTCCGGACTCGTTCGACGACTTCCGGATCGCCGGAGTTTGTCGCGAGAACCTTCTTGACAGTCGTTACAGACACCCCGGCTTCGGTGGCAATGTCTTCGAGTTCGACTCTCCGCAGCGGGCCCTGGCTCATATACCGCTGCACCAACTCTCGCGGAAGATTCCGCATGAGAGCTTGTGCCGTGTGGTAGAGGGATAATCTGGTTCCGCTTTCCGAACGTTCCCGGGCAACCGCCAGCTCGGCGACTGTGCAATCCCCGGCCAGGTAATGATCGAAGCATTGCTGCTGTGTCGGGGTCAATTTCGGACGAAGCCGCTCGAGCTCGACGAAGTCGTACTTGGCCACCGCTTCGACCAGTATCAATGCAGCTTCATCGGACGCCCCGCCACGCAGGTAGTTCTTGATCAGCGCCGAAGGCATCCGACTGGTCAATTCCTGCGCTATCCGATTCAGCGAATTCTCGACTTTCTTTTCGCTCGGGCTCTGCCCCTGCACGAAGTAGAGTTCGAAGAGATTCTTCGACTGATCGGGCAGTTCGGAAATATGGCGTTGTACCACCCACGGCTCGTGAATCATGATTTTTCGCAGGATTGCCGCAGCCCGAACCGGGCTGAGCTCCACACCACCTCTCGACAAAATTTCGAGAGAGTCGGCGATTCGATTCTTCATAAGATGGATCGCTTCGGGTTCTTGCCCCAGCACAATCGCCACCACCGAGGCAGGCAGATCCATCAGAAACAGCAAGTGGGCGACTTCTCTGCGCTTCCTGGGCAGTTTCTTGATCAGCCGCCGCAGTTCGGACCGATCCATTCGACGGGTTCGGCGCAGCTTCTTGCCGTACGGAGAGTCATCCTGCGCCGGGTGCACCCGCGGGATCGGTGAGTCTGCCGGGCCGCCATCGATGGTGACCGCCGAGCGCATCCCCTCGCGCAGCCGCCGGAAGCCGATCTCATCCGCAGCGGTCCGCACTCGCGCATCATTTTCCGATCCAGCCTGGGCCGCGTCGCCGAGCACCCGGTTGGCGGTGTTCTTACTCACCCCGGCTCGCAACGCTACGTCCGGTACGCCCATCCGCCGCAGCCTGCCGTTTCCGACATACCGTTCCCGCACCTCTTCCGAAAGCACCGGAGCGACAGCGACCAGAACGTTTTTCAGCGTTCGCCGGACATCATCGCGGGAAATTCCCCGTTCGGCCGCGATTGCCGTCATGGTCTTTCCCTGGTCGAGGTATCGGGTGCAGTTTTCCCGGTCTTCCTCGGAGAGATCCGCCAGCAGTGGCGTCACAAGATCCCGCTCCTGCGCATACACCGCTTCCAGCAAAAGCAGGGAGGCGCCTGCCGTCAACGTGCGCCGCCGAGCCATCGAACGTTGCCGCCGAGCCACCACATCCGCATCGACCAGCCGACCGGTCAATTGCCTGATCAGTTCGTGCAACTGTCGTCGGATCGTGTTCTCTGGGATGTCCATCACCGCGGCAATATCGGCTGCAGGCTGCCCCAGCAGCCACCGCAACAGGTACTCCTGTCGAATCGAATGCAGATCCGACATGAATTCCTGAATCTCGTTCAGGCGCAGCTGTTTGACCGCCCGCAGAATCGCTACTTCCGCGGCAACCCCGGGGAACACCTCCGCCCACCGTCCGCTTGCCGCGAGCACAGCCCGCAGCGGCCCACCGCCGGCCGTCAATATTTCCGACAGTGTCGCGCCGTGCAACTGCGACCGAATAAGCTCTCGGCGCAACTCCTCCCGAGCGCTGTCGATCACTTGCGCTACCGATTCGACATCCTCCGGCGTCCCGAGCAGTCCTGCCAACTCTTCGCGCGTATACCCCTCGACGTCGACCAGCTGCAATATCATTCGCGTCTTTTCAGGCAATCCGGCCAGTACGGGACCCAACACCATGTCCATCGAATCCGGATCGTTCTGCGCTGCACGACTACCGACTTTCGCATCTACAACCCGCGACAATGCGTCGGTGCCGCCCATGAAAAGCTGCCGGTTATTGCGGTTGTAATATTTATCGATCTGCCTGAAAGTCAATGTCGCCAGATAACCGCCGAAGTTTTCCACATCGGCTTCGGAAGCCAATACTTCGTACATTTCCGCGAAACTGTCGGCGACCAATTCTTCTATATCACTGCGTACCTTGATTTTCCGGATCAGTATCCCGCGAACCCTCGACCTGTTCCTGCGGTACAACTCCGAAAACGCAGCGGTATTCCCGGACTTGAATTCGGCTACCAGCTCCTGGTCGCGTCGGTCGCGGGCCGCGCGCGCTGCCGCCTCCTCCGGCGTCGGGTCCCGGCCGAAGGTGCGGTCGTCGGGCAACAGCCGTCGAGTCTTGTCGCCCACCTTGCCCGGGACCGGACCGGGAGTTTCCGAGCCGATACTCGGGCCCGGTCGACGCCGATCGACCGGGATGCGGGTGTCGCCGCCCGCCGCAGCCGTCCCTGCGATGCTCCCTCGAAACGGCCGGCCGGAGTCGTCCGGGGCGGGTGCGCCGGCCCCGTCGGAGCTCCGACCGGCGTCGTCGCCCCCGACATCCCAGCGACCACCCACCCACTCCGGGATGCTCACCCCTGTCGCGATCCGCTCGGCGATCGTCGGACCGGTCTCCGGATCCACCGGATCCACCGCCACACCGTCCCGGAACACGATCCCCGCATACCCCACCACGCCCTCGGGCTCGGACCAGTCCTCGTACCGAGTGTGCAGTTCCCGGTCGCCAACCCCTTCCACCACCCACACCTGGCCTTGCTCGTCGGCATACACCGCGAACAGGTGCCCACCCAGGCCTCCCCCGAAATTCACCGCCCCCAACACCACTGCACCGGCATTCGCCCGCTCCGCCATCGCTGCGACATCGGCGAAACCTTCCCAATTCCCCTTCGCCGCAACCGCAACCGCCTCCCCCGACATCCCCTCGGCGCGAACAGCCGCGTCGAACAACGACGGTGCGTCCACATCCAGGCCCAACACATCGCGGCCGAACCGCAAGGCCACCGGGCCACACAGCCGCGGCAAGCGCCGCATATCGGGGAGCAGCGGATGCGGGGAATTCGGCACAGCACCGTCGCCTGCCTCGGCAAACGCCGTCTCGGCCAGAGTGGCCAGTGCCTGTTCCTGCGCGGCGGTCACCGTGCCCCGCAACCGCAGCGGACGCTGCACGCGCACCGGTTGAACCCCGCCCTCGGTCACCACCACGACGCCGCGGCGCTCCAGGGTCCAGCCGAGCCGGAGGGCCTCGGCGCGCACCCGCCGCACCGTTTTCGGGTTGCCACCACCGCGACCGTTCAACACTCGATCCGCCGTGGCTTTCGAGACTCCTGCGTTTTTCGCTACATCGTCCAAGGTCACGCGGCGCAGGGTGCCCTGGTCGAAGTACCCCTGGACCAGGTACTCCGGCAGCTCCCCGAGCAGTGTTGGGGCGATCCGCGTCAGCTCGGTGCGGACCGTGCTCGGCTCCCGTCCTGTGCGTTTGGCGACCTCGGCCACCGATAGCCCCTGTACCAGGTACAACTCGGCGTATTGCCATTCGGTCGGCGACAGCACCGAGCGCAGCGCGGAAATCTCGTCTCCACCCGATTGCACCGCCTCCATCAGGAAAAGCGCGTCCCCGTCGGTCAACAGCCGCCCGGTCGACAATGCGGTGGCCAGACGCGGCATGAGGTAGCGCCGCATCGATTTGACCTGCCGTACCAGCAAACCGGTCCGCTCAGCGGCCTGTACGTCGGTCAGCGGCTGCGCACCCGACAACCCGGCCAACTCATGGTATTCCGGCGGCAGCAGGCCGATCGCCGCCTGCAGTGCCGATTCCTCGGCGGCCCGAACCGCCCGTTCGGCCCGAGTTCGGGGCGGGTTCTCCGCGAGTACAGCGGCATCCATCGACGGCACCGGCGACGGCCCCTCCGCGGCGTCGACGACCACGGCTCGGTGTCCGGGCGTCCAGCCATACCGGGCTGCTACTTCCCGAATCCGATCTGTGGCGCCGGAATCGGCCGAACGGCCGCTCAGCGCGTTCCGGACCGTCACGGTGGCGAATCCGGTCAGTTTTCCGATGTCTGCCAACGTGATTCGGCGTAGCGGACCATTGCCGAGGTAACGCCAGACGAGTTCGGGGTCCAGGTGCGACAGCAGCGTCTGCGCCATGGCGTACAACACCTGGACAACCGTTTCGCGCTCATGCCCCCGCTCGTCCGCGATCTGCGTCGGATTCTGCCCCTGCTCCAGATAGAGCTCGAAGTATTCCCGCTGTCGCGGTGCGAGTTCGGCCAGATACGGGGTCAACTCGGCCACATCGATCCGCGCGACCGCTTCGATCATCATCAACGCCGCGCCGTCGGCCAACCGCCCCGCGGAGGCGAAGTCCCGCAGCTGGTCGGGCACCTGACGGGCAAACCCCTGTGCGATCCGGTAGACGCTGTCCCGCACTTCGGTCCAGGCGGTGTCCGTCGCGGCTGCGATCTGCTTCATCTTGCGCTTCTGGACGAAGAACTGCTCATACAGTGCCCGGTCCGCCGTCGACAGCTGCTCCACCTGCGCCGTGAGGACATCAGGCAGTCGGCTCCGTATCTTTCGGACCACCGACACGGCGTCGCCGTCGGTGAGCGCCTTTTCGCTGTCCCGCAGGTATTTCGCCACCAGCCGAGGCGAAAGATCTCTGGTCATCAGCTGGGCGACCCGATATATCCGATCGTAGATCGTGGCCTCGGCGACACCGTCCGGGTCGTCGGTCGCCATCGCGGCCACCGACTGCCCTTCGTCGAAATGGTGCCGATAGGTGTCCAGCAGCAAGCCGGTGCCCAGCATCTGCTCCGGATGCAAACGCTGCGGATCGGCGACCACAATCTGCCACAACACCGCGGTCGCCTGCTGATCGGTCAGCAGCATCCCGCCGGACAACAGTATGTCGAGGTCTCGCGCTATCCGACTCTGCTGCGCGTAGAGCGTGGTCTCCGGGATTCCCAGGTGCTTCGCCACGATGGGGACGGGAACGTCGTGGCAGAACAGCAACCTGGCCACTTCGTGAAGGCCGGCATCCAGTTTCGGAATCAACGGTTCCAGGTCCACCGGATCGGCTGCCCGGACCACCCGCAAGCTCTTGCCACGCAATAGATAAGGGGTTCCGTCGTCTTCTTCGACGGTCGTGACCGGCGAATGCGGCGGACCGCCTTCCAGGACCACACTCGATCGGACACCGGTGTACCGCGTCTGGTAGCCGAGCCGGCGTGCTATTTCTCGTATCCGTTCCGCCGTGGCCGGAGCAACTCGTTCGCGGCGCGCCCCCAGCGCCGCCGAGACGGTGAGCTCGGAATGCCCGGAGGCGCGAACGATATCGCGCAGCTCGACCCGTCGAAGCGTGCCGCCGCCGACATAGCGTTCGGCATGGCCCACCGGAAGCCGGTCGACAACCTGACCGACAAATCGACTCAGACGATGTTGTACACCGCGAGCATCCACGCCGTACTTGCGCGCGATTTCGGCACCGGTCTTGCCATCCCGGAAATACGCAAGGAAGTATTTGCGGTCGGCCCGGTCCGGTCCGCGCACCTTCCGAGCGCACTGCATCACCAGTTCCGGTTCGTGGGCGTACACCGCTTCGAGGAACAGCATCGTCTCGTCCGGTGTCCGGCTGCGCCGCGCAAACTGCCTGCGGTGCTGTTCGAGTATTTCGGGATCGACCAATTGCCCGGCCATCTCCCGAACCAGAATCCGAATCTGATGTGCGACAACCTGTTCGGAATACCCTTTCGCCGCAGCGAGCTGGGCCACCGTATTCCCGGAGTACCACTGCCTCAGCAACTCCGACCGCAATGGGTGCAGCGATTGAAGAAAGTTCTCCAGTTCGGCGATCCAGGTGTGCACCTCCGGCTCGAGCGCGGCCACCTCCGCCGCGACCGCAGGCAGATCGCCCGGCGGCTGCCAGCCGATGGCGACCTCGGGGGCAACAGCATCCACCAGGTCCACTACTGAGCCGAGCCAGTCGCCGACATTTTCCCCATCACCCAAGCGGCCGCCTGCAATCCGGATGAACACTTTCTCGGCCTGGTCAGGTGTCAGTTTCGGATCTGCCAACAGCGAGTTGTAGAACAGCTCGCTCAACCTCAGCAGCGCCGCAGCGTCCTTCGGCTCGGTCTGCCCCGCCCGCAGCAACGGTCCGACATACCCTCCGGGCCTGCTCGTCTCATCGACCGCCCCCGGCTGCGGCGGCTGCATCAGCTGCGCGTCCGCACGCAGTGCCGCGCTCACCCGGACTGCGGCGGCGTGCAGAACCCTGCGCACCGCCATCGTGATCGTCTCGGTCTCGGCAGCAATCGCCTCGATCGTCTGTCGACGGATGAACCAGCGCCCGAAGATATCCTGTTGGTCATCGGCAAGCCGATCGGCCTGCGCAAGTACTTGTTCGAAGGTGAAATCGGACCAGTACGCCAGCTGTACCGAGACCATGGCCTCGCGAGCCGGACCGGGGGCGACCTCTCCCGACAGCCACCCTGCCAACAAGGACACCACCGTGTGCATCCGCCGCCGGACCCTGGGCACCGGAACGCCATGAGCCTCAGCGATGTCCGGTATCCGCTGTCGGTGCACGAACCAGCGAATGAAATCTTCCCGCTGTTGGCTGCCGAGCTGTTCGACATAGGCCCACAGCATCGGTCGCAGCCCGGGATCACGCTGTACCGCGTGCAACACATCCACTCCGGGCAGGAATTCCGGATTGCCCTCGAATGTTTCGGAGAACACGACATCGGGCAGCGGATACCTGGAGCCGGCAGTCGATTCCGGAAACACGGAAATGTCGAACGAATCGATCCCGCTCCCGGCGTCGACCGGGACCGGTGTGTCGCTGTCACCCGAAACGCTCCGGACAATCGGAGATGGCGGGGATTCGGGGAGCGCACCGGACAGTACCTGTTCCAACACCGACCCCAACCAGTCACCGACATCCGCCCCGTCCGGCAACCGGCCGCCGACGATACCGGCGAAGACTTCGTCGGCCTGCTCCGGCGTCAACCGGGTATCGGCCAACAGCGAGTCGTAGCAGAACTCGCTCAACCGGAACAATGCGGTGGCATTACCTGCTTGTGCAGCCCGCACCAACCGCTCGAAGTATCTTTCCGCCACTCGGTCGGTGCCGAACTCCGGGACAGCTGCAACAACAGCAGAATCCGTCAGTTCGAGATACTCGTGCAGCACATCGGACATGCGGGTCAGATTGGCGTGCAAAACATCACGCATCCGAGTCACCGCATCGCGCAACGCTTCGGCCCGGGTATCGACAATAGTCGGCTGAACCGATTCGACGACAGGCTCGCGCACTGACTGCTCGGGGCCCTCGGTATCCTCGAGATCTTGCCTGTGGAACGCTTCGAGCCTTGCTCGCAGTGCTGTCCACGTCCTCTCGGCCAGGGTTCGACCGGATCGCCCTGTGAACCCCAGCGATGTTGCCGCATCATGCGACGAAACCCCCAGCAGCAGAACCAGACTTGCGAATTTCTGCTGTTCGTCCGGAAGCTGATTCAAGGCATCCAACAGACTCGCCAGATCTACCGCAATAGCCATTGACTGTGGTGCCCGGCTATCCACTGCCGACTGCAATTGGGCATACAGTGGTGCGTCCACCGAGGGAAGCCGATCCACCCCCAACAGGAATTCCAAACCCCGGTTGCCGGGCTGCGGTTCATCGCATTCCGAGGGCACAGGCACGCCGAGTCGGGTGGCAACCTCACGGACCAGCACCCGCACCCCCCGGTGTTCCAGGCTCGCGATCGCATTCCGATAGGCCGGCATCCGATCGGCAACCTGGAACCTGGTCAGTCGCTGCCCGAACCGGAACATCACCACCTGGTGCTCCTGCGGGGTGAGCCGCGCCAGGGCACGCGCCAGCATCTGCTGATCGGCCCGGGCCAGCAGACCACCCGGAACCCCGGCCTGCGCGCGCTGCCTACCGACCAGCGCGGCCCAGACCCCGGCACGCAACAACACCAATCGCTGGTGATCGCCGAGCACATTGCGCTCGATCATCTCGAACAGTGCCGCCGCATCCCGTTCCGCGGATCCGGAGCGCAGTGCAATGCCGAACCGGCGGAAGATCTCGTCGACCAGCCGGTCCGCCTCGTCTCGGCTCAGCTGACGGACACCCGAAACTTTTCGTCGGACATCCGGTTCGAAACGTTCCCGGAGCCGATCGAACGCAGCGGGGTCGATGCTGGCGGCCGCGGCCATCTCACGTAGTTCCCGGCGCCCCGAAGCGGGTTCCGGCTCTCCGGGCCCTGCCCGGGGACCTTGCGGCGGCAGGCCTTTGATCTGGCCGGCCGGGGCCTGACCTGCCGCGATGAGGGTGGCGCGATTCCGGCCCGGCCGGTACTTGATCTTCGGCTTGCCGTTCGCAGTGAAGACGATCACCTTCACTCCGGTGATGCCGATGTTCTCCCGTTCTCGGCGCCACTCGGCGATCTGTGCCGCGCCCTTCCAGGTCCGCTTGACGCCGTTGATCTTCTCGGTCACCACTACCTGGCCGTTCACCTTCGCCACCCCGAAGGCATGCGCGCCGGCCGCACCGAACTCCATCGCGCCGGCGATCGCACCACCGCGCTCCTCGATGTAGTCGAGCACCGCTTGCAGCGAATCCAGTCCGGCCGACGGCGGATTCCACTCCCCACCGACGGCCGCCGTGTACTGTTCCTCGCTCACCCCGGCCACGTGGGCAGTGTCCGGCAGGGGCGGCAACGCCGGCCGCACCTTGGTCACGCCCTCAACGAAGTCGAGCACGAACTCCACCACTACCGCGGCGCATCCGTTGAACAACGATGTGTCGGCGACCCGGAATTCTTCCCGATCGCCCCGGGGTTCGCCGCCGAGCGAAACCGGACGGCCCAGTTTGTCCAGGAACAGGCCGAGCACCGGCTCGGTCGACACAGCGGCGGTCGGGCGGAAGTCGTCCAGCTGCTGGGTGACCGACCACCGCTCGATCCGTGCGATTCCGTCGGAGACGCGCCGCACCAACCGGTGCACCACACCGGTGTCGTCCGACGACGACGGATCGGGCGGCGTGCACACCACCACCGAAATCCCGTCCCCCAAACCAGGATCGAGGCGATCCAGCTCCGCACCGTGCTCCAGCAAAAGCGCACTCGCCTCACCGACATGCCCCAGCAGCTGAGCCCGCCGATGACCGAAGGCCGCCTCGACCTCGCTCACCGGTCGGCCCTCGAACAGCGCGGGCGCGAGCCCGAACCAGGCGACCGATGCGGGGTCTGCTCGGAGCATGGCCGCCGTCAGCTCGGCCACGGCCCGACGTTCCAAGCCACCCAGCATCCACCGGTGCAGCTCCATCCGCTCCGCCATCTCGTCGAGGTTCAGGCCTTCGACGAATCGGAGGGTGAGGTATCGCCGTTCGGGGGCGGTCAACTGCGCACCCACCACCGGATTCCGCAGGCCGAACTGCACCAGCGCCGCTCTGCTGTGCAGCTGCATCAGCTGTGACATATCCCCCGATGGGAAAGCTTGGAGCGCGTTGTCGGTTTTCCCTGCCCGCCGATCGACCTCCGCTTGGTAGCGACGGGTGGCCGCACCTTTCCGTTTCGGTGCCGACCGGTATGCGGCGACACCGTCCGAATCTTCACCTGCAAGCCGGCCCACCGCCGGGATCTCGGGTGAAGTCGAGGATCGGTGCACCGATGTCGTACTCGCATCGACAACGATTCCCGGGCGCCGACCGGCCACCCATCCCAGCCGCGCAGCCGCGGCCTTGGTCTTGGCCACAACCGCCCTAGATGCCACTCCGGGACGGTTGCTGTTGAGAATGGTGGAGGTCGTCCCTCGACTCAAACCCACGGCCTCGGCCACATCCCGGACCGTGAGCCGCCGCAATGTGCCCAGACTCGTGTAGCGCTCCAGGAATTCCGGCGCAAGCCGGCCGATCAGCAGTTCAGCCAGCCGATACAACCGCAAATCGACCCCCGGCAGGCTCAACCCCAGCAGTGCCTCCAGGTCGATCCTGGAGCTTTGCTCCTTCCCGTTCTCCCCGAAGTAGTACTCGAAGGCCATTCGGTCCTCGTCGCCCAACTCCGCCGCGAGGGGCAACAGCACGTCGCGGTCGTGCGTGTGGATCGCCTCCAGCAGGATCAAGGCGACGCTACCGGTCACCGGAGTAGCTTCGGCGGCCGTGGTCTGCTCGTCGGCGGTCTCGGTGATCGTCTTGGCTGCTGCGAATTGCCGCTTCGATGGGTAGTTCCGGGCAAGCACGGTCGCGTCTTCATCACGCAACACGGCTTCGGTGATCTCCTCCATTTCGATTACGATGTGTCCGGACTCATCGTCGAAGTATCGGTCGGTGACATGAAATTGTGTTCCGGGTGGAAATAGAACTTCATCGTCGCCTCTTATGACAAGAGGAACATATAGCATATTCCTTCCTGTCTTGCTCACTATCCGCATCTCGACGTCCGCCCTGTTTTTATGAATCGGCACGCCGTCCAGGTTCATCGTGGTAGAGGTGAAGGCTTCCTCGGTCACGGTATTTCCCGGCTGATATCGATCGAGCACTTCCGGTGAAAGGTTGTTCACGTGCCGCACCACTGGGCCTTGAAATACCGGCACTCTGCCGAGCGCCCTGACGGCTCCATCGACCACTCTCTGCCGCTCCGGCGTCAGTGGGACGGTGTGCCGATTTCGCAATTCCGCTTGCATTTCCCGGTAATCGTCCCAGCAAAGGTAACTGTCGAGGTCAAGGAAATCATCTGCTATCGATGGATTCGCATCCATCCATCTTTCCCACGCTCTCAGATATGCATGCCACTCCGGACCTTCCCGAGGTGGAGGATTTCTTGGCCATGCGAAGGATTCGACGGCATTCGAATCTGCCCGGACCCGACTCGGCACGCTATCGAAATCCGGAAAATCGACCCCGCCGAAGTCGGCCCCGAGGTTGCCGACCGGGCCGCGGTTCGCCTGGACCTCGGCGTCGAACCCTTCCAACGCTTCGCCGTTCGCATCCCGGCCGGCAGCATGGACCTCGGCGGAGTCGGGTTCGGGCTCGGGCACGACCTCCGCGCTCCGGTCCGGTGCCGCGCTCCGGTGCTGATCCGGCCGCGCCCCGATCACCCCCACTGGACCGCGGCCACCCGCCCGGTCGCCGTCCGACGGAAGGGCAGGCTTGCCGTTTTCGTCGAAGACGATGCCGTGCACCTCGCCGACGCCCTCGGCGGCCAGGCGGACCCAGTCGTCCACGTCCGTACCGCGGATCAAACCGCCCGCGGCGTTGTCGAACACGACGATCTCACCGACATGCAGGCCCAGCTCCGGATGCCGGGCGGCATAGTCTTCGGTGACCTTGAACACCGCGAACGCGTGTGCACCCTGGCCCGGAAACTCCATCGCTCCGGCGACCAGCCCACCGTGCAACCACACATGGCGCACCACCCTCGCCAGTCCTGCGGAGCCGACCCCGAATGGATCACGCGCCCAGCGGGCTTTGAAACGCGCCGCGAACTCGCCGCCGGTCATCCCGTCCACGAGGAAACGAGTGTCGTTCGGATCTGCCGCGTCGATGTTCTCCCCGGCCGCCCCGAGGAAGTCCTTGGCCTGCCACTGCACCAGCGGTCCGCAGTTCTTCCGGCCGTCATCCAGATGCGCGGCCAGATCCGCCCAACCCTCGGCGAACACGCCGTCGTTCACCACTTCGATGACGCGCTTGCCGAACACTCGCCTCGCTTGGACGGTCTCCGGGGACGGCAGTGTTTCCGGTGGGGTGCCACCGAGTGCCTCGATAGCCTTATGCACTCGGATTCGGGTCTCGGTGCTACTCCATGGATGGCCGGCAATCGCATGGGCCACGGTGGCGGCCGGGATACCCAGATAATGAGCCACCGCATGCACTGACAACCCGTCGCCGAGTTCGGCACCTGGCAGCTCGGCGAGTTCCACGATGGCCCGGCGGACCCGTTGCCGGGTTTCGGTGGACACCCCGGGCAGGTCGTGGACGACACGGTGCACGGTGGTGGCGCCGACCCCGGCATGCCGGGCCACCGCACGCAGGGTCGGACGGTCCCAGCCGGCCATGTTCGCCTCGAACTGCTGCTGTCGCACCGCTTCGGCGACGGTCCGCGCCACCGTGCGCAGCGTTTCCGCCGCCCGTTCCCGGGTGATCCCCAGCTCGTCGGCGGTCTCGGTGATCGTCTTGGCTGCTCCGAATCGGAGTATCGCGGTGTCGCGCAGCTGCGCGGGCAATGCCTCGAAGGTTTGCCAGATCGATATCGGGTTCGCTTGCGCCAGCACCCGCCGGTCGCCGTCGTCCTCCGCGGCGTCGAACATCCGCCGCTGGAAATCGGGGAGTTCGCGCAACGGGTCGATGTTCTCGAATTGCCGTGCCGATCGATAATTCCGGGCAAGCACGGTCGCGTCTTCACCACGCAACACGGTTTCGGCGATTTCCGCATAGCCATGGATACGCAGCAGGTGTCGCGCGAACTGGCTCACCACTGCGGTGTGGTGTCCCCCCAGGACAGCCGCCCACCATAGACCGTTGCCGCGGACCTCTTCCATTTCGAGCATCACATCGCCGGGAATGCGGTCACCGGGCACTATCCGATGTCGCACGGTCTCCTCGGTGCCATATCTGGCTTTTGCCGCCGCCAGCTCGGTGCGCCCGAAGATATCGATGACATCGCCGTCGGGGGTGAGTATTCCGCTGTGCGTCGTTTCCCAGTTCCCGTTCTCGAGACGGTCTATCGTGACGACATCCCATCCGGTCATGCTGCGCAGGGCACCGGCCAGAATATGGCAGGCATTCCTACCGAGCAGTTCCTCAGCCTGCCAGTCCACGACATCAGCGGTGAGAACGAGGCGGGAATGCCCGTTGCCCGTGGGAGCCTTGAGATCGAATAGTGCCGAGCCCGAGAATCCCGCGGTCATCGCATGCCGGTACCAGTCCGGTGGCACCTCCGGTGCGGCCGGCGCCGCGACTGCGCCGGTTGCCATAACCACCTCGGCGGCGGTCTCGATATCGGCGAGTTGGCGCCGAATGAACGAGCTGCTGTCGACAACGGACTGCAACTTCGCGATCGCCTGCAGATCCGCATCCGTATTCTCGGATCTGCCCCTTAGCTCGGCGACCAGCTCGTCGAGGTCGACGTCATCGGTATCGGCCTCGATATTCATCTCCCGTAGGGCCTGCCGTCGCAGCTTCCACTCTTCTCGCGCCGTCTCCTGATAATGCGATACCAGGTCCTCCAGCGCGCCGCGGGCGGCATCGCCCAGACGGCGCTCGCGATTACCGTGGCGATCGAATACAAAGCCGCGCAGCGGTATTCGTTTTTCTCGTGGCGTCGGCGCGAATTCGGTGCTGGTGGCGCCGAGGACCCCCACCCGCCGGATCCGATGACCGCTGTTGACCACAACGTAGCTGCCGTCGTCGTCCGAGTGATCGTCACAGATGACCACCGCGGCGTCAGGCCCCAATGTTCTCAAGATATCGACCACGTCGTCGTAGTCACCGAGTTCCTGTGGCTGCGAACCGAACGCGGCCGCCAACTCGAACATCGGTGCCGCGACGTCGGCGACGTCCCGATTCAGCGGGCGGATCTCCGGATTGCCGGTGACCGCCGCCGCAGTCGCCACCACCGCAGGCCCTTCGGTATTGCGGATCGGCGGATCGGTCAGCCGCAGAATCCGGGTCGAGAGCACACTCAGGAGACCGTCGAGACGGGTGATTTTCTCCTGGACAGTGTGCAGCCGGGACACCACCTCGGCTATCGCTTCGGGAGGTGGATCCGGCAGCCGCTCAGGATCCAAGCCATGCTCGGCCGCATACAGGTCACGTTCCGACCGAAGACCTTCGAAGTCCAGTTCGGCCCGCACTCGTTCGCCGTGCAGTGCGTGGAAGCGACCCGATACTTCATACACCTGCCGGTAATTCCGCAGCGCTTCCGTCAGCACCCGGATCTGCTCGGCACGAGCGGGATCGACCTCACCCGGCTGTGCCGCCCGCAGTTCCCGAAGCGCCTGCGCCAGTGATTCCGGGTCCTGCCGTTGTGGCACGAGCCCCAGAGGCGCGGCCAGGTCGAGGACGCCTTCCCGGACACCGGCCAAGGCCAAGTCCAGCGCGTAGAGCTGACGGAACTCCGCGACTCGCGCCGCCGCGCGCGCCCGAGACCCGACCACTTCGGGGCCCGAAGGCTGCCCGGGTTGCGGAGCATGCTCAGGGCTGGGCTCGTCGCGGGAACTTCCATGACGGGAACTTCCACCGTTGGAAGACCCCTGTCCCAGCGGCCGAGTCGGACTGGAAGCGCTGGCAGCCCGATCCCCCATCGGGGATGTGCGGGGTTCGGGTGGGTTCGCGGCAGGCTCGGTCGGCACGTCGACGCCCCGCCCCGCACCGAGATTCTCGTCCGGGCCACGGCGGGCCTGCACCTCGGCGTCGAACCCTTCCAACGCCGTACCCGCGGCATCCCAACCGGCCACATGCACATCTTCGGAGCCCACCCAGCCGGACTTCATCCACTTGTCGACCGCCTTACGCCGCAGCAAGCCGCCGCGGGCGTTGTCGAACACCACCACCTCGCCGACTTTCACCCGCCTGCGGCCACGCACCGACTTCGGAAGGTCGTTGAGCAACTTCGCGAACCGCTCGTCGACCCGCACCACCGCGAACGCATGACCCATGCCCTTGCCGCCTGCGGGAGCCACGCCACCCACCAGAACCCCACCGGTCAGGCGGGCATGCTCGACCATTGCCGCCAGACCGGTGGTGCCGACGCCGAACGGCTGCTCGAGCCAGCCGACGTTCATGTCTTCGACCAGGGTGACCTTGTCCATCCCGGCCAGAGCGATGCCCGGGTGGTTCACATCCCGCGGCCGCATCGCCGCCCCCACAACCCCACCCACCGCATCACGCGCGAACCACTGCACCCGCGGACCGCAGTTGAACGGACGGGGGACGGTAGCGCCCGACCGGCGACCGTCGACGTCCACCCATAACGCCACACCGTCGCCGACTGAAGGCAGCACCTGCCGGCGGGCTGGAAGCCCGCCCCCCAAAGCCCGGCGCTGCGCATCCGCCGAGTCACTCGCCGTGGAGCGTGCCCGGGCCGCATCCGCCTCCGGCTCCCGCGACACATCCGGGTCGGACTCCGGAGCAACCGCTGCGTTCGAGCGCTGCGCGACCTGCTGCGCCGTCTCGTCTGCGAAGACGAACCACCGGAACGCTCTCGACAGGGCGTCGAACTCGGCTTGCGCTATTCCCAAGCCCCGCAGCACATCCAGGACACGCTGGCGTCCGTTCACCAAGGCCTCGGTGATCGCCTGCACATCCCCTGCGGTCCGCACATGCGCGGGCAGGGTGTCCAGGCCCACCCGCACCGACTCGGTCAGCGCCTCCCGGGCATGGGCAGGGTCGCCGGTGTCGAATGGATCGGCCGCACTCGGCTGGTATTCAGTCGTCCCGTCCGGCTCGAATCTGAGGCGGTCGGTCGCTGCCGGTTGCCGAGCATCCGTCGCCTCGGTCTGGTCCGCGGGCTGCGCCGCGAACCTCGGGTTTCCCGGCGAGGAGTTCGCGAGCTCGAAGGCCCGGTCCAGTTCGCGAACGAATTCCCGTTCGGCCTTGTCGAGGTCGGCGGATGTCATGCGGCGCCATCTCTCCGGCTGCCGCAGCTCGGCTTGTACCTCGCGCAGCCGCTGGGCTGCCCGCTCGAGCCGGTCACGGCGGTCTTGCAACAGCCGCAGTCGCCGTGTCCACCGCTCCACCTGCTGTGCTGCATTCGCCCGCAGCGCCGCCGCTTCCGGGGCCGGGTCGGCCACGGCGAGCTGCCTGGACAGTTCCCGTTGCCGGGTATCCGCCGTAACCAGTGCTGCTTCCAGGCCGTCGAGTACGTCGACCACTCGGTCGTCGGTGTCGTCGAGCAGTCGAGCGGCTTTCAGCACCTGGTCCAGCGCCTGCAGCGGCTCGATCAGGGCAACCACTTCCTGGTCGGCTCGGGGGCCGAACTTTTCGAGCCGTTCCGCGACCATGCCGACCCAGATCGGATCCATATCCGTACCTTCGTCGGCGCCCATCTGCCTGAGCTGGTCGGTCAACGCCGAACGCTGCTCGGTCAGCCACCGCACCGTATCCGCGACCGGGTCGTCCGGGGACACCATGAACCGGCGACCCTCCTGCGCGATGGTGTCTCTCGCGTTCGTCACGCGCAGCTGGATCGCGGCCAGTTCGACTCCGAGACCGATCCTGGTGTCCCGTGCCGAATAGAAGACATCGAGGTTCCCGACCGCGCCGTCCAGACCGAGATGCAGATCGAGTTCCAGCTGGCGGATCCGGTGTTCCCGGCGGTCGACCAGCTCGACCAGCTCTATCAGCCGACGCACCTGCACCCATTCCCGCACCAGTGGTTCGAGCCGCGCCAACCGCTGCGGCTGCTGTGCCAGCACGCGGCGCAGCTCGCCCAGGTTCGCGGTCGCCGGGTCCACCTCGGGCACCCGCTGCAGTCCGGCCAGGAGGATCTCCTGCCGGTCGCGCAACGCCTGCTCACCATCCGCATCCGGCCGCGACGCTCCGGCACGCCAACCGTATTCGGAGACTCCGAGGATCTGCTCCGGCCACAGCTGGGGTTCGGACAGCTCGTCGAGTTCCCGGGCCTTCTCGGACAGCCGGGCCGATGTGGCGGCCAAAGACCGGAACTGTTCGCTTCGCGGATCAGCCCGATACAACTCGTTCAGCTCCGCTTCCAGCCTGTTGAGCTGCCGACTGCGGTGGGTCAGCCGATCGGCTTCGGCATACATCGCCCGGTGGCTTCGGGAGATGGAAACCGCTTCCGCCAGGTGCCGCAGCCGCCATGAGGTGACTTCCCTCTTCGCGACGGCGTCCAGCGCCCGCGACAGCTGTAGCTCGTCGGTCAGGGTTCCCGCAGCCAGCCCGAGGTGGCCTTCCAGCTCCGAAACCAGCCTGGGATAGCGCTCCGCCAGCTCTTCGCGGGCTCCGGCGTCCGCCGGATACCCCCGGTACACCAACAGCTGTGCATAGATCTCGTCCACCCGCGCGTCGGCGTTGCGCCGCATGCCGACCAGCGCTCCCGGCAGCCGGCCGTCGACCGGGTCGTCCGCTTCCGTCGGCTGCGCCGGCGGCGTTTCGTCCGCGGCTGCGTCCCGGTCACCCGAACCGGCGTCGCCGTCGCCGTGGTCCGAACCGGCGTCGTCGAGGCGGCCGGAGTGCCTGCCGGTGATCTGGCCGACGTGCGGGCCCGGGGCCGGCGGGGTGGTGAGCTGAGAATCCGGGTCCAGCGGGTCGGCAGGGTTTCCTTCCGCGTCGACGGCCAGCGGCTCTGCCGGTTTGCCGTCCGCGCCGAGTTTCACACCGTGCACGGTGCGAACCAGGCCGGCACCCTCGGCCGGGATGAACTCGCCGACCAGGTTGCCGGTGCGGTCGAACTTCAACAGCTCGCCCTCGTGGTTGACCACGAAATAAGCGTGGAAGTGGTCCTCGCTGTAGGACTCCACCACCAGGACGCTGCGCCCCGAGGCTGCTTTCCGCTGCTGCTCACGCTCCTGCCCGGTCAGGGTCTGCCCTGCTTCGGCTCCGGTCAGCCAGGCCTCGACCTCGAACAACCCGTCGACGCCGGCCCCGAAGTAGCTGAGGTGTCCACTGGCCTGCCACGACATCGCCGCACCCGGAGTACCGCTGTCCTCGGGTCGCGTGGTGGCGTGGTCGACCGGTGCGTCCGGCAGCGTGACCGCACGCTCGCTGCCCAGCACACTGCGGTACTCGTCGCCCAGCACCGCAAGGTAGTAGTCGTTGGCGGCCTGCCCGGCCAACACCACACAGTCGCCGTCCGGCTCCGGTAGCGCGACCGGACGCGGCTGACGGGCCGGGACGATGCGCTCGGCTTCTCGCGCCTTCCGAGCGCGGTAGACCCTCTCGACCTCTGCCGGGAGCGCCCACTGCATCCGCTCGGCACCCGACTTGTCGGCCCGCCGCACTTCTTCGTCCGCGCGGCGGTATTCGGTGAGAGCCGGGCCGATCGCGTTGAGCGCGAATACCTTTGCACCCCATGCTCGCAACTGCTCGACAGTCGCGGCCGGATCGGCGAGCAGTGCCGCGAGCACCTGCTGGACTCCCACCCCGCCCCGGATCATCGTCGGCAGGCTGTCCCGCAGCATCTCGGTCGCATCGGCCAGCGTCTGTTGTGCCTGGGCCAGCGCAGCATCCGCCTGCCGGTGGTCCGCCAGCGCCGATCCGACCGATGCCAGTGCCTCGGGTGTCGCACCGCGGGTCCGGAACTGGTCGATCGTTCCCGCCGGATCGGCCAGCAGAGCCGATGCGAGCGGTTCCCGGTCCATCGTCGGCCGCATCGCCTCGGGCAAGCCGGCGCGTGCCGTGCTCACCGCGTCGACCAGGGACAGATATGCCTGATTCCGGGCTCTGTCGGACCGTCGATACTCCGTCACTGCGGATCCGACCGCGGTGAGGGCGTACTCCTTGGCCCCCCAAGCCCGCAACCGCTCCGTGGTGGCCTGCGGATCAGCGAGCAGCGCCGCGATCGTGTCCTGGACTCGCACTGCGTTCCGGAGCAGAGCGGGCAAGGTGTCGCGCACCATGTCCACCACGTCGGTCAGCGACCGCTCTGCTTGTCCCCGCTCGATGTCCAGTCCGAGGCGGTCACGCCAATTCTTGTCGGGGGCGACGTGCGTCACGCTGCCGTCCATCGCAGGCAGATCCCCGGCCAGGAAGTCCGCGTTCCCTCCGGGCAACGGCTCAACGCGCCCGGTGAGCGCACTGAGAAACATCCCGGACGCAAGGAGTCCTATTTCGCCCGTGGGGTCCCACGGCGGCCGCGACGACGGGTCACCCAGGACGGCTTCCGGGGCAAGGCCCTCGGTCAGCCCCATCCGAGTCGGGTCCAGCAGCTCGAGGGTCTGCCGCAGCTGGTCATCCAACTTCGTCGCATTTTCGAGGTACTGCGCGATCAGGACCTGTGCCTGGGGGTCGAGGTCCGCCATGGCGGCCAGCTCCCGGCCGTCACGAGCGGTAGGGCCGAGCTCACCCAACCGCTCGGCCACGCTCTCCCAGGCCTCACGGCGAAAGCGTGCCTTATTTTCCAGGTCATCGCGTCTGAGTTGCAATGTGTCTCGGCGTCGCTGCAACCGCTGCTGTTTCTCCAGCGCATGCTCCCGCTCCGGCGAATCCGGAGCGTCCCGCTGCAACAGCTCGACTTGCAGCTCGGCTTCCTGCAGTTGTTCGTGGATCTGCCACAGCTGTTCTTCCAGCTGCTCCAGCACGCCGAGGCGCAAGGTGTCCGCCAACATCAACTCGAACACCGACGTCTGCACGATATCCAGGGCGGCCAGCCGCCGCAGCACCCTGTTCTCGTCCGGCTCTTGCGCGTCGTCAGGTGCCGGACCCAGTTCCGCATTCCGGTCCGCAACCCAGTCCGGGGTCAGCTGCTGCTCGAGGACATCTCCGAGCAGTCCCGCCAATTGCTTGGCCAACTCCGTCCGGCGATCGTCCAGCTGCTGCTCCACGTCGGCGGGCAGATTGTCCGGGTGGAAGCCGAATTGCCCAATCGAGCGCGACAGGAGTTCGTAATATTGTTCGCGCTGTTCGGTTTCCGCCATCCGGAGGGCGACCAACTCACTACCCAACCCGACCGTCGCGGTGTTCGTCGGAGTCTGCGCGGGAACGTAAACGGCCACCGCGCGCAGCTTGTCGTCCAGTTCGGTTTCCAGCGCGTCCAGTTGATTCAGGGCCATGACCGCCGCATGCAGCTGCACGAACTTCTGCACCCGCGTGCGCAGCTCCGCAGGCACCTGCACGGCAGTCACGCTCGTCAGGTCCACTTCGGCCAGCTCCGGGGCCAGCTCCAACTCGAAGCCGAGAAGTGCGAATTCTTCCCGCAGCTGCGCCTCGACTTCGGTGTCCGGTCGCACTTGTTCGGGCTGCCAACCGTATTCCAGGGCGACGACCTGTTTCTGCCCGAGTCCGCCACGCAGTTCGGCTCGCTGTCGCGCCGCCGATGCCAGTTCGGCAACGTCCTCGGCCTGGACCCGGAATCCCTCGGTGTGCGCACCGGCCAGGTATTCCTCGGCCAACCGGGCCTCCACCTGGTCGAGCCGCTCGATCCGCTCCGCGAGCCGATCGGCCTCGGCCAGGACCATCATGTCCTTGTGCATGTCGGGCAGGGTGCCGAGGATGGACTGCTCCGCAAAGCCACTGGGCTCCAACGCATCCAGTTCTTGTTGCAGCCGTAGCGGATCCGACTGCAGCGTCCCCCGAGCCAGACCCAGGATCTCCTCCAACCACATGATCTGGCGTCGGTACATGCCCTCCTGGATTTCGCGCCCGCGCGAGGAGCGTTCCAGCGCGGATTCGGCGCGTCCGGACAGCAGCTGTGCATGCAGCCGTTCCAGTTCCGCCACCTCGGCACGCCGCAACGCCACCAGCGACTGCGGCAGCCGCCCGTTGTACGGCTCCCCGGCCTCCGGCGGCGGCAGCGGCAACACCGGTCGGCCACCGTCACCGACCCGGCTGTACCGGGCAGCGGGTCCGTCCTGGTCGTCGCCGGGCTGATCCGGTGTGGCAGCGTTGTCTACGGTGTCTTCCGATAGTGCGGCCACCGCAGTCGGCGAGGGGGCCGCCAGCCGCCGCTCGGTCAGGCGCAACTCGTCATTCAGTTCCTGTTCTCGGGCTTCGTACTGCCGGGTCAGCGCGATCGTCTCCGGATCGGTTCCCGGACCCACCGTCCCGACTTCCTCGTAGAGGCCCAGCCGCAACTCGAGCCACCGCTCGTCAAGCCGTTCGCGCGCCGCGCGCCAGTTCTCCAGCCGGATCTCCAGGTTGGCGCGATACCGGTGCAGCTGTTGCTCCCACTGCGTCAACCGCGTGTATTCCGCGGTGGCGTCGGTGAGATCCGCTCCCTGGCGCCGCAGCAGCTCGAGGCGACGTTGCGCCTGCCGTTTCTGGTCGTTGGTCAGCCAGAGGTCTGCCTCCAGCTGCTGGAGCACCTTCAGCCGCTCCCGATCCACCGCCGCGAACTCGGTCACGGTCTTGATCACCATATCCAGGAGGGCCAGCTCCTCCAGCACCTCGACCAGCTCCGGGTCGTCCACGCCCGGTTCCAAGTCCATCTTCTCCCAGACAACCCATTCCGGTGTCATCTCCTGTGCGGTGACATCCTCGTACAGGGTCGCCAAGCGGTTGGTCAGCTCGGTCCGCTGCTTTTCCAGCCGCTGCGCCACATCGTCGGGCAAGTGGTCCGGGTGGATACCGAACCGCCCACCCCGGTTCAACAGAAGCTGATACAGCGGTTCCCACGACTGGGATTCGCTCAACCGAAACCCGATCAGCTTGCGGCCCAATCCCACCACCGTGGTGTTCGCCGGCTGTTCCGCAGGCCGGTGGGCAACCGCGGCGAAAAGTTTGTCGCGCAATCGAGTTTCCAGCGCGTCCACCTGTTCCGCGTCGGCGTCGAGCTGGCGCAACATCGTCACCAGCGTGCGCATCCGCTCGAATTTCCCGACCTGCTGTGCCAGCTCCGCAGGCACCTGCGCTGCGGTCACGGTGTCCAGGTCCACCCCGGACACGCCTGCCGCGTCCAGCGCTATCTCCAATTCGACTCCGGCGACGGCGAATTGCTCCCGCAGCTTTGCCTCGGCTTCCGAGCTCGGACGCGAATGCCCAGGCGGCCAACCATATTCGGTGTCACCCAACACCTGCACCGGTGTGAGTTCCCGATCGAAGATCTCCGCCCGCTGCTGCGCCAGCTCAGCTATCTCGGCAACCGTCTCAGCGTGTTCCAGGAATTCCGCGCGGTGCACACCCCGGCGGAATTCCTCGTCCAGCCGCCCTTCCAGCTGGTCGATCCACCCGATACGCGCGGCGAGCCGATCGGCCTCGGCGAAGCGCAGCATGTCCCGATGCAGGTGGACCAACGGCAGCAACTGCTGCACAGCAGGACCGAGCTTCGACTCCAGTTGCCGGTATCGCGCACGGTCCTTACCCAATGCGTCCACTTCCCGTTGCAGCCGTCGCGGATCGGACAACGAACCATGCTTCAGGTCACTGCCTTGCTCCAACAATGTGATCAGGCTCAGGTACCGCTCCCGCAGTGCGGAGCGCGCCATCGATCCCGGCTCCAGCGCCTCCTCGGGCCGACTGGTCGACAGCTCCGCCTGCAGCCGCTCCAGCCGCTGCACATCGTTGCGGCGCAATATGACCAACGGCTGCGGCAGCACCCCATCGGAGGGTTGCTCCGACCCCGGTTCCGGCAGCGGCGGCGGCCCGTCCCCGTCGCCGACTCCGCGGCCCCCGGAATCAGGCCCGTCGTCGTTGTCGTCGTTGTCGTCGGTGGGTTCAGGCCGCTGCGGCATGGTGGCGTCCTGCACCGGGGCGAGGTCGTCCGGGTCCAGCTGGATCACGGTGCCGTACCGATCGATCGCGACAACCCCACGCAGCCCTGCGATCGGCCGATCGCCCAGCAGCCGGACCAGATCCGGGATTTCGACCGTGGCATCTTGCAGGTCGAGCACAACCCGCTGAGCCCGAGCTTCCTCGATGGCATGCTCGATCCAGGAACGCAGTCCGTTCTCCCCGATCTCACGTGGCGCGATCGGTTCGAACACCGCACCGTCCAGGCGCAGTTCTTCCCCGGCTTCGACCTGGAAGCCGGCGCGGGACAGGGCCACCGCGGCGGGCCACTGCGACAGCAGTTTCCGCTGCTGCCAGATAGTGGCCACTTGCCCGCGGACCCTGGACAGGAACCCGGACACCGCGCCCGCCTGCCCGCTGTCGCGGCCGCCGAAGCGCAGCCCGCGGACCCGGCCGCGCGGCGCGGACCGGGCGATGATCGCCTTCCGGTCCCGGCCCTCGACGAACGGCTGCCCCTCGACCTGCTCGCCGACGACGATGCCGAGTATCCGGCCCGGCTTCATCTTCGCCCGCGAGTCGAACCACTCCTGCACCTCTTCGTCGCCGACCCAGCGCCGTTCCCGCCCGCCGACCATCTCGAACACTTCGACCTTGCCGTCGGCGCGCTTCTTTATCCCGAATGCGTGCGCACCTTCGTCGCCGAATTCCATGACCCCGGCCACCGCCAGGCGGTTCTTCGAATTCCTGACCAGATCCCACACATTGCGCAACCCGGCCGCGCCGAGTCCGAAACCATCCTTCTTCCACTCGAACCCGACCCCACGCGCGATCGCCTCTTCCAGCACGCCCTGCTCGCGGCCCTCCTGCGAATCGTCCAGCCCCGGGCCGACCACTGCCTTGATCTCGACCTGGAACTCGTTGATGAACCCGACCATCGGCGGTGCACAGTTGAACAACGGGCCTTTCCGGAATTCTCTCGGAAGGGTGAAAGTGGCAGTTTCGGCACCGAGCTCCGGCAGGTCGGCAGTGGCGACTCGACCGGTCGCCGGAATATCCGTCGGAATCCGGCTGCCCTGCTCGGCCACGGCTGTGTCCGCCTGCCGCCGTTTCGGCGGCACGTATCCGAGCCGTTCGGCCACCTGCTCGATTCGCTGCCTGGTCTCCTGGTCCACCTGTGTTCCGTCGACAAAAGCCCGTTCGACGTGGGAGTTGCTCACCCCGGCGGTGGCCGCGATTTCGTAAACAGTGACCGGACGCAGCGCACTCCGGACCACGCGCAACGCCGCAGGGACCTTCTCGGCCAACTCGAGCGCACCACGCAACACCGCAACCGCGACGGAGTCCCGGTGGCGGTTCAACTCGCGGGAAACGGCGGCAATGTTCCGACGCGAGCCACTCTCCAGCAACCGCCGCAGGGGTTCCCCCTGAACGGGGTCGAGCGCGTCCAGCTCCGAGGCCGGCAATGCCCCGTTCTGCCACGCCGACCACACCCATTCCAGTGCCACGGCCGGGCGCAGCGAACCGTCGAAGGCCTGGACGTCGCCGACATCAGCCGAGAATTCTTGTTGGACAGCCGGTGTCGGCTCAGAAGGCGATTCCGCGGTGTCCACCGACGACGCAAGCTGTTCGGGTCGGTATCCGTAGTGCTGCACCGCCTCCCGGATCCTGGACACCTTGGCCGGATCCGATATCGAGTTGCCGAGCAGATAGTCGCGAACCATCGGCGTCCCCACCCCGGCCCGATTCGCGACGTTGATCAACGCAGTCCCGGATGCGCGGGACGAAGTCCACCCTTTGTCCCCGGCCCTGGAGTGTGGAGGCGTTACTTCCTGGAATTCCCGCCAGTCCACCGCCGAATAGCGATCGATCAGCGAGGCCAGTTCCGGCGACACGAGCGCCATTGCCCGTCGTGGTTCCGTCCATAGGTGCTGTGTATCGGCTGCGCGCGAATCGGCCCTCGGCGGGATACCCAGGATCTGTCGCAGCTCGTAGTTCGACTTGCCGGTGCTCGCGGCAATTCGGCCTCGGAGGAGCTCGAACAACCTGAAGCGAGACGCTGTGGGCCGCGTACTGGCCTTGCTCAACTTTTCCTGGTGTGACTGTGCGGTTGAGATCAACCGCACGCGGCCGCCCAGCCAGGCCGCAACTCGGGCGGCCACGTCCGGGTTGCGCGACAACTCCTGCCACTGCTCGGGACCGAGGGCATCGATCGCGCCTTGCAGGATCGCCAGCGCGTCACGCAACCGGACTCGGGTCAGCTGTCCCGGCTTCAGCCGCAGCTGCCGCGACAGCTCGGCGATCAGCTCCGCGTGCCGCGCGAACCCGGGCGGCTGTGCCGCCGGATCCACCGGACCGGTCTGTCCCACCCGCAGGTTCCGTGGGTCCGGGCCGGGGGTTTCCCCTGGCAGTTTCAGGACATTGCCGTGGCGGTCGAAGGCCATCGCCCAGATGTGGTCCAGGGTATCCACATCCACGATCGGGTACTGGCCGAAGGTCTTGTTCGTCGGGTCGGTGGGATGGATGACGAGTTTGTCAGTGTGCTCGTCGTACTCGGCCACTAACTGGGCGATGTGCACACTCACCCCGTAGCGGTCGGTGAACCGCGAACCGTAGAGCACCTGCATGGTCGCGCCATTGCGGTCCTTCTTGTCCATCCGCGACAACATCAACCGGAACGACTGCTCCACAATCCGGTGCGGGTTGCCCGCGAAAAACGGGAAGTGTTGCGGGGTAGCGTTATTCGCTGCTTCGGCGTGTTCGCCTACGGTTACCCCGGCCAATCCGGCCCGCAACACCCGGACATTCCGGTTGCCGGTGGTGTCGCGCAGCACTCGGAGGTTGTCCGGGCTGCACTGGTTGACCGACACGTCGGCACCGGGTGTTTCGTCCAGCGCCACATTCAGCTCGGCATGCACTTTCCGCACTTCGGCTTCGGCTTCCCGGAACCGGTCGATCGCCGCGACCAGCTCCCGCAGCTCCTGGAACCGGGTGACCCGGTCGGCCCGATGATCGCGCCGTCGGCTGGTCATCGCGTCGGCCCAGTCCTGCGCCCCGACTTCCTCCGGGTCGGTCGCCAGGATTTGCGCCGTCGTCGTCCAATTCAGCTTCGGGCTTGCCGCCAATGCCTCCAAGTAGCTGTCGCTCAACCGCATCGGGTCCATGCCCAACAGCCGGGTCGTCGCCCGGTGCGCCGTGGCCAGCTCCCGCCGCAACCTCGCCTCGACCGCCGGATCGGCCAACTGTTCCACCCGTGCGACCTTGTGCCGAGCCAGGGTCTCCTCGACCGTGAAACCGCGCACCGGATTCGGCTGCAGCTGCGGATCACGGACATCCAACAGCTGTGCGGCGAGCCCGTCCACGCGGAACAGCAGCTGGTGCGCCCGGCTCAACTGCGCGTATTCGGCCTCGCCCTGTCGGAATTGCGTGGAGACAGCGTAGAACTCGGGTTCCAGTGCGGCGAGCCGGCGCACCAGGAGCTGCCGCCGTTCGATCTCTTCCAGCTGGATCATCAGCTCGAACGGCTGCTCCAAGTCCGGCGCCACCGCACCGTTGCGCGCGCGTAACGACGCGACCACACGCTGCATCTGCACCGCGGAGGCGACCTGGTTCGGGTGGAACCCGCTCTTCAACAATGCTTCCCGAGCGGTTTCCCGCGCCTGCTGCAACAGCAGCCGCTCCGACGACCGCGGATCCAGCAACGGGTTCTCGCCCAGCTGCGTCAACGCCCGCGCATGGCGCTCCCACAACCGGACCAGTGGTCTGGGCTTTACCGCCGCATCTGCCGGCACCTGCGCTATTGGACTGAATGGCACATTCCGCTGATCCGTTGGGTGCGATGTGCCATTCAGCCCAACCGGTTGGTCGAAGTACATGGCCAGGTTGCCGTGCTCGCGGGTTGCGACAATGACGTCCAGGCCTTCCTCGGACAGTTCCATGGTGAATTCACCGTCGGCGCCGGCCAGTTTCATCGCAGACGTACGGCGCGTCACCGCGGTGTACACGTCGGTGGCGCGCTTGCGGTCACTCCAGCCCGAGGTCAGATCCAAGAGCAACTCGCTTGCGGTGAGCACCCGTCGTGTCTGGTCGGCACGCAGATGGGTGCGCACCGTCACCACCCCATCGACGACCTCGATGTCAGTGACAGGGCTACCGTCGGTAGCGCGCAGCTGGAAGCGATAGGTATCACCGCTGCGCTCGAGCCCTCCGACCAGCGTTCCGGCAGCCACCATCTTGGTGCCCAGCGACACGATCGCAGCCCTGGTCTGCACAGACAGACCGGGTAGCGCGTCCACCGTCGCCACCAACCGAGCCTGGGCGGCGGCATTCCGCTGCGCGGCGAAATCGCGCGTGGCGTCCGGCGCTATGGCCGGCATCGGTTCTGGAGCAGGGACATCGGGTTCGACCGGCTGCGTGGGCGTGGTCTCCATGAGCACGGCCAGACCACGCGCATCCAGCCGACGGACGGCCGCATCTTGTTGCGGGAAGGCCAAGAACTGCTCGCACAGCTCCTGCATACGGTCGCCTGCCGCGGTTCCCTTCAGTTCGGTGTTCGCCTTGATCAGCAGTCGAGCCGCCGAGGATGTGGTTACCGCATCCGGATCCTCGTTGAGGAAGGCCGCCAACCGCGTCCGAGCCTGATCGTGTTCAGCATGCAAATCCTCCCAGTGCTGGTAGCCGGCAGAGATGTCGCACACCCGGTTGAACCATGCTTGCGCCTGGTTGAAAGCATCGACTCGGCGAACGAGGTGGGCCTGGCTCGGATCCCGCCGCAGTATTTCCAGGTCCACCGACAACAGGGCGAGATCCGCCAACTTCCTTGCCGACAACTCGGGCAACTCGCCCCGCGCCCGAGCAATAGCACGTTCCGCTTCCTGCCATTCCTCGACTATTGCTGCTTTTCGCGCTGCAACCGTGTTCGCATCCAATACGACATCGATTTCCGGAATATTGCCGTTGGCTTCGTCCCAGGAATCGCGGTAGATTTCCGAGTAGGTTCGGCCGGAGAACATCGGTGTGCGGTGTCTCAGGAATTCCCGCAACGCCTCGAACGCCGCATCCCCGTCGGATTCGGTGTTGTACACCTGCTCCTCCGGGGTTTCCGGGATATCCCGATCAGGTCCTCTGAGCTCCCGAATCGCATCAATTCCCATGATGTGCGCCGCGGTTTCCTCGTCGAGCATCTGGTCGACATAATCGTCGCGAGACATCTTCATCCGGATCTGGGACGCCGTTCCTTGCCTCCGGCCGTGCTCCAGGTCCAGATAACCGGCCGCGCGTACCATCGCGGCCATCAATTCCTCGTCGGTGGCACCGGCATCGAGAATCAGCATTTTCCGTGCCGGATACAATTGTTCGCGTCGTGTTGCCTCGATCAAGAAGCGAACACCGTTGTCCGCCAAAATTTTCGCAGCCCATTGCCCGGCCTGGGTCCGGGCCAGCAACCGAAGAACTCGCTCTGTTCGCTGTCGGGATGCTCTCTCGGCGAGACCGAGCCATGAAATTTCCGGCTCCTCGTTGCGGGCGGCGGTCTGTGGTGTGCTGATCCGACCGGCCAGCACAACCCCCTGATAATCGACCGTGACCCGCAGATACTCGATCTCGACCTGGCCGCGGTCGATGTTTCGAGCGAGACCCGGTCTGGCACTTCTGATTTCGCCGAGAATCCGGGCATAATCACTGCTGCCCGACGCGACAAGCAGCCGCTCTCGCGCGCCGCCGGACATGAGCACTGCCTGATGATGCACTGGTCGGCCCTGAAGTTTCTTGGCATACGCGGCAATCACGTCGCCCACTGCCAGCTGTTCCAGATCATGAGCGACTGCGCGGTCCCGTACAGCCATCTGCGAGCGCAGCGCGACCAGATCACGCAGGATCAAGGCCCCCTGCTCATGGCGGCGCTCATCACGCTCGGACAGCGCATCCGGCGGTGCCATAGCAAACCGTTCCGACTCCGCAGCAGCCGAGCGGTCGACCACCTGCAGATCGCGGGCAGCCGCAAATTTCTGCAGCGCCAGCTCTCTCAGCTGCTCGGCGACCTCCGTCGTGGTCGCCCTGTGCAGCAGATGGGCTTCATTTTTACGGAAGTCGTCCCAATCTTTTTCAGCCGAACGGGTGTAGGAATAATTCGGAATACCCAACCGCTTCTGTAGGGCTTGCAATCCCTCCTCATGGGCTCTGTCTCGTAAATCGCCCTTGGACAGGGTCGAGTCTTCGTTCCGGGCTTTCGCATAAGCTTCGTCGAAGGTCTCGAGATAGAGACTTTCCTCGTCGCGCAGCGAGGCCGGGTAACCTTGCGCCTGCAAGGCCTGCACCATCCATGCCTGTCGGGCAAATGCCAATGCCTCTTCCCGAATCCGGGCATAGACATATTTTTTCCGAGTCATTGTGCTCGGGTTCGGGGTCTCCCCGGACAGGAAGAGCTCGGCGTGCACAAGCTCATGAATCAGCGCCTTGGCCTGGTACGCGTGATCCTGGCCTCGGGTCGCGATCTCGGCTGTCACGAGGTCATAGACGAACGATCCGTGAGTGTGGCCTTCGAGCGTCGGACGATGGCTGATCCGGAGTGGAGTGTCAGCGTCCAATACCTGACTTGCCGGCTTTCCTGGCACGGAATCCGCCAACTCCCGCACTATGTCCTTCGTGGTGTCCAACACCACCCCGACCGCGAAATCATCCTCGCCACTGCGCAATTCGACGTGACCGCGTTCGTCCGTCAGCGAGAGCGTCTCGCCGTCGGCGGTGACGAACAACGCCAGCACCCGCCCGGACGGATCCGTGGCCGACGGGGTGAAGTCGTCGACAATCACGTCCGCGCCCACGTCGCGCTTCTCGACCCGGCGGGCGCCGTCTTCCACGTGCAGCACCAAGCGGTAGGCGTGGCCGAGGCCGCTGCGTGAGCCGTTGCCGAGGTCGGCGGGCTCGAAGACCAGCACCGAATCACCGTCGCGACCATTGGCTTTCAGCAGCCGCCATGCCTCGTCGACGCCGGACAACCACTGCGAGCGCCGGATCTCGTCGACCCCGGCCTCGGCCTGGTCGGCAGTCGGATCTACGCCGGCCAGGGACGATTCCACGGCGCTGACGCGAGTCCCGGCCGCACCGGCTCGTGGCAGCGGCACGATGTCCTCGCGCCCGGTCTGCGTCCGGACGTCGTCGACCACCTTCGGGCCGCACTGGAACTGGTCGAGCCCATCGGCACCGGTCCCGTCCCCAGTCTGCCGCGGCGAAATGTAGCCGACCTGACCGTCCAGCTGCCCGGGCCGGAAACCCGAGTCCCCGGACCAGTTCGCCACGGCCTGACCGGTGAGATCGGTCAGCGCGAAACCCGCGTTCGAGTCATCGCCGTACCGGCGCAGCAGAGAGCGGATCAGTACCTGGTCCGGCTCGCTCGCTCCGCCGAGAGCGCGTGCGGCAGCGCCTGCAACAGTGGCGGCGGCAGCCGCGTCGCGCCAGCCGGCCGCGATCCCTTCCAGCGACGAGGCAGCGGAGGGCGGCGCGCCCAGGTACGCGGCGGTGCTCGGCAATCCGCTGGCCGACTTCTGCCGCAAGTGGACGACCGCGTCGGTCCGGTCACCGCCGAACTGTCCACCGCCGTCACGGTATTCGGTCAGGTCGGCGATAAAGGTGACGTGGGCGGTACCTGCCTGGATGGCCGCGGCAGCCGGTTCGCTGGTGGTTTCGGCGCCGCCGGCGAACTGCAGGGTCAGCGTCCGGGACTGCTCACCCGTCCGCAACCGCTTGCTCAGCTGCTGGCCGAATGTGGCGGCCCCGCGAGGCAGCTGCGCCCAGACGAGGTGGCTGTTGCCGGCGAACACCGCCATCTTCGCACCGTCGGCGAGTTCGGCCATGGCGGCAGCAGCCCGTTCGGCCATGTGCGTTTCGTGCTCGGCAGCCGACAGCGACGCGGTGTGCGGGGCCTCCAGGGCAACCACCCGGATACCGGCGGCCCGCATGGCGCGCAGCACAGCCATACCGTTCTCCGCGCCGTAGAACGCCTCGCCCAGCCGGGAGTCGTCGCCGTCGTTCAGCAGGTCGAACGCCTCGTGGTGCGGTGCCGCGAAACCGAACACCCGCACGCCGGCTTCGTACAGTTCCTCGGCCTTGCCGATCAGGTGCGAGCTGATCGCACCGTTGCCGAAGTCGTCGCCGAGCAGCAGCACGTCCTTGCCGTCCAGCAGCTCGGTCCAGTTCACCTCCCGCCGCTGTCGGGCTGCCGCGACCAGCACCGAGTCCGCCTCGGCGGGGCGGATCTGCGAACGCCACCGCTTGGAGGTGGCGGTGTCGGTGTTCGGTGCCATGATCCCGGTTCCCCGGTCCATCTCCCGCCGCGCACGCTGCGGCCGCGACGCACGTCGCACCTCATCCGAGGGGACATTCGAGTCGGGCTCGGGCCGCGGTGGCCGCCACCCGGTCACTCCGTCCGCCAGATCGCCGGCCCTCGCACTCGCCTCTGCCATGCCCAGCTCGAAGCCCGGCCGGCGCGCGGCCCGCAGGACCGCCTCCGCAATCGGGCGCTGCGCCAGATGCACGACACGAGCGACCTGCGCATCCTCGTATTCACCGCCGTTGCGGTGGTATTCGCCGAGATCGACAGCGAAGTCCCGCTGCCCCATTCCGGCGGCGCGCGCCGCCGTGACCAGTCTCGGGTCCCGCATGCCCTCGGCGGTGCCCCCGTCGAACCCGATCACCGTTGTCGCGTGTGCGCCGCCGACCAAGCGCCCGGCCAGCGGTCGCAGGCCGTACCCCTCGGTGCCCAACTGGGCGTCGAAGATACCGGCCCGCACCGCGACCGCGCCCGGATACGCCCGCATCAGCTCGGTGACCTTCCCGGCCACGTGTTCGGCATACTCGTCGCTCAGCCGCGGCACCGATCCCTCCGGAGCGAGCCCGACGATGGTGATGTCGGCGGCTGCCATGGCCCGCAGGACCTCGGCGGAATGTACCCCGAAGCCACAGTCCACCCCGGTGAGATCGACGTCTTCTTCGCCGTTGTTCAGCGCATCGAACGCGTTGTGGTGCGGGGCCATGACCCCCCAGAATTCGATGCCGGCTTCCTTCAGCTCGGCCGCCTTCCGGACCAGGTACTCCCCGACATCGGGCAGGTCGTGCCGATCACGCAGCAGCACAATCCGGTTGTCCCCGACCAGCTCGGCCCAGTCCACCCCCCGGTCACGCTGCTCCCGCGCCAATGCCACCAACGCCTCGTCGACCGGTGGCCGGTGGCCGATCATGATCGGGTTCTGCGCATCCGGGTGCAGCACGGGCCGGTCTTCGAACTTCACCATCGGACCCTTGGCGCCGATTTCGACGCCGTCGATCCGCCCGGCGCCGATAGCGGCGCGGTCCAGCCAACCGTCGATGTCGTCCGGGCCGATCCAGCCCTTGTTGTAGTGGGCGATCGGGTCGGCGTTGTCGAACACCACGACCCGGCCCAGCCACGACTTCGGCAGACTGTGTTTGTCGATCAGGTCCTTGGTGACCCGAATGACGTCGAAAGCGTGGTGGCCCACGTTGTTTTCCAGCTCGATCACGCCGGCGACAGCGCGCATGCCGCCGAAGCGCACGGCGTTCACCGCCGCGGACAGCCCCCGACGGCCGTAGCCGAACGGTTCCTTGCGCCAACCACCATTCAGTGCGAGCGCGTGCTGCTGGTCGGTGATTCCGTTCAATCGCAGGTCATCGTCGACAACCGTCGGTTCCATCCCCAGCTGCTCGGCGAGCGCGGGGAACGCGTCGATGATCCGCTGCTGCGCCTCGGGACCACAGATTTTCGGCTGTTCGTTGTCGAACAGGTGCTCGTACAGGTAGCCGATATCCGGCGAGATGTCCTGTTCGACGGTCGCGGACTCGGCCAGCCACGGTCCGTTCGCCACGATCCGGCCGGCATCGGCCACCGATGCGGTGCTGAAGCGGTACCGCACGCCGTTCTCGTCGGCGAATTCCCGCCGCGGCTGGCTGATCCATTCCCGTTGCAGCACAAAGACTTTGTTCTCGGCATCCCAGTACACCGCGGTGCCCGCGGGCAGCCGCACGTACTCCAGGTTCGCGTCCGGATGCGGTGGGGTGAGGTAGCCGACCGCGAAACCACCGTGGCGTTCCCGCATGCCGAGCTGCGGGTGCTCGAGGGACATGTCGTCGCCGTGCAGCGCGACAGCCAGCACCATGGGGTGCGTCAGCCGGCCCCGCCGCAACAGGCCGTCGACGGTTTCGACGTCGGTCAGTCGCGGGTCGTCGGGGGCACGCAGCTCGGCATGCGGGAACAGGTAGCTGTTGGTGGCGTGGAAGCCGCCGAACGGGTCGTTGTCGTCCCAATCCGCCACCCGCTGCAACACCGCGCTCTCTTCCGGGGTGAGCGTAGTGCGCTGGTGCCGGTCCAGATCGGTGTACGCCAGGGCGGTGGTCTCGATCGCGCGCACATCTCGGGTGGTGATTTCGGCCCGGGCCACCAGGTGTTTGGCGGGGGTCGACAACTCGTCGAACGCCTGGTTGCCGACGCGCAGCTCGGAATCGGCCAGCAGCTCGGCCAACCGCCGCGCCTCGATATCCCACTGCAGGAAGGTCTCTGCCTCCTCGACCACAGCCTCCAGCGCGATGAACGCGGAGCACAGCTCGAGCAGCGCCACGGCTTCCGGTTGCTGTTGTGCAGTGGGTTCGGTCAACCGCCGGAACAGCGCGACGGCCTGGTCACCGGTCAGTGTCTGGGGTGTCGCCGTGGCAAGTTCCGGAGCGAGTCGGGTTGCTGCCACCGCGCTCAGCAGCCGCTCGGCGGCCTGCTCACGCAGTTGCCGTTGCCCGGGCAGATCCACTGGGGCAGCGTCGTGCTCGGTGTTGTACTCGGCGATGGCGTCGTCGCGAAGCTCCCGCGCATGGTCGCGTTCCCGGACCGCACTGTCGATCCTGCGCGCCAGTTCGTCGGCCTCGGCCTGGTCGGCTAGATCGGCCAACCGCTGCATCGCGTCCAGCCGGGCCACGGCATCGGCCAGCTCGCCCAGCTGTGGCTGCTGCGCCAGGTCTGCGAGCCTGCGCAAGGCGTCCTCGACAGCGTGGTGGTCGACGTCCAGGTGCTCCAAGTCCTGGTCCGCGTCGAACACATCGAGCAGCTCGAACAGCGTGTCTTCCCACTCGTCGCACCGACGCTCGGCGACCGAACGCCACGGCGGATCCGTGGCATCGTCCCGGGCGGCCGCGGCCAGCGTCCGGGCCTCGACAGCCAGCGTGGCGTGCGTCGCGATCCACTCACGCAGCCGCACCGCCCATTCCGGTCCGCGGGCCACCTCGGCCAGCGCGGGCAGACCGGCTTCGCCGTGGTTGCTCAGTTCCGCCTCCAGCCGGGCGACTGCAGCGGATACCTGGGCGCGCAAGGTGATTCGTTCCGGATCCAACCCGAGCAGCCCGGCCAGCTGCTGCCACGCCTGATCGCGCAGCTGCGCAGCGTCCTGCCACGGCACGCCGATTTCGGCGGCCAGCGCATCCCGATCGGTCTGCAGCTGTTGCAGTCTCCCCGGCCCGGTCGGGCCCGCATTCCCCCGATACTCAAAAGACTGCTCGCCGTGCTGCAGCAGGTCTTCGGCTTCGGTGATGACCGTGTCGCGCTGCTGCTGCACCTCGACATACGGTCGAGCGGCCGCGGCGAAAGCGTCGATGCGCTGCTGTTTCTCCGGGTCGGCTCCCCTGCTCAGCTGTGTGAGCACCGCGTCCAGATGTTCCGGCGACCGCAGTTCCCGGATCGGGTCGGCGACCAGCCCGGCCGCCGCCGTTTCGAGTTGCTCGGCATGCTCGCGCATGGTCAGGCGCAACTCGGCGGCGCGCACCGCCAGCGCGTACAACCGGGCCCGTTCCCTCTGCGACAGCGGGCGGAACGGCCGGCCGAGGTTGTCGAAAACGACTGCCTGCGTGGTTTTGCGGCCGTTGCGCCGTGGTTGCGGCGGGAAGCCCTGGACGAGGGCGCCGTTACCACCGATCACGGTGAGCTTGCCGCCGAGGTTGACCACCACGTAGCTGACCGTCTCGTCGGTGCCCTGGTAGATCTCGGTCACCACCATCAAGGCACCGGACTGCAGCCCGGTCAGCACCCGCGCCACGGCTTCGTGGTCGCCGAATTCCTGCGGCCGCGCCCCCAGTGCGGCGGCGGCCTCGAAGAGGGGCACCGGGCCGTCGCCGGGCCTGCGCTCGATCAGTCGGATACCAGTCCTGCTCCGGAGATGCCCCGTCGGCCCGACAAGCCCGAAAGCTGTCATGACGGCGGCGACAAGGTCGAAGGACGGCACCTCGCTCGCCTCGACGGTCGGCCGATTCGACAGGATCCGGGCCAGTACCGAGTCTTGTTTCCGAAGTTCCGCCTGTGCGTCGTGCAGGGCGGCTTGCAGCGGTGTCAACTCGGCCGGGTCGCGATGCAGAAGTTGCGGGGCCGCTAGCTGTTCCGGATCCAGGCCGAGTTCCCGGACTGCGGCATGCAGGTCGGCTTCGGCCAGATACTGCGCCAGCACCGCGCGCTGGCGGCGACCGTTTCTGCTCAGCAGGTCGGCGAGGTCCCGAGTCAGCTCGTCGAGACGAGGCACCGCAGCGATGAGGCGGTCGGTCAGCCGGGCCTGCTCCACATCCGCGGAGTCCGTGAAAGTTGCCAGCAATCTCTGCCGAGTTCGCGGCCAGGCGGTGTCTTCCAGTTCCTCCGAGGTCAGCCCCAGCCGGTCGGCCAACCTGGCCACTTCGTCGGCGACCCGCTGTTGCTCCGCGACCGCGGCGAACAGCACCAGGAATTCCTCGAACCGGTGCGGCACCGGTTCGAGTTCCGAATCCGGCACCAGCGGAGCGTCATCGGTGAGCGGCTCGACCGCCCTGCCGTCCGCGGCGTAGCGGATGGCGTAGACCCGAACGGCATCCGCCCGGGCACCGTGTGTCGGCGAGTCGTATTCGGATTCGACGGCGAACGGCACATAGTCGTCGAAATGCCGCCAGGTGGAGAAGGCCGTGGTCTGCCCGAGGTGGCGCGCGGTCTTGTACACCCTGGCGTTGTCGCTCGCCAGGACATAGCGCACCGTGCGGCCGTCGGGATGCTTCTCGACGATCAACGCCGACTCGTTTTCGCGCAGCTTCTCGGCCAATGCACGCAGGCTCGGCACCCGCCGCAACCGGCCACGAGCCCGCTTCTGCAACTGCGCGTCGGACAGCTGGGCGATCGGCTCGTCGACCAGGTCGACCGCATCCGAGCCGTACCGGTCGGCCAAGGTCTGCAATGCCGCGGCACCATCCGCAACCCCGGCGCCCATCGGGGCGGGCACGCTGAACTCGGCCGGCACTTCCGGGTCGGACAGTGCCGCATCCAATTCCGCTTCGGCTTCCCGCAACACGTCGATTTCGTGCAGCCAGGTGGCCCCCATCAGCCTTTCCAGCTGCCGGATCCGCTCCACCCGCGGCTCAGGTCTCCGACGCTCGGCGTCATGCAGCTCGATCGCGCGTTCCCGGATCTGCGGGGCGTTCTGCACCGTGATCGGCATGTCGACGTCGGCGGCCCTGGCTTCCTCGGCGAGGAAAGACAATCCCTCTGCCTGATGCAGCATCCCGGTGTAGTACCGGCTGCCCGCCGCGTCGAGCGCGCGCAGCGCAGTGTCCACCCGACCGTATTCCTCGACCGCACTGCGCAATCCGGACGACGGGGTGTTTTCGAGGCCGGCTGCCACAACCGAGGCAGGCGTCCCCGGTGGCAAGTCGAGAGCCGCCAGCGCCAACTCATAGGAACTGCGCAACCGACCCCATCGCAGACGCATCGCATGCTGCCTGCGGGTCAGATCCGCGAACTTCGTCGCCGCCGGGTCCTCTCCGTCCACCGGGGCACCGATCCGCCCGACGACGCCCGCGGTCGGGCGGGTGTCGACATCGACGACCGCGTCGAGGTCCCCGTCGAACTCGATGCCCTCGATCACCGGGTCACCAGCGGCCATCTGCTGCATCCAGGCATGGATCGCCTCGTCACCGATGATCCAGTCGCCGTGCGCGTTGTCGAACACCACCAGGTCACCGACGGCCGGCATGGGGTGATCCCAGAGCAGGTCCGGGTTCGCCTGCAGTAGGTCCGCGGTGACGCGCATGAACATCGCGGCGTGTGCGCCGAGTTCGCCGTGGTCCGCCACCACCGCGATCGCACCGCGGCGGTCGGGACCCTCGGCATGCATCGCGTCGTAGGCGGCCTGCATCCCGGCGGCGCCGCGGCCGAAGGGGGTATCGCGCCACCCGGCGACCAAGCCGCGCGCGAAGTCCACGTCGGTCATCCCGTTCAGGAACAGCTCGTCGGTGAACTCCGCCGGGGTGATCCGGGATCCCCTGGCCCCCAACAGTTCCTGGAAACGCAGCTGCACTTCCAGGCCACAGATTTTCCCGAGCTCGCTGCCTTCGGAGAACACTTCGTCGCCGAGCACCTCGTCGGCGAGGGTGATCGGGCGCGGCGGCGTGAGTTCCGGGAATCCATCGCCGGTAACCGGGTCCACCGGCAGCGGCAGCGGGTCGTCCTCCTTGAACTTGCTGAACCACATCACCTTGCGGTAGGGCTCGTGTTCCTCCGAGGCAAGCGGGTATTCGCCGACGCGGTCCGACAACTGCATGGCCAGCCGCCTGCCCCGGCCCCGTTCGTGCTTTTCCTCCTCGGTCTTCGGTGCTTCTTGGTGCTCCGCCGCCACTTCCGGGGTGGCGTCCGAATCAGATTCACCCGCCGGTATATCTGCAGCCGGCTCGGCGTCGGACTCCACCGACGCGGCATCCGGCACATCCCCGAAATCAGCCGCGTCGGCCCCCAGACCCTGCAAAACCGCATCCAGATCGATCTCGGCCGCAGGGCCTTTTGCCGGCTCGGCGTCGGACTCCACCAACGCGGCATCCGGCACATCCCCGAAATCAGCCGCGTCGGCCCCCAGACCCTGCAAAACCGCATCCAGATCGATCTCGGCCGCAGGGCCTTTTGCCGGCTCGGCGTCGGACTCCACCGACACGGCATCCGGCACATCCCCGAAATCAGCCGCAGCAGCCCCCAGACCCTGCAAAACCGCATCCAGATCGATCTCCGCCGCAGTATCCCCTGCGGGTTCGACGGCCGATTCCGCGACCGATTCCACCGGCGTCACACCCAGACTCGCGTCCAGCACGACGGAATCGATGGCTTTCTGGCTGGCCCCCTCGGCTACCGCGTCGAGCTGTTCCTGCGCCGCCGACTTGGTGCTGGGCGGCAGTGCCGGTGGGAACTTCGGGCTGGTATCGAACAGCTCCACCAACACCCGGTCCGAGGTGAAGGTGGCACGCAGCTTCACCGGACCGTCGGTGTGATTCAAGGCGTTACCACCCCATTCGGACAGCGCGACAGTGGCGTAGTAGGCGCTGTCTCGCGTCCAGCCACGCTTGCGCATCAAGTCGCGCAGCCAGTGCCGCATCTTCCGGACGTCCGCTTCCCGCACATCCGGACCGATTCCGAAGACCTTTTCGTGCTGCTCGAATCCGGGCGCTTCACGGCCGTCGGCAGGGCGCTCGAAGAACTCGAAGCGCAGCGTGTCCCGCCGCCGGTTGTGGCTCTCCCCCCGCTGCCACCGTTCGGAATTGGCGGCGACAGCGGCCAGCGGTGCCTCGGTCAGCCGCGCCCCGATGAGCTCGAGGTCGATCTGCAGTCGGCGGCCACCGGCGTCGCCGACGATTCGGGGGCGCATCTCCACCCGCGCCTGCGGGGTGTCGGTGAAGATCGCGTCCAGCGTGGCAGCCAATGCCTTGGCGGCCCGCCCGTGCTTCTTCGGATCGGCGTCCAACAAGGCATCGGCACGGCCTGGGCCTTCCCGGTCCCCCCAGCCGTGCCAGCGCACCAGGTCCTCGACCCGGTCGAGCACCTCCGTCCGACGTTCCTGCCAGACCAGGTGGTTCAGCCTGGGTGGTTCGAATATCTCGACCGCCATCTGGGCCGCGGTCATGCTCTTCGCCCGTTCCGGGGCGGCGAGCTCCTCATCGGAGGTCAAACCTTCGAACGGCCGGATCTTCGCCTCTTCCACGGCGGTGCTCTTGCCGAGCTGCCTGGCGAACACCTCCGCGTCCACCCACTGCTCCTGCAGCTGTGCGGCGATGAACTCCAGCGCCGTGGGGGAGCGTAGATCCGCACCGTTCGCTTCGGCGGCCATCACCAGCCGCAACGCCTCCCGCGCCTGCATCCGGTTCTTCAGCTGCCAATGCGGCGGCAGCAGCGCATAGGTCAGGCTCGCGATATCGACCAGTTCGCTTTCCGGAGTGTTGTTCCCGATCGGCTCGCCTGTGCGGGTGCGCAGCTGCGGGGAGTAGCTGCCGTCCTTCCGCCGGTACAGACCCCGATACGCCTCGTGAATCGCAGTCGCTATGTGCTTCACCAGCCGCTCGGATTCGACCCGGTCCTGCACCGAGGCAGCTGCCGCCGCCTTGCGCGCGGCGATCTGGTTTTCCCGCCTGCTCTGCCAGTTCTCGGAGGATTCGACAGGTTCGTCGAATCCGACAACCAACTGCCGCACATCGTGGACGAAATCGCGAACGGCCTCGCGAACGAAATCCGCTTCCAAGGCCGCGGCTACGCGCTCCGCGGGCACTTCCCGGTCCAGTGGGAAGAGCTCCCGGAAGATCTCACGTTGGTCCGGAGTCAACCGATCCAGAGCGGACTGCAGGATTTCCGGTAGCGCACCAGCCAGCCAGCCACGCTTGACCTCGGGAACATTCGGATGCGAGAAGGCCGCCCACACTCGTTCGGTGAACGACTGCCACCGCCGGCGTTCCTCGGGCTCGACGGCAGGGGACCGGGCGTCCTCCAGAACAGCGGGGTACTGGGTGTCCTCCCGAATGAGATCGCCGATATCCCGCATCAGCGCATACGGGTTGGCCAACAGCGTCGCGTCGTGGACGAAATCGCGGACCGCCTCACGGACGAAATCCTCTTCCAGGGCCGCTGTCACCCGCTCCGCAGGCATTTCCCGGTCCAGCGGGAAGAGCTCCCGCAGGATTCCCCGCTGTTCCGGAGTCAGCCGGTCCAGAGCGGTATCGAGGATTTCCGGTGCGGCACCGGCCAACCGGCCGCCCTTGACCTTGGGGACATGCGGATGGGCGAACGCTGCCCACACTCGCTCGGCGAACGACTGCCACTGTCGGTATTCCTTGACCACCGAGCCGACCAGACTGCCTATATTGGCGGCGATATCGTCGGTGTCGGGTGGCGTTTCAGCGAGTATCCGGTCGTGTGCCCGCTCCCGTAGCCGCCCGGCCACGTTCTTGTCGGTGATCTTGTTGGTCTTCAGACCCCCGCGAACCGCGTCGTCGAACCGCTCCCGCAGTTCTCGCAGCGCGGCCTGGTCACCCTGACGAGCCTTCGCCGCCAGCTCTTCGAGGCTCATCTCGGCCTCGGGCACAGCCGCCGGCGCGCCGATCGGGCCTTTGATACCGACACTCGGCCGTTCGGCGAATTCAACGATCGGGTTGAGGTTTTCGTCGAGTTCGATGCCCTGAATCACCGCATCCCGACCAGCAACCCGCACCGCCCACGCAGCGATCGCCTCGTCACCGACAATCCACCCGCCATGACGACGGGCAACCGG
>NZ_JBFRFQ010000033.1:0-79185 GCF_052114905.1 Nocardia sp. 2TAF39
CATGGAAAAGCGGGCCTCCTCCGAACGAAAGAGCTGGTCAGGTGTGGTAACCACCAGCTTCGGAGGAGGCCCGCCCTTCACGGCGGAGCCACACGGGACAAATGGGAATTTCGATGAGCGTCAGTGGGGAAATTCAGCGAGCGCCGTCAACGGTGACGGCCGGCATGTGGTGTGGGGAGGAAGTTGGCGGATGACCGAACTCGGCGCCGCCCTGGGATCGGCCCAGCTCGACCATTTCGACCGCGACCTCATCCGGCGGCGCGCCATCATCGACCGCTACATCACCGATCTATCCGGCATCGGGCTCGAGTTCCCGGTCCCGCACGGGCAGGTGAGCGGTCACAAATGCATCGCCCTCCTCAACCACGGCATAGAACGCGATCACTTGCGCGACAAGGTGTCAGCGGCGGGTGTCGAGCTGGCACGTGGCGTCTATGAGCAACCTCTACACCGCCAGCCGGTCTTCGGAGGTCTGAACATCGGCGACAGCTTCCCGGCCGCAAACAATTTTGCGGACCGTCACATTTGCCTGCCGCTGTGGCGGGGAATGACCGACGGCATCGTCGATCAGGTCATCAAGATTATCCGCACATCCGTAGCCGAGGCTGGCCAGAAGCTACCGTGATGCTTGGGGTGCGGCTTGGCCCCAGTCGAAGCCGAGTTCGCCCTTGTCGGCGAGGATCTGTTGCCACCAGTCGCGGTGCTCGACATACCAGTTGACCGTGTCTTCGATCCCGGTTGTGAAATCGTGCGTCGGTTGCCAGCCCAGCTGTGATTCGATCTTCTCCGGATTGATCAGGTAGCGGCGATCGTGATTCGGGCGGTCGGGGATGTGCTCGATCCACGCGCCCGGGTCACGTCCGAGCGTGGTGATGACCATGCGCGCGATATCGAGGTTGGTGACCTCGCAGCGAGCCGAAACGTCGAAGATCGGCAACAAGCCCGGATCGGTGGCTGCCTCCGCCGGGATCGCGTCGAGCTCTGCGTGCAGGACACGATGTACAGCAGCGCAGTGATCGGTGACGTGTAGCCAGTCCCGGCTTTGCAGGCCGTCGCCGTACACGGGCACCTTGCGCCCGCGCAGGACGTTCGTCACCGCCAGTGGGATCAGCTTCTCCGGTAGTTGATACGGGCCGTAGTTGTTGGCGCAGTGCGTCATCCGGATGTTCATCTCCGGATAGGTCTGCATGTAAGCGCGCACCATCTGATCTCCGGCCGCTTTGGCCGCGCTGTAAGGGGTTTTCGCGTTCAGCGGGGACCGCTCGGTGAACCATTCGTTCCCGGTCGCCAGCTCGCCGTATACCTCGATCGTCGATACGTGCACGTGCGAACGTACTGGAATAAGGCGACTGCACTCGGCCATCACCTGGGCGCCGAGGGCGTTGCTGCGCATAAACGCCGACGGGCCGAGGATCGCACGGTCGTTGTGCGACTCCGCCGCGAAGTTCACGACGAAATCTGGTCGATGTCGCCGGTAGACAGCCTCCATCGTTTCCAGTTCGGCGATATCGGCCTGTTGGAAAACGATGCGGTCGGCCACCGGGTTCAGGTTTGCCGTATTACCTGCGAAACCGATGTAGTCGACCGCTACTACCTCGGCGGTCGGCTCCCACTCCAGCAAACGGTGAACGTAATTCGCTCCGATGAAGCCTGCGGCACCGGTCACGAGGTAGACGGACATGGATGCCGATCGTAGCCGAGAGCCTAGCTAATTCATGACCCGGCTGCCGCCATGCCAATTCATATCGATTCGATGAGAAGCCCGCCGGGTTGTGAACCTTGCTGGCTCTCCTTGCCTCTGTATCCGCAAGTCCAACCCGGCTCTTTCGTGCGGCCGATGTGCTGGCCTGATCGGGTTGGGATTGGGTTTTGCGGCCGGCCGTAGAACGAAGTGATACGGGGCCCGCTCAGCGGGCTGGCTGCCGTGTTCCACGGGCCCGGAGTTTTCGGTCCTTTCGTTTGGGGGGTTTGTGCTGGTCAGCCGGGTTGCAGGCGGGCTGACGCGGTCAGGTCGACGACCACAGCGAGAAGTCCCCGCCGGTGGTCATGTCACCGGCGCATGCCCGCGGCATCCTCGAGATCCACAAGACGTGCGAGCCGCCGTGCCCGCGGAAATGTGGCGCACTGCTGCGCTTGGCGCTCGAGCGTGCCCTGGGCCCGCAGTGAGCGCCGAGAACGACCACGGGACAGCGTCATCCAATTCCACCGCGACCACTTGGACGCGGCATGGGGATTCGCGACCCGGACGCGGCCTGTATCGCGCACACCAGGTGCGAGGTCGGCGTGTGCGCGACCATTACTGCCACCGTAATCAGGCTGCGCCAACGGAGACCGCGCACGCCACATAATCTCCCCGGTATCGGCCGGGATTCGTAGGAAAGTAGTAAGGATTGAACTGGCCGAAGGAGGGCGTGTGAACGACCTTGATGGCCCCGGTCCGCATGGTGTCTCGCACGGCAACGGGAGCATCCCGGTAAACGCCGACGACGACAGCCAGGACTGAGCTCGACGCACGACAACGTCCCACCGGACTTGGGGCGGCTGTATCAGGAGCTGAAACGCTGTCCCGGTGCCCGTGATCATCACGGCAGCAAGGGTTTTCACCGCTAGGCGACGAATTTCACGCGACGCATCCGGTTGACGGTCGCGCGGTCGACGATGACGACGGAGCGCGACCCGTCCGTCGGCCGGCGTCGCTCGACCGTAATCGTCCGCATCAGCCGCCTCCAGCGCCGCACATGCAGTGTGAAGGCCACTCCGTTGATCCGACGCCCGCGGGCGTATTGACCGGCCCGCGCCACGGTCGCCGGCACATCGAGCATGATCACGTGCAGTTCCCGGCCGTAGCGCGCCGTCCAGTGCGCGATCAGCGCGCGTGTCCAGCGGAAGGTGGCGCAGTCGTGGATCACGACCGGACCTGCGGTGTCGCGCAACGCGGCATGGATCGCGAGGAAGTGCACGGTGTGGACCACCGGGCGCCACAGCGGATAAGGCAACCACCAGAGCCTGCGCCGCCAGCGGATGCGCGCCTGGTGCGAGTCGAGCACGGTCGCGCCGTCCGGGCCGTGCCACGGCGTATCGACGTCCGAGGTGGCGCCGAAGAACGTGCGCAGCGTGGTGCTCTTGCCCGCGCCAGGGACGCCGGCGACGACCAGCGCTGCCGAGCTCGGGTAACGCAACTCCTCGATCGCGCCGTCGCGCAGATCGTGCACGGAGTCCGGCGCCAGGGTGGATACCAGTGGTTCGGGGATGTCTATCGGCCGGGCTTCGAGCGGGGTGTTCACACCTTCCAGCGTCCGGAGTCGAGATTCGTTGGGCAACAGGGAAAACCCTGGGATTTCACTGAGATTCAGCGGAGGGGGAGCGCCTGGGGTGTCCACCTTTCCAGGGTCCCCAGTTCTGTGCTATTCGGCAATATCGGGCATTTCGGATAGTCTCTGGCTCACCCGCGTTTTCGTCCTGTCGAGCGCGCGCGAAGATGCATACGCTCACCTTGGCTGCCGAAAAGGCTCAGGATTTCCACGGCGCCCCGGCCCGTGCTGCCGAACCAATGTGGTTGGCGGGTATCGAATTCCGCGGCCTCGCCGGGGCCGAGTATGAGGTCGTGCGCGCCGAGCACCATCCGAAGCCGCCCGGACAGGACGTAGAGCCACTCGAAGCCCTCGTGCACCTTCGGGTCGGGCTCGGTGCGGTCGGCCGGGATGATCATCTTGAAGGCTTGCAGCGGCCCCGGCTGTCTGGTGAGCGGAACGATGGTGAGCCCGTTGATCTTGCGCGCCGTGGTATGTACCCGCGGGTCGGCGATCTTCGGCGCGGCGACCAGTTCGTCCAGCGGTACCTGGTGTGCCATGGCAATCGGCAGCAGTAGTTCCAGGCTGGCCTTGCGCTGGCCGGATTCCAGTCGTGACAGTGTGCTCTTGGAGATTCCGGTGGTCTCCGCAAGCGCTGTGAGCGTGACATCGCGGCGGGTGCGCAGCGCTTTGAGTCGTGGGCCGATGTCGGCGAGTGCCTGGGCGACGGTGGGTTGAATGGACATGTCTCCAGTGCACCGCGACTTCCCGGAATCGGCAACATTTGTTGCTGCTTCGGCGAAGTGGCGGCAGGCTGTCGGCAGAGGTGATCGCCGATGAGTGAGCGCAGCGAGCGAACAATGAACACAGCTGAGTTCTCGGTCATGGTGGAGCCGAGCGCTAGCGGCATGAGCGAGAGATATGACGTGGTGGTCGTGGGTGGCGGGGCGGCGGGACTGTCTGCGGCGCTGGTGCTCGCCAGGGCGCGACGACGGGTCGCGGTGGTCCGTGGCGGTGGGCCGCGCAACGCGCCCGCCGAGCACATGCACGGGTTCCTGTCCCGCGACGGGATGCCGCCCGCGAGCCTGCTGTCCGCGGGCGCGGACGAGGTTGCGGTCTACGGCGCCGACCTGATCAACGACGTCGTCACCGGCGCGGGGCCAGGCTAGGCGCACGACGGATACCCGATCCGGCTGAGCGGTTGCGGGGCGCTGCGGGCCCGCCGCGTGCTCGTCGCGACGGGGCTGCGCGAACAGCTCGATAAAGGGAATCCTCGGGGTAGAAAATGTCGGAAACTGAGAATTGGTTATGGATTACGGGTCCGCCCCCGGAACGACGGTAAAGTGTCAGGCGTAGGCGGAGTGTTCGGTGTCCCTCATCCACCGAAGACTCCGCCTTTCTCTGTCTCCAGTTCGGAAAGCCGCACGTCGATGGGCAAAAGGAACCCTCGCCGATGCTCACCGATGACCGGCTCCGACAAATGCCGGGCAGGTGTCGGGCCCGATCCGAACGACACCGCAACCGGCGCCCCTCGGGCATGCACAGCCCGAACGGACGACGCCGGAGCAGAGCGGGATCGACCGACCTGAAGTGCGCGGATCGGCGCGCTTTAGAATCGCGGGGTGACCAGCGCAGCCCCTGACAATACGCGTAATCGTGCCGATGCCCTCCCCAAGAGCTGGACTCCCAGCGAGGTGGAGGCCGAGATGTACGAGCGCTGGGTAGCCGCCGGATATTTCACCGCCGACACCTCCAGCGGCAAACCGGCGTACTCGATCGTGCTGCCACCACCCAACGTCACCGGCACGCTGCATATGGGTCACGCGCTCGACCACACTCTGATGGACACCCTCTCGCGCCGCAAGCGCATGCAGGGCTACGAGGTGCTCTGGCTGCCCGGCATGGACCACGCGGGCATCGCCACCCAGTCCGTGGTGGAGAAGCAGCTCGCGGTGGACGGCAAGACGAAGGAAGACTTCGGCCGCGAACTGTTCATCGAGAAGGTGTGGGACTGGAAGCGCGAGTCCGGCGGCGCCATCCAGTGGCAGATGCGCGCGCTCGGTGACGGCGTCGACTGGAGCCGCGACCGCTTCACCATGGATGAGGGCCTGTCGCGCGCCGTGCAGACCATCTTCAAGCGGCTCTACGACGCGGGCCTGATCTACCGCGCCGAGCGGCTGGTGAACTGGTCGCCGGAACTGCGCACCGCCATCTCCGACATCGAGGTCAAGTACGAGGACGTCGAAGGCGAGCTGGTCTCGCTGCGGTACGGCTCACTGAACGATGACGAGCCGCACGTGATCGTGGCCACCACCCGGGTGGAGACCATGCTCGGTGACACCGCCGTCGCCGTGCACCCCGAGGATCCGCGCTACCGGGCGCTGCTCGGCACCACCCTGGAACACCCGATCACCGGGCGGCAGATCCCGATCGTCGCCGACGACTACGTCGATCCCGAATTCGGGTCGGGCGCGGTGAAGATCACACCGGCGCACGATCCCAACGACTTCGAGATGGGCTTGCGGCACGGCCTGCCGATGCCGACCATCATGGACGAGCGGGGCCGGATCGCCGGTACCGGAACCGAATTCGACGGCATGGACCGTTTCGAGGCGCGCGTCAAGGTGCGCGAACAGCTTGCGGAAGAAGGCAGGGTCGTCGCCGAGAAGCGTCCGTACCTGCACAGCGTCGGGCATTCCGAGCGCAGCGGCGAACCGATCGAGCCCCGCCTGTCCATGCAGTGGTGGGTGAAGGTGGAATCGCTGGCCGAGGCCGCCGGCGACGCGGTGCGGGGCGGCGACACCGTGATCCACCCGAAGAGCCAGGAGCCGCGGTGGTTCGCGTGGGTCGACGACATGCACGACTGGTGCATCTCGCGCCAGCTGTGGTGGGGCCACCGGATCCCGATCTGGTACGGCCCCGAGGGTGAAGTGGTGTGCGTCGGTCCCGACGAGCAGGCACCCGAGGGCTGGGTGCAGGACCCGGACGTGCTCGACACCTGGTTCTCCTCCGGTCTGTGGCCGTTCTCCACCATGGGTTGGCCGGACGCCACCGACGAACTCGGGAAGTTCTATCCCACAAGCGTTCTCGTCACCGGCTACGACATCCTGTTCTTCTGGGTGGCGCGGATGATGATGTTCGGCACCTACGTCGCCGACGATGCCGTGCTGACGGCGGGCAAGGCCGGCGCGCGTCAGGTGCCGTTCAAGGACGTGTTCCTGCACGGCCTGATCCGCGACCAGTTCGGCAAGAAGATGTCCAAGTCCCGCGGCAACGGCATCGACCCGCTGGACTGGATCAACTCTTACGGCGCCGACGCCCTGCGCTTCACCCTGGCGCGCGGCGCGCAGCCGGGCGGCGACCTGTCGGTCGGTGAGCCGCACGCGCTCGCCTCGCGCAGCTTCGTGACCAAGCTGTTCAACGCCACCAAGTTCGCCCTGATGAACGGTGCGCGGGTCGGCGACCTGCCGGACCGCGCGCAGCTCACCGACGCCGACCGCTGGATCCTGGATCGGCTGGAGGAGGTGCGCGCCGAAGTGGATTCGGCGTTCGACGGCTACGAGTTCGGCAAGGCGTGTGAGGCGCTGTACCACTTCGCGTGGGACGAACTGTGCGACTGGTATCTGGAGTTGGCCAAGGTGCAGTTCGCCGCCGACGGCGCGCGCGCCGAGGCGACCCAGCTGGTGCTCGGCACCGTGCTCGACGCGGTTCTTCGCCTGCTGCATCCGGTCATCCCGTTCGTCACAGAGGCGCTCTGGCAGGCGCTGACCGGTGGCGAATCGGTGGTGGTCGCGCCGTGGCCGAAGAAGTCCGGCGTTCCCGGTGATCAGACTGCGGCGCAACGTATTTCGGACGCACAAAGGTTGATCACCGAGATCAGGAGGTTCCGCAGCGACCAGGGCCTCGGCGACAAGCAGAAGGTGGCGGCCAAGCTGATCGGGGTGGACGGCGCGAACCTGAGCTCCCTGGAGGCGTCGGTGGCGAACCTGGCCAGGCTCACCGAGCCGGGTGCGGATTTCGCCGCCACCGCGTCGCTGGAGGTGCGGCTCAGCGGGGCTACGGTGACCGTGGAGCTGGACACCTCCGGCGCGGTCGACCTGGACGCCGAACGACGCCGCCTGGAGAAGGACCTGGCCGCCGCGGAGAAGGAACTCCAGGGCACCGCCGCCAAACTCGGCAATGAAGCGTTCCTGGCCAAGGCGCCCGAGCACGTCGTCGACAAGATCAAGAGCAGGCAGCAGGTCGCCGCCGCCGAAGTGGCGCGCATCGGTGCCCGCCTCACCGAGTTGAGCAGCAAATGAACAGCGAACCGGAGCCGCAGTACGGCGACGACGAGCGCCACGGCGATGGCGCGCGGTTGACCTCCGGCCCCTCGCCGGTGGAACTGGCCGAGATGGCGCTGGTCGAGGCGGAACTCGACCGGCGCTGGCCGGAGACCAAGCTCGAGCCGTCGCTGACCAGGATCGCCACGCTGATGGACCTGCTCGGCTCGCCGCAGCAGAGCTATCCGGCGATCCACGTCGCGGGCACCAATGGCAAGACCTCGGTGACCAGGATGATCGACGCGCTGCTCACCGCGCTGCACCGGCGAACCGGCCGGATCACGAGCCCGCACCTGCAGCTGGCCACCGAGCGGATCAGCATCGACAACGCGCCGATCTCGCCGGCCGAATACGTGCGGACCTACCGCGAGCTGCTGCCCTATGTCGAGATGATCGACAAGCAGTCGGCCGCCGCGGACGGACCGGCCATGAGCAAGTTCGAGGTGCTCACCGGCATGGCATTCGCGGCTTTCGCCGAGGCGCCGGTCGACGTCGCGGTCGTGGAGACCGGCATGGGTGGCACCTGGGACGCCACCAACGTCGTCGACGGGCAGGTGGCGGTGATCACGCCGATCGGCCTGGACCACACCGACTACCTCGGCCCCGACCTGGCGTCCATCGCAGGGGAGAAGGCCGGGATCATCAAGCGCGCGCCGGAAAGCTTGATCCCGCGCGACAACGTCGCGGTGATCGCGGAGCAGGAGCCGGAGGCGATGGAGGTGCTGCTGCGCCGCGCCGTCGAGGTGGACGCCGCGGTGGCACGCGAGGGCGCCGAGTTCCGGGTGCTCGCGAGGCAGATCGCGGTGGGCGGGCAGCAGCTCGAATTACAGGGCCTCGGCGGCGTGTACGACGAGATCTTCCTTCCGCTGCACGGCGAACACCAGGCACACAACGCGGTGCTCGCGCTCGCCGCGGTGGAGGCGTTCTTCGGCGCCGGTGCCCAGCGGCAGCTCGACGTCGACGCCATTCGCTCGGGTTTCGCGAGCGTGACCAGCCCGGGCAGGTTGGAGCGAATCCGCAATGCGCCGACCATCTTCATCGACGCCGCGCACAACCCGGCGGGCGCGCGTGCGCTTGCCGCGACGCTCACCGCCGAGTTCGACTTCCGCAAGCTGGTCGGGGTGATCGCGGTGCTCGGCGACAAGGATGCCGACGGCATCCTCACCGCGTTGGAGCCGGTGTTCGACGAGATCGTCGTCACCAGCAACGGCTCGCCGCGCGCAATGGACGTGGAGACGCTGGCCGATCTCGCGGTGCAGCGGTTCGGTGACGAACGGGTGGTCACCGCGGCGACCCTGCCCGACGCGCTGGAGACCGCGATCGCGCTGGCCGAGGAGAGCGGCGAGCAGGGCGAAATGGTATCCGGTGCGGGTGTCGTGGTGACCGGCTCGGTGGTGACGGCGGGCGTGACGCGTGCGCTGTTCGGAAAGGACCCGGCATGAGTGAGCGCAGCGAGCGAACAGTGAGCACGGCCGAGTTCTCGGTCATGGCGGAGCCGAGCGCCAGCGAGGTGGAGGCATGAGCGAGCGCAGCGAGCGAACAGTGAGCACGGCCGAGTTCTCGGTCATGGCGGAGCCGAGCGCCAGCGAGGTGGAGGCATGAGCGAGGTGCGGGTATGAGCGTCAGGCCGGGAGGTGGCAGTTCGGGTAACCACGGAGGGTCCGCGAATGCCGAGGAGGACACAGCATGAGTGAACCCGTCGACCATGGCGAGCGGCCGGTGCCACCGCCCGCGACCGATCCGTGGAAGGGCTTCCGCGGGGTGATGGCAGGCACGCTGGTGCTCGAGGCGATCGTGGTGCTGCTCGCGCTGCCGGTGGTCGCCGACGTCGGCGGCGGGGTGACCTGGTTGTCGGGCACCTACCTTGTGGTGCTCGCGGTGGTGATGTTCTTGGGCGCCGGGCTGCAGCGACGCTCCTTGGCGTTGCCTTTCAACCTGGGCCTGCAGGTCTTCGTCCTGCTCGGTACGTTCATCCACGTATCGATCGGCGTCATCGGGGTGGTGTTCGCCGTGGTCTGGGGCTTCATCCTGGTGCTGCGCGCCGACGTGCGGGGTCGAATGGAAAAGGGTCTGCTGCCGAGCCAGCGCATGCCCCGCTCGTAGCCCGCTCGCGAGGTTCGATGATGGGGTGATTCGGTGATCCGACGCGCCGGGGGCAAGGCGTGGTCGGTCTCACGGTCGGTGGATTCGCTGACCGCTGGTTCGGTACCCGGGCGGGCGCCCGTTAGGCTGTGCGCCGTGACTGAGCAGACGTTGGTACTCATCAAGCCGGATGGTGTGGCCCGTGGCCTTGTCGGCGAGGTGCTGGCACGGATCGAGCGCAAGGGGTTGAAGATCGTCGCCCTCGAGCTGAAGCACGTATCCGAGGAGCTGGCCAAGGGCCACTACGCCGAGCATGCCGAGAAGCCGTTCTTCGGTTCCTTGATCGAGTTCATCACTTCCGGCCCGGTTGTCGCGGCCATTCTGGAGGGCCCGCGCGCCATCGCGGCGTTCCGGCAGATCGCTGGCGGCACCGACCCGGTCGAGAAGGCGGTGCCCGGCAGCATTCGCGGAGATTTCGCTCTGGAGACCCAGGAGAACCTGGTGCACGGGTCCGATTCGCCGGAGTCGGCCAAGCGTGAGATCACCCTCTGGTTCCCTGAGCTTCCGGCCTGATCGCAGTTCCTGATCGTCGTGTCTGTTGCGGCTGGGAGCAGGGCGAACGCGCTCCGGGCAGGACGGAGCCGAGCGCCGATGGCGAACGCCCGGCGCCTGGTGTGGGATACTGGCAACGGCTGCACTCGACACCGACTGTTCGCGCAGACGCGCGCACGGGAGGTGACGATCGCAGCCGGATGACACCACGGTTCGATGCCGATCATCGCTGCCATGGACAAACAGCCCGTTGCTGGGGCTCGCTGTTCGCGTCGGCACGCTGGATGAGCGCTCGATCCGCGGAGTTCAGCCACACAGCCAGGCGCCGCGTGACCAGTTAGCCCGAACGACGAACGACATGGTGATAACCGGGCACGCGGGGCGAGACCACTTGACCTCGCGCCACTGGGCGTGAGTCGAACAGACAGTGCCCCCGCGCCGGCCGCGTCACTCCTACCGGGAGGGACGCGCCCGGGGGCCCGAGGAGACTTCGTGGCCGATCAAGAGCCGCTGGAAACAACATCACAGGATGCCGAACAATTGCCGGAGCGAATCCGAGTTCACGCACTAGCCAAGCTGCTGGGGGTGACGAGCAAGCGCATCCTGGCGAAATTGACCGAGCTGGGAGCCGATGCCCGCAGCGCGCAATCGAATGTCGACCGTGCCGTAGCCGAGTCGGTGCGCGCCGCCCTGGTGCCAGCCGAGGGACCCCCGGCCGAGCCGACCGCGCAGGCGGATTCCGCTGTGCGGGCGAGCGACACCGGACCGGCCCCCGCCACCCTCGAGCAAACCGCGCGGCAACCGCGGGCCGAGGCGCCCTTCGCCGGTCCCGGCGTCGTCTTCTCCGCGCCGGACGCGCCCATCCACGGACAGCGGCCGGAGACGACGAGCGGCCCGGCGCACCTGCCGTCGACACAGCTGTTCACCCACTCGGTGCGGCAGGAGCCGGAGCCCGTCGCCCCTGTGGTGTTCGAGTCCGCCGCCGTCGTGCATGCACCACTGTTTCTTTCACCGGACGCCGCGGCCGTCGAGCAGGCCCGCAGGCAGCGCCGCGCGGAACGCGAGGCCCGCCGCGTCGAGGAGCCGACCCCGGAACCCGTCGAGGACGAGACCGAGGTCACCGAGGGCGACCATGAGCCGTCGGAGCAGCAGGATGACGAGGGTCAGCCGCGCCGCAGGCGTCGTGGCCGTCGTGGCCGTGGCCGCGGGCGCGGTGAGCAGCACTCCGATACCGACGGCGACGAGACCGACTCCGATGTCGAGGACGAGCAGACCGCCGAGACCGCCGAGCAGGCCGAATCCGCGGATGCCGCCGAGACCGCCGACTCCGAGGACGAGGACGGCGTGCCGGAGGGTGCGAGTCGTCGTCGCCGCCGTCGTCGTCGTCGCAAGGTGGCGGGCGAGTCCGGCGAGAACGAGCCTTCCGAGGACGATCCGCCGAACACCGTCGTGCACGAGCGCGAGCCGCGCAACAAGAGCCGCGGCCGCGTCGCCGTGGACGAGGTCCAGGGCATCACCGGTTCGACCCGGCTGGAAGCCAAGCGTCAGCGTCGCCGCGACGGCCGCGAGGCAGGCCGCCGCCGCCCGCCGATCCTGACCGAGTCGGAGTTCCTGGCCCGCCGCGAGGCGGTGGACCGGGTCATGGTCGTGCGCGAGAAGTCCTTCCCGGACCACCAGGCCGCCACGCAGGTCGCGGTGCTCGAGGACGACATCCTCGTCGAGCACTTCGTCACGAGCACCGGCTCCGCGTCCATGGTCGGCAACGTCTACCTGGGCAAGGTGCAGAATGTGCTGCCCAGTATGGAGGCGGCGTTCGTCGACATCGGCCGCGGCCGCAACGGCGTGCTCTACGCCGGTGAGGTGAACTGGGAGGCCGCCAAGCTCGGCGGCAAGGAGCGCAAGATCGAGCAGGCGCTCAAACCGGGCGACCAGGTGCTGGTGCAGGTCAGCAAGGACCCGGTCGGCCACAAGGGAGCCCGTCTCACCACCCAGATCAGCCTGGCCGGACGCTTCCTGGTGTACGTGCCGGGTGGCACCTCCACCGGGATCAGCCGCAAGCTGCCCGACACCGAGCGCAAGCGGCTCAAGGACATCCTGCGCGACATCGTGCCCGCCGATGCCGGTGTGATCATCCGCACCGCGTCCGAGGGCGTCAGCGAGGCCGAGCTGGCCCGCGACGTGGAACGGCTGCAGACGACGTGGCGCACGATCGACAAGCAGGCGAGCAAGGACGGCGGCGCGCCGAAGACGCTCTACGAGGAGCCCGACCTGCTGGTCAAGGTCATTCGCGACCTGTTCAACGAGGACTTCTCCAGGCTGGTCATCGAGGGTGACCGGGCGTGGAGCACGGTGGAGAAGTACATCGGTACCGTCGCGCCGGACCTGCTCGCGCGCGTCTCCCGGCACGAGAACAACGGCGTGGACGTGTTCGAGACCCACCGGATCGACGAACAGCTGGCCAAGGCGCTCGATCGCAAGGTGTGGCTGCCCTCGGGCGGCACCCTCGTGATCGACCGCACCGAGGCCATGACGGTGATCGACGTGAACACCGGCAAGTTCACCGGCTCCGGCGGCAGCAACCTGGAGGAGACGGTCACCAGGAACAACCTGGAGGCTGCCGAGGAGATCGTGCGCCAAATGCGGCTGCGCGACATCGGCGGCATGATCGTCGTCGACTTCATCGACATGGTGCTCGAGTCCAACCGGGACCTGGTGCTGCGCCGCCTGACCGAGGCGCTCGGTCGCGACCGCACCCGTCATCAGGTCTCCGAGGTCACCTCGCTCGGCTTGGTGCAGATGACCCGCAAGAAGCTGGGCACCGGCTTGGTCGAGGCGTTCTCCACCACCTGCGAGCACTGCCACGGCCGCGGCATCCTCGTGCACACGTACCCGGTGGAGCCCGGCTCCGGCGACGAGAGCACCGGGCGAACCCGCGAGAGCGGTTCGCGCAGGCGCCGTGGCCGGGACAAGGGTGCGGCGAGTGCCGCGCAGCCTCCGGCCGTGAACGGCGCCGGCCCCGTGCCGGAGCACGTCGAGGAGGATGCCGCCGTCAAGCGGGCGCACCCGGTCGCCCTGGCGATGGCGGCGCAGCACACCGAGGACACCGAGGGGGCGGAACAGCCGAAACAGGCACAGGAGGCCGCCACTGCGCAGTCGGTGGTCGCCGAGCCCGCCGCGAGCGAGGCCGCGCAGCCGGTCCAGACCGCGGCTGACCAGCCCGACGCGGCTGCCGAAGGTGTCGCCCTCGCCGAGGCCGAGGCCGAGGCCGAGGTCGCGGAGACGGTCCAGGCCGCGGTGGCCGTGCCCGCCGAAGAGCCGGAGACCGAACCCGCCGAAGTCGTCGAGGTCGTCGAAGAGGTCGAGCCCGCACCGGCCCCGGAGTCGCCCGCCGCGTCTACAACCAACGGGGTGTCGGAAGCGGCGGCCCGTCCGGCCCGTCGCCGCCGGGTCGCTCGTTCGGCTGCCGCGCCCGCCGCGGACAGCTCCGGCGCGGTGTTCGTGCTGCCCACCGGGGAGCAGGCGCCCGCGCCGGCCATCGACTATTCCGAGCCGGAGCCGGTCGAGTTGCCGCAGCGCAGGAGGCCGCGCAGGCGTGCGGTCGGCCGCGCGGCGGGGGCGCCCGACGCATCGCAGTAAGTCGTCGTGCACGTCCATGTGGCCCCGTCGGTTTATCGACGGGGCCACGTGCCTGCCACGACAGCGAATCCACAGCGTCGACAGGGCGGCCAGCAGGGCGCCGGTTTGGTTGTGGCGGTGGGCGTCCTGTAATCTTGGACAGTCGCTGCCCGGTGACAGCATGTTCTGTCTTCGTGGCCCGGTTCTCGACAGTTCGATACCGAGAGCCATCAGGCGCCGAGGCGGCGGCGATTACCAGACCATTTGTGTGGCGGTCTCCGGTGGGATCATCCGGCCGGAGGAGCTGCCGCGTGAGCAAGTGCCGAGCACTACAGGAAGAAGGGCAGCCGACCGATGGCAACGTACGCGATCGTCAAGACCGGCGGAAAGCAGTACAAGGTCGCGGTCGGTGACCTGGTGAAGGTCGAGAAGATCGAGGGTGCGCCGGGCACCGCCGTGGCACTGGATCCGGTCCTCGTCGTCGATGGCGCCGAGCTGACCACCGACGCCGCGAAGCTGGCCGAGGTCTCGGTGGCCGCCGAGGTGGTCGAGCAGACCAAGGGCCCGAAGATCCGCATCCACAAGTTCAAGAACAAGACCGGCTACCACAAACGCCAGGGTCACCGTCAGCAGCTGACGGTCCTGAAGGTCACCGGCATCAAGTAAGACACCCCCGAGGAGATTCAGCTATGGCACACAAGAAGGGTGCATCCAGCTCCCGGAACGGACGCGATTCCAACGCCCAGCGACTCGGCGTCAAGCGCTTCGGCGGCCAGACGGTCAAGGCGGGCGAGATCTTGGTGCGTCAGCGTGGCACGCACTTCCACCCCGGCGTGAACGTGGGCCGTGGCGGTGACGACACCCTGTTCGCCCTTGCGGCGGGCGCGGTCGAGTTCGGTAACAAGCGCGGACGCAAGACCGTCAACATCGTCGTCCCGGAGCCGGTTCAGGCCTGACCGCATAACGGGCACAGCCGGACGGAGTCCGTCCGCAGCCCGCGCTGGGCCGAGCGAAGGCTCGAGGCAGCCGAGCGAAGGCGAGGCAGCCGCCTCACCACTTCCGGACAACAACGAGCGGGTCAGGGTCTCGAAACCCTGGCCCGTTTTTCGTGTTTACGAACGACCAGCCCGAAGTACGACCAGCCCCGAAGGAGGATGATTCGGCGTATGTCCAAGTTCATCGACCGTGTCGTACTGCATGTGCGTGCGGGGACGGGTGGCCACGGCTGCTCCTCGGTGCACCGCGAGAAGTTCAAGCCGCTGGGTGGACCCGACGGCGGCAACGGAGGCAACGGGGGAGACGTGATCCTCGAGGTCGACTCCAACGTGCACACTCTGTTGGACTTCCACTTCCACCCGCACGCGAAGGCAGGCAACGGCAAGCCGGGCGAGGGCGGGAATCGCGACGGCAAGCAGGGCACCGAGTTGGTGCTGAAGGTGCCCGACGGCACAGTGGTACTCGACAACGACGGCAAGGTACTGGTCGACCTGGTCGGCGCGGGCAACCGCTTCATCGTGGCCCGTGGTGGCCGCGGCGGGCTCGGCAACGCCGCGCTGGCCTCGAAGGCGCGCAAGGCGCCTGGTTTCGCTCTGCTCGGCGAGGACGGCGAAGAGAGCGACCTGGTGCTCGAGCTGAAGTCGGTCGCCGATGTCGGGCTCGTCGGCTTTCCCTCGGCGGGAAAATCGTCGCTGGTCTCGGTGCTCTCGGCGGCCAAGCCGAAGATCGCGGACTACCCGTTCACCACGCTGGTGCCCAACCTCGGCGTGGTCGCCAGCGGCGACACCACCTTTACCGTCGCGGACGTGCCCGGCCTGATTCCGGGTGCCAGCGAGGGCCGCGGTCTGGGGCTGGACTTCCTGCGACACCTGGAGCGCTGCGCGGTGCTCGCCCACGTGGTGGACTGCGCCACCTTGGAGCCGGGCCGCGACCCGGTGTCGGATGTGGACGCACTGGAAGCCGAACTGGCCTCCTACAAGCCCGCGCTGAGCGCCGATGCCGGTCTCGGTGATCTGGCCGACCGACCGCGCGTGGTGATCCTGAACAAGATCGACGTGCCGGACGCCGCCGAGCTCGCCGAGATGGTGACCTCGGAGTTCACCGAGCGGGGTTGGCCGGTGTTCGAGATCTCCGCGGTGAGCCGGGCCGGCCTGCGCCCCTTGACCTTTGCCCTCGCCGAGCTGGTGCGCCGATATCGCGAGCAGCATCCGAAGGCTGCGCCCAAGCGCCCGGTCATTCGCCCGATCGCGGTCGACGAGACCGGATTCAGCGTGCTCGCCGACCCTGAGGAGCCGGGCGGCTTCATCGTGCGCGGCACCCGGCCCGAACGCTGGGTGCACCAGACCCAGTTCGACAACGACGAGGCCGTCGGCTACCTGGCCGACCGGCTCGCCCGCCTCGGCGTCGAGGACGAACTGGTGAAGCTCGGCGCCGAGCCCGGTGCGCCGGTGACCATCGGCGACGTGACCTTCGAGTGGGAGCCGCAGATCTCGGCGGGCATCGATATGGTGCGCACCGGTCGCGGCACCGACATCAGGCTGGAGCAGACCGATCGGGTGAGCGCGGCGGAGCGCAAGCACGCGTCCCGGGTGCGCCGAGGGCTGGTGGAAGAGGACGAGGAGTAGGACGTGTACGTCGGTCGAGTCGCCGCGCGCGGGGGTATGCGCCGCGTGTGCCGAGTTCGATCGGCTACGGTCCGGGCCGGGTCCGGGCATCCGCCGGGACCACCGTGGATTCGATTGTGGTGCAGGGAGTTCGGTGGCGATGCAGATGAGTTCGAGTACCGCCGAGGGGGATTCGGCGTCGGGTCTGAGTGCGGCCAGGCTGGCGATCGCGTCGGCGCGCCGAGTGGTGGTGAAGATCGGTTCGTCCGCACTGACCAGTCTGAAGGGCGGGCTGGATACCGCGCGCCTCGATCGGCTCGCGGACGCAGTCGAGGCGCGGATGCGCGCGGGCTCCGATGTGGTCGTAGTGTCTTCGGGTGCCATCGGCGCGGGCATCGCGCCACTGGGGCTGAGCCGCCGTCCGCGCGACCTGGCCACCAAACAGGCCGCCGCGAGCGTCGGGCAGCTGGCGCTGGCCCACGCCTGGGGTACGTCGTTCGCCCGTTTCGGCCGAACCGTCGGCCAAGTGCTGTTGAGCGCTGACGACTTCGCCCGCCGCGAGCACCACCGCAACGCGCAGCGCACCCTCGACCGGCTCCGTTCCCTCGGTGCGGTCGCGGTCGTGAACGAAAACGACACTGTCGCAACGGAAGAGATCCGCTTCGGCGACAACGATCGGCTCGCCGCGCTGGTCGCCCACCTGGTCGGCGCGGACGCGCTCGTGCTGCTGTCCGACGTCGAGGGCCTCTACGACGGCGACCCGCGCAAGGGTGCGGCAACCCTCATTCCCGAGGTCCGCAGCAGCGCCGATCTGGACGGCGTGATCGCGGGCAGTGGCGGCGCGCTCGGCACCGGTGGCATGGCGTCCAAACTGTCCGCCGCACGGCTCGCCGCCGACGCGGGCGTGCCTGTCCTGCTGGCCGCTGCCTCCTCGGCCGCTACCGCACTGACCACCGGCACCGTCGGCACCGCCTTCGCCGCGCGCCCGGTTCGCCTGTCCGCCCGCAAGTTCTGGGTCCGGCACGCGGCCGACAGCCGCGGTGCGCTGCTCATCGACGACGGCGCGGTGCAGGCGGTGGCGGATCGGCGCCGGTCGCTGCTCGCCGCGGGTATCACCGGCGTGCGCGGCCGTTTCTACGGCGGCGACGTCGTCGACCTGGTGGCTCCCGACAATCGCATCGTCGCCCGCGGTGTCGTCGAATACGACAGCACCGAACTCGCGGGCATGCTCGGCCGCTCCACGACCGAACTCCCGGACACCATGCAGCGCCCGGTCATCCACGCCGACGACTTGGTCAAGGTGTAGTCGCACGGCTTCTTCGGTTCCGGCTTTCGCGGCCGTCGAGGCGAGGCTGTGGTGTCTCCTGTAGGCGCGCCGGGCGTGCACATTCTGCCCGGCTGATAACCAGGCAAGAACCCGAACGCGACAGTTGGACACCGCTATAGCGTTGACCGCGAACGTTCGTCGGGTTGGGTGACACGCCGCCGGGTTCCGGCAGCGGGCCGGGAGTCTGGGGCACTTTCGGCGGCGGTAGCTGCTGTCGAGAGTGTGGGGTCGTGTGCCGGAACCGGTTGAGCCCGTCGGCTGAGCGACGCGGAAAGTCGACGGCCGCAGCCAACGGTTTTCTTGACCTTTGGGTCAACAATATATAGAGTCCTTCGCATGGGCAGGCCTCGGAACTTCGAAACCGATACTGTCATCGAGCGCGCGATGGAGGAGTTCTGGAGCCACGGGTACGGCGGCACCTCTCCCGCGCAACTCGCCGAGGCTACCGGCGTCGGTAAGGGCAGCCTGTACCACACGTTCGGCAGTAAACGGCAACTGTTCGACCAGGCATTGGCCCGCTATGGACGGATGGGCGTGGAGCGCGCCGTGGGGCTGCTGTTCCAGCCGGGAAGCACCTGCGAACGTATCGGCGCGTACCTGCGTGAGACCGTGGATTCCGATGTCGCACAGCCGGTTCGGCGTGGCTGTATGGTCGTGAATACGTCCGCTGAGCTCGGTGGCCACGATGAGGAGATCACCCGAGTCCTGCGTGGCATCGAGGAGGGTATCGTCGCCGTGCTGGCCACCCGGATCGAACAGGGCCGACGCGACGGCGACGTCGGTCCCGACGTCGATGCGCGGGCCACGGCCGAGTTCCTGCTCAACACCAGCGCCGGCCTGCGCATCATGGCCAAGACCCACGACATCGAAGCGCTGTATCGCATCATCGACATCGCCCTGACCGCCCTCTGACCGATCCGCTACGTTGCGGCGGCTCTCGTATGCCCGTGTTTTTGACCTGCAGTTCTAGAAAGGAAGTCTCCATGGATCTCGAATTGACCGGCAAGACCGCCGTCGTCACCGGAGCGAGCCGCGGCATCGGCCTGGCCGTCGCCGAGACCTTGTCCGCCGCGGGCGTACGCGTGGTCGGCGCCGCCCGCACCATCACACCCGAACTCGAAAAGGCCGCCGTGGCTACTGTTTCGGTGGACTTGAGCTCGCAAGACGGCGCGACTGCGCTCGTGGATACCGCGCTCGAGGAGCTCGGCGGCATCGACATCCTGATCAACAACGTTGGTGGCGGCGACCCCGACCGACTGACGCTGGGCGGGTTTCTCGACAGTACCGACGATCAGTGGCGGCACTTCCTGGATGTCAACCTGTTCAGTGCCGTCTGGGCGACCCGCGCCGCCCTGCCCAGCCTGCTCGACCGTCGCGGCGCGATCGTGAACGTCTCCTCGATCAACGCACACCTGCCGTCCGTCGGGCCGGTCGGCTACAGCGAGGCCAAGGCGGCGCTTACCGCCTTCGGCAAGCGTCTCAGCGAAGAGTTCGGTCCGCAGGGAGTCCGCGTCAACACGATCTCACCCGGCGTGGTGGGCACCCGGATCTGGCGCGGCTCCGAATGGGTGGGCGCGAAGATCGCTGCTGCACAGGGCATCTCGCACGAGCAGTTGCTGGCGGCGCTGCCGGAGCAGTTCGGCATCGCCTCGCGCCGAATCTCCGAACCGGAAGAGGTCGCGTCCCTCGTGACGTTCCTGGTCTCGGGCAAGGCTGCCAACATCGTCGGAGCCGACCTCGTCATCGACGGCGGGACAATCAAGACGAGCTGATCTGGCACCCTGCATCAGGACATCGCCCGGGCCGGCGTGTTGACCACGACCGTTCGCCGGTCAGGATCGGTTCACCGTCGGGTCGCGCGGCGCGGATCGACTTCAGCGCGGCAAGGCTGTGGTCGCCGCCTTTGCGGCGGCGGGTGACGCCCCACAACTGGTCGTCACCGACGAAGCCGCACCGGCTGCCTGCATGGCCCTGCGCATACTGATCGCCGAACCCTTACCGCGGCGCACCATCTGTTGCAGCCCTGGACCTTCCGCGTCGGTCAACCGACGCGCTCGAACGAGCTCCGCCACAAACCACCCACACTCTCGACAGCACCTATCACCGTGGACAGTGAACCCACCTCTGACTGCCGGACTCCCATGGGCGTGTCACCCGATCCGGCGAACGTTCGTGGTCAACGCACTATCGGCCGTGCGGGCGGACATGCGCCACACCTTGGAGACGACCCGGATCTACAACATATTGCGGCGCAGCGGTTCGCCACGGTCGGGGAGTTTGCCGCACCGCCGGAGGCGTGTGCGGCGAATCGGCCGTCCCGGCACGGGTTTTCGTCGTTGATTGATAGCATGCGAATCGCCGCCGAGCTACTGTGCCGGCGGTAGGTTAAGGGGTGTTGATGGAAGTGCAGGACGTCCACCACTCGTATGGCAGGCGGTCGGTGCTGCGTGGCATCGACTTTGTGTTGCCTGCGGGGGCGCTGGTGGGCATCGTCGGTGAGAACGGGGTGGGCAAGTCGACGTTGTTGAAGGTCCTCTCCGGAGGACTGCGACCGGACCGGGGGGTGGTCCGGCACCGTGGGCGGTTCGGTTACTGCCCGCAGCAGGTGGTCCTGAACGACGCGTTCACGGTTCGTCAGCACCTGGACTTCTTCGCCGCGGCCTATGCGATCCCGGACTTGCTGCGGGCCGAGGAGACCATGGAGATCTTGCGTTTCTCCGAGTACGCCGGTGAGCGGGTCGCGGCGCTGAGTGGGGGCACGCGGCAGAAGCTGAACCTGACGTTGGCGGTGATGCACGATCCGCAGGTTCTGCTGCTCGATGAGCCGTACCAGGGTTTCGACTGGGAAACCTATCTGCGTTTCTGGGATCTGGTCGCGGAGTTCCGTGACACCGGCCGGTCGGTTCTGGTCGTCTCGCATCTGGCCCACGACACCGACAAGCTCGATGAGGTGTGGCGGTTGTACGACGGCGTCCTACACAGCAGACAGGAGATGGCCGGATGAGCGAGGGTGTGCGGCTGTTCGTGATCGCCACGCGCTACGGTCTCGTCGAGCATGCTCGTAACCGGTTCGCCATGGTGTTGGTGGCGGTCTTCGTCCCTATATTGATCACTCTGGTGCACGTGGCCATCATCGACGTCGAGGTACCGTTCCGGCTTCGAGACACCGGTCTCGTTCTGCGCGCCAACGGCAATCAGCTCGCTCAGATCAGCGGAGCCCTGATGGCGGTTTCACTGATCATCGGGTTCATGATGTTCGCGGCGACTTTCAGCAGTGGAGCATTCGACAGGCGTCTGTCGATGGCCGGGTATCCCCGAGTGGCGCTGGCTCTGGCGAAGATTGCCTGTCTGGTGGTGGCCTCGGTGGTGGTGTGCGTGTACGCCACCGCTGTCATCTGCTGTTACTGGTCGCCCCGGCAGCCTGTTCTGCTCGCTGCGGCGCTTTTCTGCGTGGCGATGACCTACGGGGCGCTGGGTGTCGCGCTCGGCGCGCTGCTGCGCCGGGAGGTGGAGGGGATGTTCGCCATCGCGATGATCAGCTGTTTCGACATGGCCGTGCAGAACCCCATCGCCAGCGTCGGGGCGGACAGCGGATTCGTGCGCTGGCTGCCCTCCTACGGGGCGATGCAGGCTTCGACCGCGGCCGGTTTCTCCGACACCACGCCATATGGGGGTTTCGCCGTGCAACTGGCCTGGTTCACCGCGAGCGCCCTCATCGGACTGGCCGCGTTCCATCTGCGCACCCGCTCGTCGCTTCGACCCACGAGATGGATCCGCATCCCCGGACCGGCGAGGTCCGGACAGCCGGCGAAGCGCTGAGGGTGTGTCCCGCGCGACCACCACGGTAGATCGCGCGGGACACACTCTGCGGGGGCTTACAGCGCGGAAGGAGCCGGTTCGTCCGCTGGGTAGTAGATCTCACGGCGCAAGCGTTCCAAGTCCGGCGCTGCGGAAGCGGAGGTTTGCTCGTACCGATCGCTCTCGCGCGCCCAGAGCCCCACGCTCGCCATGTTTCGGTATACCTCCGCGTAGTGCTTCCCCTGGCCCGACAGGCCGGGAAGCACGCGCAGGAGCGCGGGGAGGTAGCGGAGCAGCGCCTCGAGCTGGGCGCGTTGTTCTGCCACCTGGCGCTGCAGCTGCTCGATGGCTTCGCCGCGGGTGCAGCCGGTCTCGTGCCGGACCGCCCGGACAAGGTTGTAGGGGACTTGGTCTGCCTCGTCCTGCTCCAACCCCACCAGGTCGTTCTCCACGAAGGTCACCCAGAAGGCGAGTTCCTCGAGACGGCGGATCACGGGGTGGTTGCGCAGCTTCGGCGGCAGTTCCCGGTTCTGGTGCACCTCCATGCAGGCGAGGGCGGTTTCGATCCCACTGGTCGACATCCGCAGCGGCAGGTAGTCGGCTGTGGGCGGGATGTAGCCGTTGATGCGATGGTGGGCTTCGCGTTCACAGGCTTCGCACCACGCCTCGAGGCCGTCGAGGAACTGCTCCTGCCAGCGGGTGCTGCGGCCCTCGCGCAGCCGCGGCCACACACTCGCCCACGACGTCGGGATCGCGCCGGGCCGCCACGGTTTCTCCGGGTCCTGGCGCAGTGTTGCCACCATGCCACGCCTCAGCGCGGTCACGGTTGCCGGGTCGGTCAGCTGCGGATCCTCGAACAGGTCGTCCCACGCGAGGAGTAGCACGGCCATGCGGTAGGAGTTCTGTTCAACGTCCGCGTCCGCTGCTGGGGTCCAGTGTCGCGGGATCCGGATCGCTCCTGTCCACCGGTGGTAGTCGGCCTCGGCCGGCGTGAGGGCAAGGCCGGTGTCCAACAGCCAGCTTTTCAGCCATTGCGCGAGCTGCGGTGAGAGCGCGTCGCTGTGAGCCCTGGATGGCTGTGTCGAGGGCCGGTGGACCGCGGGGCCAGGAGTTCGTCGGTCGAGCATGGACCGGGTGTAGGCGGTGATCGCGTGGCGGGCGCGCGGGTCAGCGGCCAGAGCGGCGAGCTGACCGGCGGCCTGGTCCATGAATTCATCGGCCTTTGCTTGTGCTTCGTCCACGGCGCCGGAGGCGATGACGAGCTCGTGGGCATGCGCGGCTTGCTCACGAGTCATTGTTCTGCACAGCATGTTGGCAAGGTCCTGGTCGCGGGCAGCGGCGCGGATCACGGGAAGGGTGTAGATGCCCTCGGGCAGATCCGCGTTGACCGGTTTACCCGTTTCTTCGGCGGTCGAGGTCAGGTCGAGGATGTCGTCATACAGTTGGTAGGCCAGTCCGAACTGTCGACCGAACCCGGCCAACGCCTCTTCCTCAGCCTCGGAGCGGCCGGCCTGCATCGCACCCACCCGGCATGCCAGCGACAGCACCGCCGCGGTCTTGCCGTCGATCGCGTCCAAGTAGGACTGCTCGCTGCGGGAGGCCACATACTGGTCGGCGGCCTCGGTCACCATGCCCGCGCACATCTGCTCGCCCGCGATCGCCCCCGCGAGAACTTCTCGTTGGCCGAGTTCGGCCAGCATGCGCACGCTCGTGAGTATCACGGAGTCCCCACCCAATACGGCCATATGCGATCCCCACACCACGTTGGCACTGGGACGGCCGCGACGCTGGTAGGCGTGATCGACGACGTCGTCGTGGTAGAGCGAACCCAGATGCAGCAACTCCACGGCAGCGGCGGCGCGCACCGCCCGGTCGTCGGCCGGGACCGTGGGATCGGTGAGCAGGTAGTACGACAGCAACGTCAAGGTGGGGCGGACCAGGCGGCGAGAGGTGTCAGGCCCTTCGTCGGTAAGTGCGGCCAGTTCGGGCCTGCCCTCCAGCTGCACGGGGCCGAGGAGGTCACGGACGCGGTCGAGGTCCGCCTCCAGGTGCGGGAAGACAGCCGAATCGATTTCACGTGGCACGCGGGCACTCCTGACTGGTTACAGCGGTCATCTACAACGCCGCCGATCAATGGCAATTTGACACCACCATCACCCGGAAGATGTTGATATCAGCGAATTTCGGTGTTCGGTGGCACCCGGCACTCGACGTCAGTACGGGACGACGCCGGGCTGGTTGGTCGTGGGTACCTGCTCGGGGTGTTCCTGCACCGGGCCGGTGACGCCCGGTTGGCCGCCTGGATCGGGCAGTTGTACCGGAGGCCCGGGGGGGCCGGGAATCGGCGGTGCGGGCTGCGGGATCTGTGGTGCGGCTGGGGGAGTCGGAAGTGTCTGCTGCGTCGGGGGTGCGGGTTCGGGGGACGGCGTCTGTTGTGTTGGGGGTGCGGGTAACGGTGCCTGCTGAGTCGGCGGCCCGGGGAGCGTGGACGGTTCCTGCGGGTGTGAGGGCGCCTGCTGAGTCGGCGGAGCCTGTTGCGTTGACGGCGTCGGCTGCGAATCGGGCGTCTGCTGAGTCGGCGGTGCCGGAGTCTGCGCCGGTGCTTGGGATTCCGGCGCGGAGGGCGCGGGTTGTGGTGTGTTCGGCGTCGAGTGGTCGCCGTACGGGCGCACGTGGGCGGGCGTCGAATAGCCTGGCTCCGCGGGTGAAACGGCCTGTGGTGCGAACTGAGAGTTCGGAGCGGGCGCCTGCGGCGGCGTGGGCAGGGCGGGCACCGACGTGCCCGCCAGGGTGTAAGCGGGCTTGTAGACCATGTTCATCGCGAGCACGGCCTCCTGCCGCAGCGTTTCCTGGGCGGTCTGCGCGTTGATGACGTGCGCGGCCTCCAGGAGCTTCGCCACGGTGCCGATCGGTCCGGAGTTGCCGGGTGGCGCCACCGCGAGCTTCACTGCCTCCGCGGCCGCGGCGACGCCGCCGAGCCGGGCGCCGACCTGGCCCATGACCGCGGCCAGCTCGTCTACGGACGCGGCGAAGCTGCGTGCGCTGGCATACGCGGCATCGGCGGTGGCGCCCTTCCACTCCGTCGAGTTCAGCACGCGGTCCACACTGCCCCGGGTGAGCGGGAACGAGGTGGTGAGCGTCCCGGCCACCTCCAGCCAGATCGCCGAGGCGCGCAGCACCTGGGCGGCGTCGATCTCCTGTGCCTTCGCGTAGATCTCCTCGTGCCGCATCGACTCGAAGTGCTCCATCGCACTGATGTAGGCGGGGTCCGAGCCGGTCATCGGGGCAACCTCGATTCGAGGGCGCGCAGGGCGTCGGCGTTCGCTGCGTCGGCCTCCTCGAGCAGTCCGCCGCTGATCAGGAACGCCTCCTTCATTCGATAGGCGGCTTCGATGTAGTGATCGAGCAGTGCCGCGGCGTCGCGCGCCTTGTGACCGAAACCTGCCTGCAGCTGCCGAGCGGAGTCGAATCCGCCGAATCCACCCAGATCCGAGGCGGATTCGAGGCGCAGTTTGAGGTGGATCAGCCGATCGGCCTGCCGGTCGTATTGTTCGGCGCACTGTCGCGCCGCCGCTGGATCGAACTGGACGCTCCCTGCCTGCGCTGCTTCCTTGAATCGGGCGATATCGGCTCGGCTGGTCTCGATCGTCATCGCTCACCCCTGAGATCGGTCGGTCCGACTCAGACTAACCGGAAGCCGAGTGCCGGGTCAGCAATGGCCGGCCGGTGCAACGGGACGAGACAGCCTATGCCGGAACGCGTTTTTGCAGTTGTGCGGCGATCTGTTCAGACGAGGCGGGGGTGATGCGCACTTCGTCGCCCGCCTTGATCAGGTAGCGCCCATCATTCCGCACATCGATCCACGTGTAGTGGATCGGCGGCGGCGGAATCGGACGGTCCAGCCGCGGCTCGATCCGGATGTATCCCTCTGCGGTGTGCGGCGCGAGGAGCAGCCTGCGGATCCGCGGCCCGGCCGGTTGCCGCGCCCGCACGATCTCCTCGTCGCGGACCGCGTCTGCCGGCGCGACTCGGGCAGGCTGCGTGCCCGGTGGGGTTTTCGGAAGCAGCGCCGCGATCCGCGTCCCCAGTTTGCCGCTGTGTCCGATCGAAACACGAACGCGGCCACCGAAATCCGGCGTCGCGCCGGGCTGCTGCACCGCGAGCACAGCGCGATCGTAGATCGTCGCGGCCAGCAGTCGCAGTTCACTGCCCGGCTCGTGTGCGCCGCCGATCGCCACGATCCTGGTGTGCGGCTTCGCCAGAATGCGAAGGCAGGCAGACAGATCCGGGTCGGAGCCGAGCGGCATCCGCTCGGCGAGTACGATCCGCAGCTTCTCGGCCTGGTCTTCGGTCCGTGGTGTTTCCAGGATGCGCAGCGGATACGGGTGGCGATCCAGGCTGGTTTCGCGCCAGATGTGGGCGAACTCGTCCGGAGTGAAGGTCCAATCCACGGCCGAATCACATCCTCACCGAACCCGCCAATGCTGCTCGTAGCCTAGCGGTCCGCAGGGCGGATCAGCCCTGTCGCACATGGGGACCCAGGACTATGGGCTAACACGACAGCGGATTATCGGATATACAACAAACGACCCCCTCTGCCTTTGCTCGGCTCGATCGTGCCGGAGCGCTGTGCTCGCAACGGTATCGGGGTGATGGGAGTGCGGCGTGCAGGTTCTCGGATCGTGGAGCGATACCGCGGCGATATCCGCCTTTGGCGGCGGGAAGGCCCGAGGGCTGTACCGCTTGCATCGGGGTGGGTTCCGAGTTCCCGACTGGACCGTGCTCGGCACGGACGTCTGTGCCCGGTTCCTCGCCACATCCTCTGCGGCGGACGTGACCGACGTCACTTCCGCTACGGATCTCGACGCGGCGCTCACCGCGGCCGCGGCGATGCGCGCGGTGATCGGCGCGACGCCCCTTCCACCCGAGATTCGTGCCCTGATCGCCGAGGCATACGACCGGCTCGGCGGGGGATCGATCGCGGTGCGTTCCTCCGTGGCCGCCGAGGACGGCGCCGAACACTCTTACGCGGGCCAATTCGACACATTCTTGAACGTCCACGGTCTGGACGCGGTGCTCGACCGGGTGCGGGACTGCTGGGCCTCGGCCTTCTCCGAGCGGTCGGTCCGGTATGCCTTCGCCGACGGGAAGCCGAGGGCGGTCGCGACCGCCGTTGTGCTGCAACGGTTGATCGCGGCGCGGGCGAGCGGTGTCGCGTTCACCGCGAACCCGATCAGCGGTGCGTCCGACGAACTCGTGATCAGCGCGGTCTACGGGCTCGGCGAGGGACTTGTCTCCGGCGCGGTGGACGCCGACTCGGTGGTGGTCGACAAATCCTCCGGCGCGGTCCTGGAGACAGTGGTAGGGGACAAGGACCGGTGCTACGCGTCGGCGGACGGGCAGGGCCTCGTGCTCACCGAGGTCGACAGGTCACGGCGGGGCGAGCCGACGCTGTCCGAGGCCGAAATCGCCGAGGTGATGGCGCTGGGCCGCAGGGTGGAGGATGCCTTCGGCGCGCCCCAGGACATCGAGTGGGCGATCGACGAGGGCGGCCTGTGGTTGCTGCAATCCCGGCCGATCACCACCGTGGTCGTCGTGCCGGACGGTGCGATACTTCGCGGGGCCGGTGAGGACATCGCCGACGACGAGCAGCGAATCTGGGACAACTCCAACATCATCGAGAGTTTCAGCGGGGTAACCTCCCCGCTGACCTACACGACCGCCGCCGACATCTACGGTCGGGTGTACCACGGCTACGCGAAATCGCTGCGGGTGCCACGCGAGCAGCTGCGTCAAACCGAGGACTGGACTTCGGTGCTGCTGGGCTATTTTCACGGTCGCGTCTACTACAACCTGCTGCACTGGTACCGGATGGTGGGCATTGCTCCCGGCTACCCACTCAACCGCAAAGTGCTCGAGGCCGCGCTCGGGGTAGACGAGCCGCTCGCCGATGGCATCGCGAAGTCGTTGCGCCCATTCACTTTCCGCTCTCGGTTTGCCAAGGCGCGATCCCGTGCGGTCACCACCGCGACCTATCTGCGCAGACTGTTCGGCATCGACGTGATGGTCGAGCGGTTCATGACCGACTTCTACCGCGTCTACGACGAGTACGACACCCTGGACTACGCCGCGCTCTCCGGCGAGCAGGCGTATGCCGCCTACCGCAGGGTGGACCGGGAACTGGTCGAACGCTGGGGTCCGCTGATGGTGCTGGATGCGATCCTGCTGACCTGCACCGGATTGATGTACCTGCTGACCAGGCTATTCCTGCCGAAAGCGCCGGAGTGGTTCCGCTACGCCGTGGTCGGGCCGGGCGCCGACGTCGAATCGGCCGAACCGGCGCGTGCGATGCAAGCGATGGCCGAGCTGGTGCGCGCCGATCCGGACCTGACCATATTGGTGAATTCGACGAAGCCGGAACGGATTTACCCCGCGTTGGCCGCTCATCCGGAATTCCGTACACGGGTCGACGAGTACATCGACCGCTACGGCTACCGCAGCCTCGACGAACTCAAACTCGAAACACCTGATCTGCGCGAGGATCCGGCGAGCCTGTTCGTCATGCTGCGCAGCGCCCTTCCGGACGCACCGCTCGGACGCGGAGACGACGTCGAGGCGTACCTCGACGCGCACCTGGGTGGTATCCGCCGCCGGATCTATGAACGGTTGCGTAGCAAGGTTTCCCGCTGCGCCGCGCACCGCGAGCGGCTGCGGTTCTGCCGTACGAGAGCCTTCGGTATGGTCAAGAGGATGATCCGCGTGATGGGCAGGGACCTGGTCGAGCGCGGCGTGATCGACGAGTTCTCCGACGTGTTCCACCTGACCGTGCAGGAGCTGCGCGCCAGCTACGAGGGGGCCGAGACCAACGGTCTGCGCGGGCTGGTAGCGGCGCGGAAGGCGCAGCGCATCAAGGATTCCGGGCTGGCTGCCCCGGCGCGGTTCGTTACGGTCGGCTCGACCTTCGGTCGCGCGGAACTGGCGAGCCAGGGGTGGGTTCCGATCACCGACACCCCGGCGGCCGAAGCGGGAACGGTACTTACGGGCACGCCCTCGGGCGCGGGCGTCGCCGAGGGAACAGCCGTGGTGGTCGACGAGCCACGCGACGTCGCGGGCGGAATCCTGGTGGCCTACCGCACCGATCCCGGATGGGTGGCCGCACTCCCCTCGGCCGCGGCGTTGGTGATCGAGCGCGGCAGCCCACTCACTCATGTGGCTATTGTGGCGCGGGAACTGGGCGTTCCGACGGTGGTCCAGGTCAAGGACGTCACCAAAAAGATACGGACCAGCACGAAAATCCGGGTGGACGGCACCAATGGAACGGTTACTGTGCTGTCCGAAGGAGACCACCCCGATGCTCAGTGACAAAGACGTTGCGGCAGTACGACATTGGCTGGCTGAGCCAGCGAGAACCACCGGTATCCACCTGGCCGACGAGACAGACGGGTGGGAGTTCCGCAGCTACGCCGAACTTGCCGAGCAGACCTGGTCCATCGCCGAGCTGATGCGCGCGCGCGGAATGACCAGCGGTGACGGCGCCTGCGTGATCATGCCGACCGGCTTCCCCTGTGTTGCCGCGTTCTACGCCGTGTGGGCCTGTGGCGGTGTCTGCACGCCAGTCGCACCGCCGATGTTCGGTGACCTGGCCCAGATCGTCGCCCACATCGCGGCGATCCTGACCGCGGCGAGCCCCCGGCTGGTGGTGACCTCCCCGGAGTTCGAGCAGCTGGTGCGGCAGGCGGCCGAGGCGGCGGGGCGCACCGACGAACCGCTCGTGCTCGATGCGGCGACGCTGCCCGCGCCACCTGAGGCGCGCGAGTTCGGCGAACCCGGCGAGTGCGCGCTGCTCCAATTCACCTCCGGCTCTACCGGCGCGCCGCGCGGGGTGCGGGTCAGCTGGCACAACCTGGCGAACAACATCGCCATGATCTCGGCGCTGATCGACTGGCGGGACGGCGAGGCAGGGGTCTCCTGGTTGCCGCTCTACCACGACATGGGCTTGGTCGGCGCGTTCCTGACCTTCGTGACAAATCAAGCCGAGCTGTATCTGATGCGCCCCGATCAGTTCGTCCGTGATCCGGTGCGGTGGTTGCGCGCCATGGCGCATGCTCAACATTCGTCCTCGCCATCGTTCGCGCTCGGCTACGTCGCGCATCGGGTGGGCCGAGCGGAAATCGCCGACCTCGACTTGTCCGGCTGGCGCACCCTCGCCGTCGGGTCCGATCCGGTTGCAGTGGCCGATCTGCAGTCATTTGCGAATCTAGCTGGAAGTCAAGGCTTTTCGACGAACGCCTACACACTGGCCTACGGCCTTGCCGAGGCGACGCTGATGGTGACCTCGTCGGCACGCAACCGGCCGATCACCGCGCTGCGGATCGACAACCCGAGCCTGCGGTTCGGCGAGCCGGTGCGCATCCTCGACGAGGAGCTGCTCGACGACACCCACCGCGTCGAGGGTGCGGGTTGGATCACCGGGCTCGGCTATTCGACGCCCGAATCGACGGTGCGGGTTGTGGACGAGGAGGGGCGGGAGCTGCCCGAAGGGGTGCTCGGTGAGATGGTGGTGGTCGGTGATTCGGTGGCCCTCGGCTACTCCGATGATTCGGCCACCGCCTCGACCCGGATCGACGACGGCGCGCTCTACAGCGGGGACGCCGGATTCCTGCACCGCGGTGAGGTTTTCGTGCTCGGGCGGATGGGGTCGAGCCTCAAAGTGCGCGGACGCTCGGTCTTCATGGAGGACATCGAATCGCGGGTTGCCGCGGAAACCGGGATCACCAAGGGCAAGCTCGCGGCCGTCGCGATCACCGATCCCGGCTCGCAGGGCATCGTGCTGTTCGCGGAGTCCGGGCCTGGGGAGTGGATCGCGGGAGCGCGCGGAATCATTCGCGGCGAACTCGGGCCCGCGCAGACGGTGACCATCGTCACCGGACCGCGCGGCATCATCCGGCGTACCTCCAGCGGCAAGCCGCGCCGGAGGTATATGTGGCAGCAGTTCCGTGACGGCGAACTGGCGGGAGCGGCGGTGCACACGTCCGATGGCAGTGTGGCGGCTGGCACGGTGGACGCGCACTCCGGTGGCGTGGGCGAGGTGAACGCGTCGGGCGACGAGAACGCACCTGTTGTCGGTCCCGGCGTCGCGGACAGCACACCGAAACCGACGTTGCCCGCCGACCGAGTGGCCATGCTGCTCGACCACGCCATGGACAGCGTCGAGGTCCCGGCGAACTCGACCATCCTGTTCGAGGGCTCGCTCGCCGAGGGTTTCGGCAACGAGGGCTCCGACGTGGACTTTCTGGTCCTGGCGCCCGGCGACGAGGAACTGCCGACCTTGCCGACGGTGCTGTTCGTCGACGGCCGCCGTGTGGAGATCCGCACCAGCTCGGTGGCGCAGCTGTGCCGTCGGCTCGAGCTGGTAGCGCACGCCGCGACCCCCGGTGAACTCGACGAGGATGTGCTCAATCGCTGCCAACGGTTTTTGCGCGCCAGCGTGGTGCGCACTGCGCCGAATGCTCCGGACGTCACCGAGTTGCGTGCTCTGCTACCGCATCCCGTCTGCACGGGCATCATCGCGGACTGGTGGCGCCGTCGTGCGTTCCACGCCCTGCGCTACGCCGCCGCGTTGCGCACCCTGAAGGCCCGCGACGAGGCCATCGGCTGGGCACGCGACGGGCTGCTCCAGGCGATGAAGGGGTGGGCGGCCCGCCGCGGCGAAACCTATCTGGAAACCAAGTGGCTACCCCAGCAGCTGGACCGGATCGGCGGCGGCGACCTGATCGACCGTTACCGCGACCTGAGCGCCCCGGCGGCATGGGCGGGTGACGATGAGGCACGCACCGTCGGCGGCACCCCGCCCAGCGTCCTCGGCACCGCGACCGCCCTGTCCGAAGCCGGCGCCTGGGAACAGCTGCTGGAGCTGGCCGCGGACCTCGGCGTAGCGGAACCGGTCGACGATCCACAGCGAATCCTGTTCGCCAGGGTCCCCGGCGTCACCACCTGGACGATCGGCCCGCGCATCCACGTCTTGCGCGGCGACAGCGACGTCTTCGCGCTATCCGACAGCGGCGCCCGAGCATGGCGGTCGGTGGTGTTCGGCCACTCGCTTGCCGACGTGCTGGCGCGCGCGCATCGCGACATCTCCGTCGAGCTGGCCGAGTTCCTCCGGCTCGGACTGGTCGGATTGCAGTGGCGCGGGGGAGAGCGCATCACGCCGGCGCTCGCGATGTGCGCACCGCTGCGGCCCTATACCCCGGTGCCCTCGATGATCGCGCCCGTGCTCGGAGTGGCGGGCGCGGCTCGTGCGGACGCGGTCGCCACGCTCTCGCCGCTGCCCGCACGGCGCTTCACCGAATGCGCGCTGAATCTGGTGTGGTCGAATATCGTGCTGGAGAACGCGCGCGAGGATCTGGCGGGCGCGGTGAAGAACACCCAGAGCGCGGTCGCCGACATCGCGGCGCATCGGTTGGTCGCGATGGCGGTGCGGGTGCTGTTGTGCGCCTTCGGTTTCCATCCGCTGCCCGCCGACGTCGCTCCCGCCGCGACGCTGCGACGGATCCTGCCCTCGTGCGCCGCGCACCGGGACGACCTGCTTGCGGGGCTGGAATCCGTTCAGCGCGTGCACTTCTCGGAGATCATCGCCGCGGGCGGAGACGCCATGGCTGGTCTGGCGATGCTCGACGACTTCGTCACCCTGGTGCGTCGGGTTGCCGCGGGAACCGATCCGGCGACAGGTGCGGCCGATTTCCCCGCCTCGTTCGACTCGCGCGAGCAATGGCGGCGCACGCTGGCGATCGGGTACGACTGGCTGCGCATGGCGGGCTATCTCGACACCGATCTGCCCCTGGACGAGGCGCGCGACCTGCTGGCCTCGGGTGGGCAGCAACCCCATCTACGGGAAAGAGGCCGGACATGACCGACGCCGATACCGCAGTGGCCGAACGGGTACGCGGGCTGGTCCGCGCCATGGCGCCCGATCACGGGGCGCCCGCAGGCGACGACCGGCGGCTCGTGGAGGACCTCGGCTTCGATTCGCTGCGGCTGATGGAGCTGACCGTGGTGCTCGAGCGGGCCTTCGGCCTGCCGCGCTATCGCCCGGAGGAGCTGGTCGGTGTCCGCCGGGTGGGCGAGGTGATCGCCCTGGTCGGGCGCAGCGTGGCGGAAGGCTCGTCGTGACGGGCGGCGACACGGTGCTGGTCACCGGTGCCACCGGACTTGTCGGCGCCGAAGTGGTCGCCCGGCTCGCCGCCGCGAGCAGACCGGTCGCCGCGGTGCTGCACAGCAAGGCGCGCATCGTCCGTAACGACGGCACCGAGATCGGCGCGGGCACGTCGGTCGCGGGCGACATCCGCGCCCCCGGCTTCGGTCTGTCCGACCGCGACCGGGACGATCTCGCCGAGCGGGTGGGGACGATCGTGCACTGCGCGGCGACCACGGCGTTCGACGCTTCCGAAATCGAGTACGACGAACTCAACGTGCGTGGAGCGGCGAACGCGATCGCCCTCGCCCGGCAGTGGGACGTGCCGCTGGTGCACGTCAGTACCGCGTATGTGTGCGGCATGCGGGGCGGGCTCGTCGCGGAGGGCGAACTCGATCTGGGGCAGTCGTTCGGAAACAGCTATGAGCGCGCAAAGTTTCGGGCTGAGCAGTTGGTGCGCGCCGCGAGCGAACAAGGTGTGCGCTCGGCCGTCGTGCGACCCGGCATCGTGACCGGAGCGAGCGACACCGGCGTGATCCGCGAGTACAAGAACCTCTACACCGTCGTCAAACTCATGGTCGAGGGCAAGTTGCGCTCGCTGCCCGGCCGCTACGACGCGACCCTGTCGCTGGCGCCGGTCGACCACGTCGCAGACGTGGTGGCCGCGGCGGTCTTGGATTTCGACTCGGCACACGGGCGCACGCTGCACGCGCTCGGCCGCGACACGCTATCGCTGCGTGAGGTTTCGGATGTCCTGGCCGAGTACCCGTCATTCGAGGTCGCGACGTTCGTGCCGGCGGCGACTTTCCGCGAGGACGATCTCGGCGCGATCGAGCGCGAATACTACCGGCGGATCGGGTCGCTCTACACCAGCTACTTCCAGCGCCGCCTGATCTTCGACACCACACATGCCGAGGTGTTGATCGACAGGCCGTCCCCGCCGACCGGCAAGGAGTATCTGCGGTTGCTGCTCGACCACTGTCTGGAATCCGGCTACCTCGGTGTCCCGCTCCCGAGTATCGAGGAAGTGCTGGCGGGCAACGACCTCGGCGGAGCAGGCCGGTGAACGCTCCGCTGCGCGAGCTGCTCGCCGCGCTGACACCGCAGCCGGAGAAGGTGGACGCCTACCTGGGCGACACCTACCTGCAGGAGACCGTCGATCAGCTCGATCGTCTCGGCATCGATGCGGGGAAGTTCGCCAGGGAGCACTCCCTGTTGCTGCTCAAGCCGGACGCGGTCGTCGCAAGGGCGGTCGAGCCCACCCTGGAGTGGCTGGGGGACAACGGGTTCCGGGTCGTGGCGGCCCGCCGCGTCCCGGTGGACCGGCACCTGGCCCGCGCATTGTGGTACTTCGGCTGGAACATCGCCTCGCCCGAGCGCAGGCGCCTGGCCGATCTGCTCGTTCGCATCGCGGACGTGCTGGTGCTGGTGGTGCGGGGTGCGGACGGCGACCTGCCGATCCCGGTCCGGCTCACCGAGGCGAAGGGCCCGACCGACCCACGCAAGCGCACGCCGGGCGAACTGCGTTACCTGCTCGGCCGCCACAGCTACCTGCTGAACCTGGTGCACTCGCCCGACGATCCCGCCGACGTGCTGCGGGAACTCTCCATCTACCTCGACGAGCGAAACAGGGCGACGGTGCTCGCGCAGATCACGACCGGCGCCGACCGTGCGTCCGACGCCGTCACGATCGCCCGAGACCTTTACGCACACACACCCGCCCGCAGTTTCGACCGCGCCGACGCACTGGAGCGCATCCTGCGTGATCTCGAGCGGGCCGGGGTATCGGTCCCGGCCGAGTTCGATCCGGCGGCGGACGCGGACTGCGCGCGCCTGCTGGACGCCGCGTGGGCCGAGGGTCGAGAGCTCGACCCGTGGTCGGTGATCGTGCTCGGGTCCTACGTACTTCCCATGCGGACCGGTACGCAGCCGCAGACGCTGCGGCCGGTGTCGACGCAAGAATGGTTGGAGGCACGACTGTGAATGTCCAAACGGTGAAGACAGCAACCCACCTCCGCACGATCTCCCGAGAGCTAGCGCACCGATGCGCGGTGTCGGAGGTGTTCATCACCTCGCTGGACGCCCTCGGCGAGGACGAATTCGTAGTCGGCGCTCAACTTCCCAGAATGCACGCCTATCACGGTGACCACGCCGGACGGCTGGGCCTGCGTTACGACCCACTGCTGGTCATGGAGGCGGCTCGGCAAGGCGCCATCGCACTCACCCATGAGTTCTACGGCGTGCCGCCGGAAATGGCCTTCATCGTACGAACTTTCAACGGCACCGGCGCTGACACGGCTGCGTGGGAGATCGCCACGACGCCAGCGGATCTGGTGATGAAGGTCCGGGTGCCCCGCCGCCACCACAGCGGTGACACGTTGATCGGACTGGACATGGTGCTCGAAATCGATGCCGGCGCCGAGCCGATGATGACGGTCGACGGATCGTTCTCCTGGACGACGCCGCAGCACTGGTCGGCACTGCGCTCCACGTTTCGCGACAGCCTCGGCCTCGACCCGTTCGTCGGGGCCGCCGTGCACACCGAACGCGCCGATTGCGCCGCGGTGGGCAGGGAGAACTGGCGCAACGTGGTGATCGGCCCGCCAGACCTGGACGGCGCGGTCGCTCGCGCGGCGCTGGCGCCGGACCTCAACCACCCCTTCCTGTTCGACCACCAGCTCGATCACGTGCCGGGTAGCTTGCTGATCGAGGCGTGCAGGCAGACCGCGCTGGCCATGCTGATCCCGCAGCTGCCGCGGCTCGAATGTGTCGGCAGCATGTTCGAGCGGTTCGTCGAGTTGGACCGTCCCGCCGAATGCGTCGCCGAGATCACCGGCAGCCAGGCCGATCGGACCGTGGTGCACTGCGAGATCCGTCAGTGCGGCGCGGTCGCCGCCGCGGTCGACCTCGAGTTCGCCGAGGACGACCTGGTCACGGAGCGGGACGGCGGGGACCTGAACCTGGACGGCATCTGATGGGCGTCGAACTGCTCACCACCACCCGGGCCTTCCGCCGCAGGCTGGACCTGACTCGCCCGGTGGCCCGTCAGGATGTGCTGGACTGTGTGCGGATCGCGGTCCACGCGCCGAGCGGAAGCAATCGCCAGCCGTGGCGCTTCCTGGTGGTGCAGGACTTCGAGACGAAGCAGCGGATCGCCGAGTATTACCGAAAAGCGTTCGCCGCCAACATTTCCAGCCGCGCCCCGCGTCCCGACCAACTCGACGACCTGTCCTCCGCCCGCCACTTGGCCGAGCATCTGCACGAGGTGCCCGCGCTGGTGCTGGTCTGCTCGATAGGTCGCCCGCCTGAACCCGCCTCGCCGCTGCGGCTGGCGAGTTTCTACGGCTCGATCTATCCGGCGGTGTGGAACTTCATGCTCGCGCTGCATGAGCGAGGGCTCGGCTCCTGCCTCACCACCGCGCATCTGTTCTACGAGCGCGAGATCGCCGAACTGCTCGGCATCCCGTTCGACGAGGTGGCACAGGTGGCGCTGATCCCGGTGGCGCATCTGCGGCCCGGGCCGTCCGCGGCCGGTCGACGCGCCCCCGCCACCGAGGTGACCATGTGGGACCGGTGGGGCACGGCGTGAGCGTCAGGCCTGGAGACGGTAGTTTGCGTAGCCACGGAGGGCCCGCGCATGCCGAGGGGGACACGGCATGAGCGTCAGGCCCGGAGGCGGTAGTTTGCGTAACCATGTAGGGCCCGGGAATGCCGAAGAGGATACGGCATGAGCGTCAGGCCCGGAGGCGGTAGTTTGCGTAACCATGTAGGGCCCGGGAATGCCGAAGAGGATACGGCATGAGCGTCAGGCCCGGAGGCGGCAGTTTGCGTAACCATGTAGGGCCCGGGAATGCCGAAGAGGATACGGCATGAGCGTCAGGCCCGGAGGCGGTAGTTTGCGTAACCATGTAGGGCCCGGGAATGCCGAAGAGGATACGGCATGAGCGTGCTCGCCTCCGCCACGCGGATCGCCCGCTTCACCGCGGTGATGTACAAGCCGCACTATCTGCTCTACGGCATCCTCTGGGTGCTCGCGCTGGAGGGCACCGCCGCGCTGGTGACCGGCCTGGACTGGCATCCGACCGGCGCCATCGTCGTCCGCATCGTGGTCGTCGCGTTCGTGCTGTTGTATCTCCGCATGGTCGACGAGCAGAAGGATCTCGAATACGACCGTGTGCACAATCCCGATCGTCCCTTGGTCACCGGCGCGGTGAGCGCCGCCGACCTGCGTATTGCCATGGGCCTCATCGCGGTCGGCGCCGGCGCCGCGAGTCTCGCGCTCTCGGTCGGATCGGCCGTAATGATCGTTACGGCGTTGGTTTACGGGCTTGCACTGTGGGGCATGGAGCGCCTTTTCGAGACGATTCGTACGAACATTCTGGTCAACCTCGTCGTCACCTATCCGGTGCAGCTGCTGGTCACCGCGTATGTCGTCGTTTCGGCGATCGACACCGGCGCCGTCGGCGCGCGGTGGCAGGCGGCGGCTGTCGCCGTCGTCTTCGCGGGGGCTTTTCTCCAGTTCGAGTTCGCGAGGAAGACGATGCGGGCCGGGCGTTCGGACGCGATGCTGTACTCGAATGTTGTGGGCGCCAGGGGTAGTGCGGCCGCCGCGCTGCTGTGCGCCGCGGTGGCGGTGGCGGGCGACCTCGCGCTGGTCCGACCGTGGGAATGTCCCGGGCCCGGGGTGTTGATCGCCTGGATTGCGTTGCCGCTGCTGCTGATTCCCGCCTTCGGTTTTTGGCGGTTCGTTGCTGGGGATCGGCCGGATCATCCGGTGCTTCCCGCGGTCGTGTTCATTCTCGCGCTCTATCTCGTCCTCATCGCACAGGCTCTGGTCCTTTCCTGAACGGCGCGGGGTTTCGGTGGTGTCGCGCTCGACCGTTCCGCCCGATTCTGGTGAAATTACCTCTGAGGGATTGGGACTCGAGGATGGTCCGAGCTCCGGACGCGGGCACGCCAGAGTTGCCGAGGAAAGGGTTGCGGTGCACACCACGATGCGGCGGATCAGCGGAGGCGGTGGCCTGCTGGTGATCGCGGTCGGACTCGTCCTCACCGGAGCCGGGCCCGCCTCCGCCGAACCGGCGGGCTGTTTCGTCGACCGCGGGGTCACCGACGCCGCCGCGCTCTGTCATAGCGGTGAGGGGTCTTCGGTGCTCGAGGCCGAGTGCCTCGGCTTCTTCGTCCCGCCTGCGCAGTCCGAACCGGTGTTCGGCTACTACAGCGGATTCGAGTCGCAGCAGACGCCGGTCGGCAGGGCGATGCGCGTCACCTGCGTTTCCGACAATACGGTGGGTATCGCGACCGCCGCGTACGTCATGCCTGCCGCGCCTCGAGCCGTGCGGCAGGAACGGAACAATGACGGGCGCTAGCTCGGCCGCGCCTCGAGCACGTTGTCGGGCGACAGGGTCGGCACGAGCCTGGTCAGCGTGAACCCGTGGCGGGCGAGGAACTCGCGGTACTCGGCCTCGGTTCGCTCTCGCCCGCCGGCGTTGACCAGCATCTCCAGGTCGATGTACTTGCTCGGGTGTGGACCGGTGTGTTCGGGAATGACCAACTCGATGATCAGCAACCGCGTGTCGGGCGTCATCGCCGCCCGCACCGCGCTCAGGATGCGTCCCGCCTCCGGCTCGGCCCAGTCGTGCACGATGTGTTTGAGGATGTAGGCGTCGCCGCCCTTCGGGACGGTGTCGAAGAACGATCCGCTCTCGACGGAGCAGCGGTCGGCCAAACCGAGTTCGGCGAGCCGGGCGGGTGCGGACTCCACCACCTCGGGCAGGTCGAACAGGATCCCGCGCGAGCGTGGTGCGCGGCGCAGGATTTCGGTGAGCAGGGTTCCTTCTCCGCCGCCCACGTCGACGATGGTCTCGTAGCGGCCGAAATCGTAGGCCGCGAACAGCGGTTCCATTGCCAGGGTGCTGATGCTCGTCATCGCGCGGTCGAACAGCTCGCCGAGTTCGCGATCGCTCTGCACGTAGTCGAAGAACGGCATCCCGTCCAGCTCTTCGCCGACCGGTTTGCCGGTGCGGACGGCATCGACCAGGTGCGACCAGTGATTGCGATGGCCGGGCGAGCCGAAGAACAGCACCGCGTCGCGCAGCGACACGTCGGCGTCGCGGCGCAGCGCCCGCGCCATCGGCGTCAGTGCGTACCTGCCGTCCCGGCGCTGGCTGAAGATGCCATGGCTGATCAGCAGTCGCAGCAGCCGCCGCAACGCGTCCTCGTCGGCGCCGACCGCGGCGGCCAGCTCCGCACTCGACTGTGGCCCCGCCGCGAGCCTGTCGGCTATCCCGAGCGCAGCCGCGGCATGGATCGCCTGGGTGATCCACCCGGCGGCGATCAGCTCCATCAGTGCGATATGTCCCGGCACCAGCTTGCGGAACGCCACCGCCAGCCCCGTGCGGACCGATTCGACAGCACGCACCAGCGGCCGCGGTGGGTTTTTCGGTGGGTCGGACGCCATGGTGACTCGTTCCGTCGAAGGTCGGCACTCTGCGCTTGTCTAGGAGGGTACGTCGCGGTGGGTCCGTTCGGGCGCACATACGGGAATGCGCGCTCTGACCTGCGGCCCCGGATCGGGCGATCGAGTATCGACGAGTCCCCGGGCCGACCCCCGGGGCAGGCCCCGGGTTCGTTTTCGCATTCTTCGCGCAGCCCTGAAGCCGAGTGTGATCGGTAGCGACCGTTCAGGTTTCAAGGGCCCGCGTTGCGAACGAGACGACAGTGGATCTACCGATCTCCCGACTGGTATCGCCTCGGAAAGACGCAACCTCGGTGATTTGTCTGCTCACCGATGTGGCCGGAAGATGAGTGCCCGTGTCGCAATGGGGGCAGGAGAAGCCGTCGAGGCCTGACATCCGGATGTCCATCAGTTCCGGTGCGGTAGCTCGCACTGTGTCGATTGCTTGCACTGACCGATGGCGACACCGGGACACCCTCGACCACCTACACCCGGCGGAGAAGATACCCGGCCGCCGCTGTTTTCATCCCGATGATCCGGTCGGCAAGCGCCTCGAGTTCCTCAAAGGAGGATCCGGTCGTGTCGACCGATGTCGGCATCGACCGTGGTTGAAACATATTGCTATATAGCCGATCTCGTGCTTGCAGTAAACACGCAGGAAGTGCGGTCGTCGAAGATCGATGTGAGCATCAATGGCCGAATGTGGGGCGTCGGCAACGAACGGCCGGAAGCAACGGTCCCGATCGGCAGGGCTGCGCAGGAGCGTCAGTGCCTGTCGAAATGGGGCGCCGCCAGGGCTTCTCGGACGAAGGATCGCGGTAGCTCGGGTGCCAGCGTAGGGTCCGCGTCGAGGGTAGCCAGTATCCGATCCATTGGCCAGCCCTCGTCGGCTGCGAAGCGGATCAACCCGTGCTCGGCACACCGTGTGAGCGCCGGGACGGCAAGGGCGATCGCCTCGTCCGGTCGTCCGGATGCGGAAAGACTTGCTGCCCATAGGAGTTCGGCCGATGTCGCCGCGCGGGGGCGGACGACGGCGGCGGTTTCGCGCATCAAGCGCTCGGCGAGCGTACACGCCAGCTCGGCCGCGGCGGGCGAGTGGTCGTCGAGCAACAGCCGAATCGCCGTGTCCTGCTGGAGTTCCGCTGTTAGTCTGTGTATCCCGTCCGGCTGACGGAGGTTGCGGGGCAGCTGGATGAGCTCGCCACGGTCATCCTGATCGATCGGTAGTCCGATGCGCACGCGTTCGTTCACGATGCGCGCGGCCAGCCGGGGCAGGGAGAGGTTGGCCGCGATCTTGGCTCCCTCCATCAGCCGTGCCTCCGCCGCATCCCGGTCGCCGCGCACCGCCTTCACCCTGGCTCCGATTCCGTAGGTGGCGTTCATGAATTCGACGAGGGCGCCTTCGGGGCCGAGCGCGGCGCTGTCGTCGAGCAGCTCGTCGGCGCCGACGAGATCGCCGCGGTGGTATTGCAGCGCGCCGAGAAGTGCGGATGCCAGCGTAGCGCCGTGCGTACGGGTTCCGATCGTCCGTGCCAGTGCGAGCGCCGTCCGCAGGTCGGATTCGGCCGCCGCAATGTCGAGCTGTTCGTAGGCCGCTATCGCGGCCAGGCAGTACCCGTAGACGACGGCGAATGGCCCGTTGCACTGCGGGCGATACGGTGCTGCCCAGTGTTGCCAGCGGCGCGCCTCGTCGAAGTCGAAGCGGTTCAACGCGCATGTGGACCCGGTGCTGGCGGCAACCATGGCGAAGAAGGGGTCGAGCTGCCCTCCCGCCCCGTCGCCACGCAAGAGCTGCTCGACCGCCTCCGGCAAGCAACCGTAGTCATCGGTGAAGTTCCCTGCCCCCGTGCGGATCAAGGACGCCTCCACTCGCATGGCGGCGGCGGCCTCGTCCGGTACACCCGCATCCAGGAGCGCATCGACCAGATCCAGTGCGGTGCGCGCCGCCAACGGTCGTTGTAGTGCGACGTCAGCCCAGGCCACCAAGAGCTGTACCCGTGGATTGGTTGTCGCGTATGCCGGTGGCAGTTTCGCGACGAGGCCGAGCACTGTCGCCATCTTCGCCTGTTCCAGCAGTTCTCGCCCGCGTTCTTCGATGATGCGGACCGCGCAGCCGACCTCGTTGGCGGCCAAGGCGTGGTCGACGGCCTCGTTGAGCATCTTGTGATCGGCGAACCATTTCGACGCTGTCTGGTGTAGCCGTCGGAGCCGGTCGGGGTCGTACCGGGTAAGCCTGTGTCGCAATAGATCTGCGAAGAGCCGGTGATATCGGAACCATGTGGAGTGATCGTCGAGGCGGTGCAGAAACAGCTCCAGATGTTCGGCTTCCTCCAGCATTTCCTGCCCATAGCCCACGCCCGCGAGCGCATCGGCGAGGTCGCCACAGATGGTCTCGGTCACCGAGGTCGACAGCAGGAAGTCGAGTAGGGCGGGGTCGAGCGTGTCCAGGATGTTCGATTCGACGTATTCGCCGATGGTGTAGTTGTGCCCGGACAGTCGCCCGATACATTCCGCGGGATTGTCCTTGCCGCGCAGTGACAAGGACGCCAGTTGCAGTGCGGCCGCCCAACCCTCGGTCGATTCCTGCAGGCTGGCGATGTCGCTCGCAGCCAACTCCAGTAAGTTGACGTCGACCAGGAAGGAATTGGTTTCTGCTTCATTGAATCGCAGGTCGTCGGAGTCGATTTCGACGAGTTCGTCGCATACCCGCATCCGGCTGAGCGGAAGCCCGGCGAGGCTTCGGCTGGCGACGATGATGCGCAGGTGGTGGCAGGCATTGTCGAGCAGGAATTCCATGGTCGCGAGGGCTGCGCGGTTGGTCACCCGATGCCAGTCGTCGATCACTATCGCGAATGTTTCCCCGCTGGAGTGAATCTCGTTGATCAGTGCGGTGCCGACGTAGCGGGTGGCGTCGATGGCTCGTTCCTCGAGAATCTGATCCAGTTCGCTGCCGAGCGAGGGCCGTGCGCGGCGGATCGCCTCGACCAGGTGTGCCAGAAACCAGACGGCGTTGTTGTCATCGGCATCGATGGTGAGCCACGCGACCTGAATCTGATCGGCTGCCAGCGTCTTCGCCCACTGGGCGGCAAGCGTGCTCTTTCCGAAACCCGCCGGCGCATGAATCACCGTCAACCGGCGCTGCTTGCCCTCCCGCAGGATCCGCAGCAGCCGGGGCCGGTCCACGAGTGCCCGCGGCGGTGTCGGTGGTCGGAACTTGGTCAGCGCCGTCGGCGGAGGCGTGGTCTGGCGCCCCACGCTCGCGCGTGACGGAACATACTCCAGCAGCGGCGGATGCCCGGACTGCCTCGGAGGGCCGGGGCCGGTGGCCGGGGCGCAGCGGCTCAGCACGTCCCGCAACTGACGTTGGTAGGCGACAGCGGATTCCGGGCGTGCCCGTGGGTCGCGTGCCATAGCTGCCTCGACCGCGGCGACAGCCTCGGCGGGAATCTCCGTTCCGCGCAGGTCCGGGATCGGTTCGGTCTTCATCCGCAGGAATTGCGCTATGACGCTTTCGTTGGTCCGGCGCTCGAAGGCCGCATGCCCGGTCAGTAGGCAGAACAGCGTCGCACCGAGACCGTAGATGTCCGAGGCCGGGTTAGGTATCTCATCGTCGAGCACCTCAGGTGCGGTGAATGCCGGAGTGCCGGTGATGCGCCCCGCCGCGGTCTCGAAACCACCGCTGATGCGGGCGATGCCGAAGTCGGCCAGCTGTGGGTGACCGTAGTCGGTGACCAGGATGTTGGCGGGCTTTACATCGCGGTGGATGGTCCTGGCGGCATGGGCGGCGGCTAGGGCTCCGGCGATGCGTTCCCCGATCGACAGCACCTCATCCCAGGGGATCGGCCCCGTCGAGCGTAGTCGGCTTTCCAATGATCCCCGGGAGTGGAAGGGCATGACGATGTAGGGTCGGCCGGTGGCCGTGATGTCGGCCTGCAAGATCTGCACGATGTTGGGATGCCCGTACAGACGACCCAGCGCGTGCTGCTCGCGGACGAAGCGCTCTCGCTCCTCACCAGTGAGTTCCGACGTGAGGACCTTGATAGCAACGGCGCGGTCCAATGATTGCTCGGTGCAGCGGTACACGACGCCGAATCCGCCCCGTCCGATCTCTTCGGCGTCGATGAATCCGGCCGCGGCCAGCTCCGCCATGAGGCCAACCTGCAGGTCAGGCTGGGTTGGGGTGGGATCGTATTCCGACATGGCATGCGCCCACTGTCACCATGCCGGATCCGCGTGCTCATGGGCCGCCCGGCGTCGCCGAAAGACGACGTCACCGTGGCTGCGAAGGTAGATAACCATATGATCACCTCGCGAAGCAGAAACCTTCACACTACTTCCGAGCATAGACACTGTGGCGATGTCAGCCGACGGTTGCGCCCGCGGACGGGGTGAGGCGGTCGTCGGCTGCGGTAAGCACCCACTTATTCATACCCTGTCCTTCCGCGCTCAGTACCCGAGTGCGGGATCGATCGGCGCCAGCAGCTCGCGTCCGGCGAGGAACCGCGTCACGTTCTCGCCGACGTGATCCGCGAACGCCGCGAACCGCAACTGTGGCGGGTTCGAATCATGCGGCGTGACAATGGCATTCGGCAGCACCCAGAGCGGGTGGCCGTCCGGAAGCGGTTCGGGGTCGGTGACGTCCAGCGCGGCGCCGCCGATCGCGCCCGACGCCAGCGCCGCCACCAGGGCGTCGGTGTCGATGAGGCTGCCGCGAGCCACATTGACGACCCAGGACGACGGCTTGAGCCGGGAGAGTTCGTCCGCGCCGAGGAGGTTCCTGGTGTCGGGGGTGGCGGGCGCAGCGATGACCACATGGTCGGTGCGCGGCCAGATCCGGGCGAGATGGTGGGCGGCGAGCGTTTCGACGGTGTCCGGGATGCCGGGACCGGTGACCGGTCGCCCGCTGCGGTTGACGGCGATCACGTGCGCGCCGAGCGGAACCAGCATCGGGATCAGCGCGCGGCCGATGCCGCCCGCGCCGACGATGGTCACCGTCTTGCCGCGCAGCGTGCCGACATGCGGAAAGAAGTCCTGTTGGCGCCAGCGCGCGGCGCGCAGGTGTTCGGGCAGATACCGGACGCCCGCGAGCAGCAGCATGAGCGCGTGCTCGGCCACGCTGGCCGCGAAAGCGCCTGCGGCGGAGGTGAATCGGACATCGGGATACTTGGCGAAGATGCCCGCGGCGAACCAGTCCTCGATGCCGGCGGCGGGGAGCTGCACCCATTCGATGGTGGCGGGCAGCTCGTCGGGGAACTCACCGGGACCCTCGGCCCAGATCAGCGCGCGCGCTTCATCGACTTCCGACACAGCGGCCCCCGCCTCCAGCACCGCCTTCTCCAACAGTGCGGGGGGAGGTTCGGCCGGGCCGATCGCGATCGGTACTGCCGGTCGGCTCATGGATGGACCTCCTTCGGTGCAGTATGGCGCGGTCAGCGGCGGTGCGAACAGGCCGACGACGACCCGGGGTCGCCGCAGCGACGGTAGCACCGTCGCGCGGCCGCCGGACGGCGGAGTGTCGCACAGCACCCGCCCACATCGGCTCGCGCTAGCTCTCGTCCAGGTCCGTCTGCGCGTCCAGCTCGGCGTCCACCTTGTCCCGGTCGGCCCACTCCAGCAGTCGATCCAGGTGGAACACCGCGTCGTCGATGCCTACGTGCAGGTCGCCGAGTTCGGCGAAGCGCGCGGGCACGGTGGACATGGTGAAGTCGCGCGGATCGATGTCGGGAATCTCGTCCCACCGCACCGGTGTGGAGACCGTCGCAGCGGGGACGCCGCGCACCGAGTACGCGGCGGCGATCGTGTGGTCGCGTGCGTTCTGGTTGTAGTCGACGAACAGCAGTTCCGGGTCGCGGTCGCGGCGCCACCAGGTGGTGGTCACGTCGTCGGGCGCGCGGCGCTCGACTTCGCGGGCGAACGCGAGCGCGGCGCGGCGGACGTCCTTGAATCCCCAGTCCGGCGCGATCCGGACGTAGATGTGCAGACCCTTGCCCCCTGAGGTCTTCGGCCAGCCGACCGCGCCGAGTTCGTCGAGCACCTCGTGCACGACGCCCGCCACCCGACGCACCCGCGACCACCGGCAATCCGGCATCGGGTCCAGGTCGATGCGCCATTCATCGGGCCTCTCGGTGTCAGCGGAGCGGGAGTTCCAGGGATGGAACTCGACCGTCGACATCTGCACCGCCCAGATGACATCGGCGAGCTCGGTGACGCAGAGCTCGTCGGCGTGCCTGCCGTAGCGTGGGAAGAACACCCGCACGGTGGTAATCCAGTCCGGCGCGCCAGCGGGCAGCCGCTTCTGGTGCACTTTGTTTCCCGCCAGCCCTTTGGGGAACCGGTGCAGCATGCACGGCCGGTCGCGCAGCGCGTTGACCATGCCGCCTCCGACGCTCAGGTAGTACTGCACCAGGTCGAGCTTGGTCGCGCCGGTTTCCGGAAAGTAGACCCGGTCCGGGTTGGAAATGCGGATCGTGCGGTCACCGACCTCGAGTTCGACCGCCGGCGCCGCAGACTTGCTGGCCACGCGTCCGACCCTAACCGATGCCCCGGACAGGTTTCGGACCTTGCACCGTTCTGGTATGCATACGAGTGTGAGCAAGTCGACGCGCGTGACGGTCACACTGGATCCCCAAGTGGCCGAATGGGCCAGGCAGGCCGCCGATCGCCAGAACCGCAGCCTTTCCTCCGTGATCAACGCCGCGCTGCGCACCACGCTCGTGCACGAAAGCCTGACCGCCCTGGTCATCGACGAGGAGGCCGAGTTGGGCGCCGCGTACGAGGACGTGCAGCTCACCCAGGCCGCCGAGAACGACGCCAGCGGCGCGGCATGAGGCGCGGCGAGGTCTGGCGCTATGCCCCTACGCTGCGCGACGGCACCTTTTTGCCGCGGCGTCCGACCGTCGTGCTGGTGTCCGACTCGGCGGTGATCACGTCGCATTACCGCTGGCTGCACGTGGTTCCGCTGCGCGACGCGGACCCGGGCCATGTGCTGGCCACTCGAACCGAGCACGGCTGGGCGGACACCCTCGAACTGCTCCGCGCCTACCGGCCGTGGCTCACCGAACAGCTCGGCGTCCTGACCGCGGCCGAGACGGAATCCCTCGACGCGAGGCTGCGGGCGACACTCAGTCTGTGAGGGTGCGCGGCGACGTGTGCGGCCGACCCCGCATCCCACAGACGGGAATAGCGGGGGAACCATTCGCGCACCTGGGCGAGGTCCGGCAACTCGCGTTCGTCGAAACCGACTCGACAAAGTCCTATGAGGCGCTCGACCGCGTTCGCGCGCTTTCGACCACCAGTCGATGCAGCACCTTCGCCGGACCGCATGCACCCTCACCACACAACTCGACTTCCGCGAAGGCCACCACCAAAGCCTCGCGGGGATGGAATCGCCCGCGAATGATGCTGCGGCCACTCAATTGCGAACGCCACTGCCGGTAACCGCGGACCACCCGCGCGAGCGGCTCGGCCCCGCTCCACGGGCCACTGATCCGCCGGTATTCGGCGATCAACGACCGCTGCGCCAGCTGCCGCGGTTGCCGGCCCGCCAAGGCTTCGAGGATCCGGCCCAGATCCGCGACGATGATCGAATACATCGGCTGCTCTTCGGATCCAGAAATCGACACGCCTGATTGCCCTGCAGCAGAAAGTATTTCGGCAACTTTGGCGGGATTCACCGCGGCTGCCCGATCGAGCTGGATCCAAGGCGCCGTCTTCGCCCCGTCCGGCTCGCCGACCGGGCGATCCCATGCCACCCGAGATATTTCGCCGCCGCCGAGTTCGGCGATCTCGATGCCGCCGAGGTTGAGGAACGGGTAGTGCCCAAGGATGTTGTCGATGGCCGCGGCAATTTCGTGGACTGTGGTTTCCGCGATGCCCGAGGTGTCGAACCCGACGACGTGCAGGTCGTGCCTGGCGGCGAGCGTCCGTGCTGCCGCCATAGCTGCACCGTCGGTCTCCACCTCGACGCGCGTCGGCTTTGCCGATACACGTTTCGGCTTGCGCGCCTTGGAATCCCGGTGTAGCTGCGCCGGCTTCGCCGCACGCGGCGGGGGACCGGTGGGGTGTGGCGGAATGGCTTGACCGGGTGCCCCGGAGCCGGGACCCGACCAGGGGGTGCCTGCGACGCTTCGCGGGGAGGGTGTCCTGCTCTGGCGACTCGACCACGGCGTGCCCGCCCCGCCGGTCGTCGCCGGGCGGGCGCCGGCGGTGGGAGTTGCGGTCGCCGGGGTCGCGGTGTCCCGGCCCGGCTGGGGCGTGGCGCCCTGGACGGCCCGCGGCGGGCTGCCGTGGACAGCCTGCGGGGCGACGGCGCCCGGGTCTACCTGCAGACCGTCGGGCGTTCGGGAGCCATCCACCGGCTCGTAGTCAGGGGATCCCGGTTGCCTGGGCGCACCTGGGTTGCCGTAGGGCTGGTATCCCGGCTGCCCGGATGTGACGGGGGCGTCGGCGGAGCCCGGAGACGCGGTGCTGCCGTTCGTGTTCGACTGGGGAGCGTAGGAGGACGGCACTGATTGGGGCACGAGACCGTTCTGCGCTACCGGCTGCTCGACCAACGGGCTGGTCGACGGGAGCCCGTCCGAACCGATGCCGTTCTGCCCGATCGCGTTGATCTGCCGGCCGATTTCCTGGTCCTGATTATCGAAAGTCTTTGTGACGCCTGCAATTCCGTCACTCAAGCCGCGGATGTTGTCGACCAGGTTCTGGAAGCCCGTCAGGCCCTTCTTCGCCTCCGGCTCGTAGGTGTCGCCGATGACCCGTCCCGGCTCGTCGTTGCCCCAGCACGCACCCTCCTGATGCAGGGTGTCCTTCAATCGGGTCAGATCCTGCTGTGCGGCATCGGCCAGTGCGGCGAGTTCGTTGACGAGCGCCTCCGCCAAGTCGGAATCTACGCGCAACGAATCACCCATGTCCGGCAACCCTTCAACCCCTCGCCAGCGGAACCGAGAAAGTGATTATCCGACGGATCGGATCGCCGCGGCACCCGCCTTCCCGATGCTAGGAAGGATGGATGCCGGCTGCGGTTGCACTACAACCGTTCGTGCCCGGATTCGAGCGGCTCACGCAAGCTGGGTGCGCCGGGCACCAGATCGGATAGGTCCGGCATCGCGTCGGCGGCAGCGGTGATCGGAGCGATGATTTCCTGGGTTTGCTCGCTCGCCAGCCGCGCCGCCTCCCGTGCTGCCTCGGTCACCGACCGGCCGAGCTGTTCCAGGCTGCTACGGACGGCTTCCGCTGCGAACCGTACGTCGGTGACGACACCGCCGGAGTCGGTGGTCACTTCCACCAGGCCGTCGGCCGACTTCGCGACGGACCGCGCCGCAGCCAACTTCTCCTGGACCTCCGACAGGTGGGCGCGCTGTTCGGCGAGTTGGTTCAAAATGTAGTCGACCTGGTTACGCATGCCATAGTTGGCCGAGCGCAGCCCTTCCCGCTCCCAGCGATCCATCGGTCACCCTCCTCCCATCTCGTCTCCGAACACCAGCCGTGGCGTTCGGCGAACCGCCGCTCGAAATCGGCCCGGTACACCGGAACGGATCCTCGCCGTAATCATATTCGACCTCGATCTCGCCGGAACTGGCCAGCACCACCAGTATTCGCCACCACGGTTCCGCACCTGACGAGTTTCGCTGAAGTGTTGGCATTGCCGAAGCCGCCAAGCAACCCCGCGGTCGGCGCACCCTGGCGCGAAACCGGCTTATCCTCCTATGTTTTCGTTGCTATTCGTACCGTTACGCGGCACGAGAAGCCGGTGTTACTACTCCTCTGCTCGGCGACAGTCGATGCTGGTCGGGATGTCGATTCAATCCCTTCGTTCGTGGAGGTACCGTCGTGGCCGAGTCCATCATTCAGCTCCGGACTTGTGACGGTTGCGTGGATCACTGGACGTTGCGTCGAATCCCGCACGGCCGCCTTCACGCTAGGGGCCACCCGATATCCCACGCCGGCGAGTGCGGCGCGTGGATCAGTCGTGTCGAGCCCGCGGCGAGTGGCTCGAGCGCTCGGGTGTAGACCGCCATCAATAGCCCGGCTCGATCTTTGTAGCGATAGAAGATGCTGCCCTGCATCACTTCTGCTCGCTCGGCGATGGCTTTGGTGGTCGGTCGCACAATGCCCTTCTCGCGCAGCAAATCGTAGGCGGCTGTGAGTACGCGGGCGTGATCGACCGACGCCGGCCTACCCGGCCGCGCGGACTTCGGATCGGACATATCAGCAGCATGCCGTGGCGTGTTTGAGTGCGCTCGAAAACAGGGGAGGTTCGATATGCCCAGCTCGCTGTTCGTAGATCCGAGTCAACTCCGTTTCATCGCACTGGAATTCGCCGCGATCGAGGGTGAGTGTTGGGGATCCGACGATCTGAGTCGGGTGTTCGCCGAGACGTACGTGCCGGGTGCCGAAGGTATGCGGGGGCTCGGGAACGCCGCGGCGAACGGGGCGACCGCCGCCGTGGTCGACCTGGCTACCTCGTTCGAGGACAACCAGGGCTATCCCACGTGGATACGCAACATGACCGATCCCGGTACGACCACTCGCGCCCCGGATAACAGTGGCGGCACTGCCGTGCCAGCGTGTCCGGCCGACCGTCCGGTGCAGACGTCGACCACCTTGCCCGACAACACAAAGACAGCAGCTCGACAGCCCGTGCAGTGTTGCACCGGCTGGTGCTCGAAAGCGCGCGAGAATGGTCGAACACCTGGTGAATCTGGACTTTCCACCTGACATGTTCCCGTGGATACGGGATCTGGTGCTCGGACATCTCCCGGTGGGGAGCCCGGCCGGGATGCGCCGGGTGGCCGACGCCTGGGCGGAATCGGCGCAACAGCTGACCGACAAGCTGGACAGACTGCAGACGCTCGCCGCCCACGAAGCCGCCTCGGCGATCGACGGCGACACCGGTGACGCGATCCGCAAGCATCTGAAACAGCAGATCGCCGACGTGCAGGCACAGATCGGTTTCGCCGACAACATGGCCGAGCTGATGTACGAGAACGCCAATTCGCTCGAGTTGGAGATTTACGCTGTGTGGGGCGCCGGGATCGTCCTGTTCGGGTGGGTGCTGGCGGATCTGGCGATGGCTGCTCCGGCGAAAGTGGCCATAGACCGCAATGCAGCCGAGGCCACGATGAATCTCGCGCGCGCCGACAACGTGCTCACGCTGACGCAACGGGCCGGGGCATTCTTCGCCAGACATTTCGCCCTGGCAGCACGCAGTGCGGTCCCTGGCGCGGTCCTGCAGGGCGCGACATATGCCGGTGCCGAATATTTGCAGATCGTGCAGGGGCGCGGTAAACCCGGGCGTCGTACCTCGATGGATTGGGGTCAGGTTGGGGTGGCCGCGGCCGCGGGTGGTGTCGGTGGTTTCGTAGGCGCGGAGGTCGGGCGCGTGGTCGCGCCCGTGGTCAGCCGGCAGGTGCTGTCCACGGTGGCGGCGGGGGCCGCGGGTGGGGTTGTCGGCGGTATCAGCGGCGGCCTGACCGCATCATGGATGACCGGCGGCCAGCTGGAAGGCCGGAATCTGGCCCAGATGGTGCTGACCGGGCTCGGGTCCGGCATCGTCGGCGCTGTCGGCTCCGCGGTGCGGGTCGCGCGCGTCGGCGCCCCCGCTGGAGTGCCGATGAGCGGGGACCTCGCCGGCCAGGTCCCGGCGGACAGGGGGGCGAACGTGCCTCAGCATGGACAATCCATGCCCGCCTCCGGTGACGGCCGGACACCCCGACCGGCCGAGCTGCACTCGGACAGCGCGAAGAACATCCCGGGCAGGCTCGCAGGGGAACTGCGGGCGGGGCCCGAACAAGACGCCGTCAACAGCTTCGTCCCGGGCGATAGCAACCCACCCCGCAAACCAGGCGAGTTCGTCTCCGGTGACGACAACTCACCTCGCCGACCAGGCGAGCTGCGGGAAGTCCGTCCAGAGGAACTGCAAGCGATGGCCGACGCCCAGCACTTGGAGAAGCTTGCGGCCGCGGACGGCGGCGCTGTCGCGCCAGATGTGAAACCGACAGGCCCGCAGCATGGTTCACCGGAAAGGCCGCCCTCGTCAGCGACCTCGGGTGGTGCGCCGTCTCGACCCGGCCGCCCGGAGGACTGGCGTGTGTGGAAAACGGTGTCCGAGCAGATCAAGTACTCAGGCGACGGGGCGCCGATGCGTGTGGACGGGCCCGTTGTCTCGGTGGAACCGGCTTTGTCGGCGGGGCATCAAGCGACCGGACAGGCACACGGCGGCGAGCCGGGCGCTACCGGCACGAGCCCGGGCAAGGCCGGCACCAATGTCATTGTGGAAGCCCCTGCCGGGCAACGTGACCATCTTGTAGTGGATGCGGCCTCCACCGCCGAATCGGGCGGCCGTGTCGAGCACCACAGCGGGAAGGTCGAGGATGGCGGCCACGTGTCCGCGCCCTGGGACGGATCGCCAGTCGGTGGCGAACAGGCTCATCCGACAGGATCGGGGGACGCACCGCATGATTCGCCGCATCAGGGTGGGTCCGACGGTGTCGCAACGAGCGGGCAGGGTACGCCCGTCGAGAATGGCGGCGAGCTGGTGCCGGCCCATACTGTGGACGCGGGTTTGCGTAACTGTGCCCCCGAAGCGGTATCCCACACCAAGGAGGTGACCGGGAACGAGGATATCGATCCATCGATGCTCGGCGAGGTTGGTCCGCAGGGGGTTCCTGGTGAACTGTACGCGCAAGCGCTGCACGGGGATTGGCAGCTTTTTCCCTCGACGAAGGCGATAGCCGACCACGTTCACAGCACCGGAGACACAGTTTCCGCCGGTCTGCAGTTCAAGAATGGTGCGGGTGCACACGCCGTCGTGTTCAGCAAGAACGCTCAGGCCCAGGTCTTGCTGCACGAACGGGTCGGCGATACGGTCCGTGAGTTTTCCGGTGATCGCGTCCGACAGTGGAAAGTCGACGCACATGGGCGCCGAATCGGCGACATTGCTCAGCACAGGGAAGCGGATGCGGTCAACCAATGGTTGAGCAAGGTGTCACCACATGTCTTCAGTGCCCACGGGATCGTGTTCAGAGCACCGACACACGAGGGTGCCGCCCAACAACCCGCGTTGCCATCAGCGCCCGGACAAGCACCCAAAGGACCGGGTCCACACGACAAGTTGGCCGGCATGACCGGGCTCCTCGAACGAGACTCACCCGCAGCCATCCGCACCGAACACCCCCTCGACCTCAACCTCGACTTCGACAACTTCAAGGCCGGATTCGATCGAGACCTGGCACGGATGGGCGTCGACGCCCCCGCAGATCCAACAAACCCAACACCAGAGATCGCGCAATCAGCACCGTCGCATCCCCCTGCGGCCGCGGATAGCACTGCCGCACAGACGATCACGCCGAGACCAGACCCGGATGCCGCAGTGTCGGTGTCGCCGCTCCGTACCCCTGAAGCAGACGATCTCACCCCGCAAACGGTCTCACTGAAACCATCCGCGGATGCCGCAGTGTCGGTGTCGCCGCTCCGTACCCCTGAAGCAGACGATCTCACCCCGCAAACGGTCTCACTGAAAMCATCCGCGGATGCCGCAGTGTCGGTGTCGCCGCTCCGTACCCCTGAAGCAGACGATCTCACCCCGCAAACGGTCCCACCGAGACCAGCCCCAGATGCCGCACTATCGGCATCATCACGCCAAGTTCAAGACCTGAGCAGTCCCGCCGCACAGACGATCCCCCCGAGAACGGTTCCGGAGGTCGGGCCTCTGACGAGGAGCCCGCAGCTACACCCGCCCATCTCCGAGGCGATGGACGGCCCGCCGAGAACTCTCGTCGCAAATCCGGCCCCGCACGGTGCCGACGGCGACGAACTTCCCACCGCACCCCCGGACGTCGTCTTTCCGGAGCCGCTCACCTTCCCGGACCCCCGGCCGAGCGTCGTTCCGAACCCACACGTTCACGGTGTGCCGGACATTCAGGCGGAAAGGCCCGAGGAGTCCCCACTACCGAAGCCGGCCTACGTGCCGGTACCAGGCATTTCAGACGTGCCGGAGGAGGATCTGCCTCGGGACGCCACGCCCGTGCTGCCGCAGCTGCCCGCCCAATCCCCGGAGCGTTTGCCTGCCGCACCTGCGCGCGTCACGTCGCCATTCATCGACCCTGACGAGACCGATGACCCGAACAGTCCGATTACGCCCTGGACCGGGCCGAAAACACCCGCGGAGTTAACGCCTCCGACGCACGCACCTGACGCACCTTCGACCCACTTGCCGGCCACGCCCGCAAAAGGACCGGCCGAATTCACTCCGTCCACCCGATACGCCACTCCACCGAACCCGGAAACCCCAGGAGCGCCCCAGGATCCGACAAACCTGCCTGGTCTGCGCCCCGACGACCTCAGCTACATCCCCGACATCAGCGGGATCCCTCACATCAGTGGGCCCCCGCCCCATCAACTCGCGGCACCGGTCGCGGCGGTAGAGCCCCGTCCGGTCCCGTGGGCCAAGGCGGCAATGGGCGACGACCACGATCGTCGCCCTGATCGCCGCCGCCGCAAGAGGCAACGGGACTCTCCGACACCTGCGCAGGAGACGCCTCCGACACCGGACACGGCTGTGGGCCCGTTATCTACTCCGTGGTCTGCAAACAATCTCGGGCCGGTGACGCCGGAGAACGCCGATCCGGTCCCGGACCCGACCCGACCACCCGGCACATCACCAGAGACGGGCGACGCCGAGGCGACGGGCGCGGAGTCGGTGCGCCCGGGGCCAGGTCAGGACGAGGTGGTGTCGGCAGAGGCGCCCTCCGCGCGACGGACCCGGTGGTGGCGGGGATCGCGTCGTAGCCGGTCATCGGCGTCGGACGCGAAAGTTATCAAAATGCTGATCATGAGCAGCACGGTATCGAGCGCTGGTGGCAGCGTTCAGGCCGCCGGTCTCGGGCTGCTTGCTTTTGCCTTGACCGGCTCGCCAATTCTCGCTGGCCTGATCGCTGCCGCGGGCAGAATATCCGTTCTTCTGGCCGAGCCTCTGGCGGGCGTAATCGCCGATCGCTTCGAAAGTCGGCGAACCATGATTGCTGCCGAGGCCGTAGGTCTTGCTATGGCGATCACCGCTGGTGGCGCGATCTTCGCGGGTGTCGCGGGGGCACCTCTCGGCTGGTTGCTGGTTGCTACGGTGCTTGTAGAGGGGGCTGCGGCCACAATCTACGATCGCACTCTGAAAGTCGTGGTAAATAAACTCCTCACTGAGGAGAATGCACTGGAAAATACTCGAAAACTCAACATAAGGCCGTATCTCTCCGACCTCCTCGGGAGAGTTGCCGGCACTACCCTGATGGGCATAATTCGTTGGTTGCCGAACGTGGTCAACTCTGCATCCTATGTGTGGAATCTGGCAACCTTGAGTGCACTACGAAATGACTTCCCAGAACATCAACGAAATAACTCTGCGACCTCCAGGGGAAGGTTTAGCAGCGTTAGAAGCTTCGGGAAAGGTGTTCGCACGGTTTGGGGAAATCCGTTCCTCCGAAAAGCGTCCCTGGCGCTGTCGATCACCAACCTCGCCTTTGTTGGGATCAATCTCAAAACGGTGAATTTGATCGCTGACTCCGGCATGCCTGGGTGGGCCGCTGGAACCGTGCTCAGTGCGACCGCCGTCGGCGGAGTGGTGGGCGCTAAACTGCCGAAACGGCTGTACGAGCGTTTCAGCTACACAACCCTTTTTGGGTGGGGGCTCGGCCTGTGGACATTTCCCGTCGTTCTCCAAGCGCTCACCGCCAACCCATTCGCTCTTGCCGTGAGTGGCTTCACCATCCCGGTGATCGGCGTGGGGCTGAACAACAGCCGTGCTTTGTATGAGCGGGCCGTCTATCCCCCGGAGGTCTATGGCAGAGCTTCCAGCGCAATGGGACTGATCACCGGTGTCGGCACGGCATTCGGCGGCCTGCTGGGCGGGGTTCTGCTATCCACATTCGGTACTGTCACGACAGGTTGGATACAGGCCGCTGTCGTCGGAACGGTGGCGGCGGCCTCAGCATTCGGCGGCTCGTTCAGGTGGGGTAAGAAAGTGCTCCGCGGCCTGTTCAGGCGGGGTGGGTAGGAAGGGATCGCGTGAGGCTCCCCCGAGTAGTGAACACGGAATAAGCAGCCAGGATGAACAGGATCAGTTGTATCGCGAGGTCCAGATCTTTCGCCGGTCCGACGTATCGGCCTGATCCGGTTCGGATTCGGTTTTCGACTGAGTTTCTGGTCGTCGAGCGTGGCTGGGTAGCCCTTCAGCGGGTTGGCTGCCGGGTCCTATGGATGCCGACGTCCTCCACGTCATGTTGTGAATGTTATTGTGCCCGAAGGGGATCCGATCCAGCAGGCGGCGACCGCACGAATGGGCGGGCGCCAGCTGCTCCTTGCCCGGCGCTATGTCGGCGTGGCCAGCGCGAACGGCAGGACCGCGTCGGCTCCTGTGGCGCGTAGCGCGTGGGCGGCGACGGTGAACGTCCAGCCGGTGTCGGTGACGGTGTCCACCAACAGGATCGGGCCTGTCACGTCGGTGAGGTCGGGCACCTCCCACGAGTCGAACAGCCCCGCGACCCGGTGTGCGGAGTTCGCTGCGGAGACCGCCGGCCGGTCCGGCCGGGTCCGCAGCGTGCCGAGGTCGCGCAGGCGGCCGACTTCGGCGAGCCGGGCGGCGAGGGTGGCCGTCAGCACGGGATAGCGGGGGGATTCCTGCGCCAGCACCGCGGTGGGGCGGGCTGGCCAGTTCCATTCGCGCAGCACGGCGATACACGCGTCGAAGACCGCGTCGGGGACGGGGGCGTCCGGGCCGTCGAGCAACGCGCGCAGGCGCTGCCCCCAGCCGAGGTCGGTGAGCCTGCCGAGGACGCGGCCGGTCTCGGCGCCACCGGTGATCTTGCCGGACAACGGGATTCCGAGCTTCGCCATGCCGGTGGGCCACTGCTTGCGCGGAGCGAGGTCGATGCCGGGGCGGTCGAGGCGAGCTCTGGTCGCGGCGACGGCATCGGCGGCCACGGTGCGGTCGGGGCGGGCGCCGGTGCAGTTGTCACAGCGGCCGCAGCCGGGCGAATCCGCTCGGCCCGCGGGCAGTCCAGGGTCGTCGAGCTGACGACGCAGGAACTCCATCCGGCAGCCGGAAGTCGACTGGAAGTCGACCATGGCCTGCTGTTCGATCTCGCGGGCGGCGGACAGACGCTCATAGCGTTCGGTGTCGTAGATCCACGGCTGTCCGGTCGCGATCCAGCCGCCGCGTACCCGGCGCACCGCGCCGTCCACGTCGAGCACCTTCAGCACCATCTCCAGTCGGGAGCGATTCAGCTCGACCAGCGGTTCCAGCGCCGCCGTCGACAGCGCCCGGTCGGAGTCCAGCGCGTCGAGTACCGCGCGCACGATATGTTCGCGCGGAAAGGCGACGGAGGCGAAGTAGCTCCAGATCCGCGCGTCCTCGGGACCGGGCAGCAGGAGCACCTCGGCGCGGTCGGTGCCGCGCCCCGCGCGACCGACCTGCTGGTAATAGGCGATAGGCGAGGACGGCGCGCCGACGTGCACTACGAATCCGAGGTCGGGTTTGTCGAATCCCATGCCCAGCGCGGAGGTGGCGACGAGTGCCTTCACCTCGTTGTCCAGCAGCGCGGCCTCCAACGCCTCGCGTTCGGCGGGGTCGGTCTGGCCGGTGTAGGCGGCGACCCGGTGGCCGTGCGAGTTCAGCACGTCGGCCAGATCGTGGGCGGCGGCGACGGTGAGTGTGTAGACGATTCCGGAGCCGGGCAGCCGGTGCAGGTGACCGCTGAGCCAGGCGGTGCGTTCCACCGCGTCGTCGAAACGGACCACCGACAGGTGCAGCGATTCGCGATCCAGCGTGCCGCGCAGGACCAGGGTGTCGGTGCCGATCTGGGTGGCGACGTCGGTAACCACTCGGTCGTTGGCGGTCGCGGTGGTCGCGAGCACGGGCACGTCCGAACCCAAGTCGGCGATCAGGGTGCGGATACGGCGATAATCCGGCCGGAAGTCGTGGCCCCAGTCCGACACACAGTGCGCCTCGTCGATCACCACGAGTCCCGCGTCCGCGGCGAGCCTGGGCAGCACTTGGTCGCGGAAGTCCGGGTTGTTCAGCCGCTCCGGGCTGACCAGCAGCACATCGACCGCCCCATCGGCGACCCGCACGTGGATCTCGTCCCATTCGGTGACGTTGCCCGAGTTGATGGTCGCGGCGACCACCCCCGCACGCTGGGCCGCCGCCACTTGGTTGCGCATGAGGGCCAGCAGCGGCGAGACGATCACCGTCGGCCCGCGACCGGCCCCGCGCAGCAGCTTGGCCGCGATGAAGTACACCGCCGACTTACCCCAGCCGGTCCGCTGCACGACCAGCGCCCTGCGTCGGCGCACGACCAGCGCTTCGATGGCGGTCCACTGGTCCTCCCGCAGCCGCGCGCCGGGTCCGGCCAGCTCGCGCAGCAGATGCTCCGCGCGATCGCGCAGGTCGGGGGCGGTGAGGTCGATCTCAGGGACATCGGTCGCCGTGGTCATGCGCTCCATCGTGCCCGACAGTACCGACAGGCGGTCGGGCGCCGCGACCGCGCGCCCCGGTGCGCGCGCAGACCGGGCCACGGAAGCGGTCCGCGTACGCGCGAACCACCTCGGGCCCGAACTCCGCACGATGGCGCACAGCGCCGGCGAGGATCAGCTGTTCCAGGAACCTGGTGCGCTGATGCGGGTACCTGCCGAGCGCCGCGCGCGGTTGATGCCGCATCCACCGCGAATTCACCCTGCGGGACGGACAATGGGCTGAAAATATCTCCGTCACAGGGAAACCGCGCAGGAGGCCAGCATGTCGAGCAAATATCAGCCGCCTACGGGTTGGGCCCCGCCGGGAGCCGAGTTCCGCACCAGCGGTAATTTTTCGCGCGCCGCGCTCGGCACCCTCATCGGTTTGGTGGTGACGCCGATCGGAATCGGCTTGGCCGCCGATGGCGCACTCGACACCAGACACTGGGTGATCGTCGGGAGCGAGGGCGACCGGTGGGGCTCCAACGGGCAGATCATCGGCGGCGCGTTGCTGCTGTTCCTGGTCGCGCTGCTGGCCGCGTACTCGCCTGCGGGCACCGTGATCGCGGGTCTGGTGTGGGGTCTGGTGCCTGGCATCATGCAGATCGTGTCCCCGGACGAAACCTGGCGACTGATCGAGGAGTCACCAGCGCTGTCGCCCGAATTGCGTCTGGCCGTGCACAACTGGGTGCTCGGCGGCTTCGCCCTCGTCATCGGGCTGATGCTCATCGCGGCCGGTATCGCGGCCACCCTGCGCAGGCGCTGAATACCCGCGAATCTCGCACCAGGCGAGCACAACTCGCCCGGCGCGAGATCCCGTCCGGGTTCTCACCCCTTCACACAGAGCACCTGGTGCAGCGTCGCGACGACGTCGACCAGATCGTGCTGTGCCGCGATGACCTCGTCGATGTCCTTGTACGCGGCCGGGATTTCGTCCACGACACCCGCGTCCTTCCGCGATTCGACACCCTCGGTCTGGGCGATGAGATCGGCGACGCTGAACTGCCGCTTGGCCGCGTTGCGGCTCATCCGCCGCCCCGCGCCATGCGAGGCCGACTGGAACGAGGCCGGATTGCCCTTGCCACGCACCACATACGAGCGGGTGCCCATGGAGCCGGGAATCAACGCCAGATCACCCTCGCCCGCGCGCACGGCGCCCTTGCGGGTCACCAGCATCGGCACGCCGTCGATGATCTCCTCCGCCACATAGTTGTGGTGACATGAAACCGGCTGCTCGAAACGCACCTTGCGCCCGGTGAATTCGTCCTGCACCGCGCGGCACACCAGGGCGAGCATCACCGCGCGGTTACGCGCGGCGTACTCCTGCGCCCAGGTGAGGTCGCGACGGTAGGCGTCCATCTCCGCTGTCCCGGAGACGAATACGGCGAGATCGCGGTCGGGCAGATCGACGTTGTGCGGCAGCGTCCGCGCGATCGTCATGTGCCGCTCGGCGAGCTCCTTGCCGATGTTGCGGCTACCGGAGTGCAGCAGGATCCATACCGTGTCGTCCTGGTCCAGACAGACCTCGATGAAGTGGTTGCCGCCGCCGAGCGTGCCCATCTGCTTGTGCGCCTTGGACTCTCGCGCCTGCACATGGTGGTCGAGCGTCCGGAACGAACCCCAGAACCGATCCCAGCCCGCGCGCAGCGTCGCGGTGCTCGCGCCGAGCGCGGCCACGTCCCCGCCGAGCTCGCGCACATTCACCGCGTTCGCGTGCGCCTGGAAGCCGACCGGCACCGCAGCCTCGATCCGCGACCGCAGCGAATGCAGGTTGTCCGGCAGGTCGGCGGCGGTGAGATCGGTCCGCACGCTCTCCATGCCGCACCCGATGTCCACGCCGACCGCGGCGGGCGACACCGCGTCCTTCATCGCGATCACCGAGCCGACCGTGGCCCCCTTGCCGAGGTGCACGTCCGGCATCACGCGGACGCCGTGGACCCATTTCAGCCCGGCGATGTTCCGCAGCTGCTGCAGCGCGGCCTGGTCGACCTCGTGCTCGTGGGCCCACATCAGCGTCTGCGCCCTGGTGCCGCGCAGCTCGACGGGAAACATGCTCTCGATCCTTTCGTTGGTCTACACGATCAACGGTAGGCATCGAGGGCGGGCGACGCACCCCGGTTTTCGACCGACCGGATCGTTCCGCCTCAGCCGGCGACGCGGTGCTGCGGCCGGTCGAGCGCGGCGCGATAGACGCGCTCGGCATTCCCGTGGGCGAGCGCGGTGACCAGGTGTTCGGCGTCGGCGGCGGTGATCGTGTCGGCGACGATCCACTCGTCGATCAGCATACCGAGGCCGCGCCGCCAGAGCAGGGCGCCGAGGTAGTGCAGTTCCGGAAGCCCGTAGCCGTCCGACGAGTAGCACAGCGCACGGAACGGAGCGAGCTCGAGTGCCTCGGCGAGCACTGCCCCGGCGCGCTGTCCCACGTACGGGATGGTGAGGCCCAAGTCCAGGTGGACGTGCTCGAAGACGTGCGCGAGGTAGGCGGCGTGGCGATGGAAGGGCCAGCAGTGCAGCAGCAGCACCGAGAGCCCGGTGCCGGTTGTCCTGCGCAGAAAGTCGGTGAGCAGCAATGGGTCCGAACGGTGCAGTCGAAGATCCGGGTCGCCGAACCCGGTGTGGAACTGCAACGGGAGGCCGAGTTCGGCCCCGATACGCGCCCCGAGGCCGACCAGCCAGCCGAGCAGGTGCGGGTCGGTGAGCCTGCGTTCGGGCGCGAAGCTGGTCGGCGGATGATCATGCAGCGGGAAGTCCAGACCGCAGCGGTAGGCGACGATCGTCTTCAGCCCCACGGCATTCGTGGCCCGGGCCCGCAGCTCCGCTTCGATCCGGTCGTAGACGCCCGACACCGCGCCTACCTCGGCGACGACCTGTTCGGCCACGTCTTCCAGACGTACGATCTCGTGGACCGCACCGTCCGCCAGTTCGCCGAACTCTGCGGTGCCGCCGCCGAGGCCGGTGTCGATAAACCACCTGGTCACGCCCGTCGCGCGCAGCAGCCGCGCGGCGACCTCGCGTCCGCCGAGCCCGGCGCGATGACGGAGGTAGACGTCCGGACCGACATGGGCGGGCAGGTCGAGCGCGGGGGCGCACCAGCGGCGCACCGCGAGCCCGATCGCGGAATCGAAACTGCCGCGTGCGCCTTCGCCGAGCAACCGCTCGAAGCCGGGCCGGTCCAGATCGCCGGTGACCACGCCGTGACAGTGCTGGTCGGTGAGCGGAACGCCGTCGGTGAGCACGCTAGAACCGCCAACGGGTCAGGGCGACGAGCTCGTCCGCGCTCGCGGCGGTGTACCGCTGCGCTTCGGCTCGGCGCACGGCGAGTAGCGCGTCGTGCAGCTCAACGCCCATCGCGGTGGCCAGCACCGTGGACTCGGCGAGGCGGTCGGCGGCTTCGTTCGGCGTGGTGGGCAGTCGTCGCACACCCGACATCATGAGGGCTTCCGCATCGAAAGTCACGGGGTCCCCGGTTATTTCCGTAGGCAGGCGCAGTTCCTCGGCGATGCCGGACAACCCGGCCGCGATCACCGAACCGACGATCAGATACGGGTTTCCGGTCGCGTCGAAACACTTGATCTCGGCGTTGGCGGCCCACTGCTCGGTGCCACGCACCCCGGTGATGAAACGCAGCGCCGCCTCCCTTGCCTCGCGACCCCAGCACTGCCACACACCGGCCCAGCGCGAGGGCACCAGCCGCAGGAAGCTCGCCGGATTGCCCGCGCCGATCGCGACCAGTGCGGGCAGTTCGCGCAGCACTCCGGCCAGAAACGCTTCGCCGGTCCGCCGCATGCCGTACGGGCCCGAACCGCCGGCGAGCAGTGGTCCTTCGTCGTCGTGCACGGACAGGTGGAGGTGTGCTCCGGAACCGGCGCCGTCCGGCGCGATACACGGCGCCAGCAGCGCGCGCCACCCATGGCGTGCGCTCACCTGGCGAATCGTGTGCCGAACCAACACCGCCTCGTCGGCAGCGGCGACCGGCTGCGACGGTTCGACCGACAGTTCCAGCTGGGCGAGTGCGTATTCCGGGTGGAACTGGTCGACCGTGATGCCCTGCCTGGCCAGCGTCGCGACCAGGTCCTTGGCGTACTCGGCGACCTGACCGAGCCGCATGATGCTGTACGCGGGGCCGCCGATCGCGGGCGTGAAGCCGTCCGCGTCGTCGTCCCGGCCGACGGACCATTCGGTCTCGAAGGCCATCGACAGCTGAAGCCCTGTCGCGTGCGCCGCCTCGGCCTGGCGTGCCGCGAAGTAGCGCTGGCAGGCGACGAAGCGCGCGCCGTCCTGGGTGAACTTGTCGGCGGGCGCCCACGCCCAGCCCGGCTGGCAGGCCAGCTCGGTCAGCATCGACAGGTCCGGGACGAGCCGCAGATCGCCGTCGGGGCCGCCCAGATACCGCCCGACCGTCATCAGATCGTCGAAGGCGAAGGTCTCGAAGCACGGTGAGACGCCGACCCCGAATCGGGCCGCGTGGTGGAGCCGCTGCTCGGGCACCGCCTTCACCCGCGTGATGCCGGCGTTGTCGACGAAACTCAGGGCGACCATCGACGCATCCAACCTGCCGATCAACACGTCGGCGTCGCCGTCGGCGGGGATTCGATCCGGCGTCGTGGCCATGTGCACCACGATAAACGGCGCGGGCGCAAAGGGAGCCGAGGCTGTGCGGGCCGGTCGCGCTGATCAGAGGCGGTATACGGCCGCGCCGAGCGGGTGGAATCGGTGGCTTACCGGGTGCGTAGGCTGTACCCCATGACGGTAGGAACGACCACCGAGCCGGATGTCCGCGCGGTGGTGCACGAGGCCGCGCGCAAGGCTCGGGTCGCGTCGCGGGCGCTGGCTCAGCTGACGACCGCGCAGAAGAACGACGCGCTACACGCCGCCGCCGACGCGTTGCTGGCCGCGGCCGAGCGGGTGCTCGCCGCCAACGCCGCCGACATCGCCGCGGCACAGGCGGCCGGTACCGAGGAGTCGCTGCTCGACCGGCTGCGGCTGACCGAGGCCCGCATCGACGGCATCGCCGCCGGGCTGCGCCAGGTGGCCGGGCTGCCCGATCCGGTTGGCGTGGTCGTCCGCGGCTCGACGTTGCCCAACGGCCTGGAGATCAAGCAGGTGCGGGTCCCGCTCGGCGTGGTCGGCATGGTGTACGAGGCCAGGCCGAACGTCACCGTCGACGCGTTCGGGCTCGCGCTCAAATCCGGCAACGCTGCCCTGCTGCGCGGCTCGTCCTCGGCGGCCCGCTCGAACGCCGCACTGGTTGCGGTGCTGAGGGAATCGCTTGTCGCACAGGGCCTTCCGGCCGACGCCGTGCAACTGCTGCCGAGCGAGGACCGCTCCAGCGTGACCCATCTGATCCAGGCGCGCGGCCTGGTCGACGTGGTCATTCCGCGCGGCGGTGCGGGCCTGATCAACGCGGTCGTCCGCGACGCGCAGGTGCCCACCATCGAGACCGGAACCGGCAACTGCCACGTCTACGTGCACGCCGCCGCCGACCTCGACATGGCCGAGCAGATCGTGATCAACGCCAAGACCCGCCGCCCCAGCGTGTGCAACGCGGCCGAGACCGTCCTCATCGACGCCGCGATCGCCGACACCGCCGTGCCCAGGCTGACCAAGGCGCTGGAGGAGCACGGGGTCACCATCCACGGCGACCTGCCCGGCCAGGTTCCGGCTACCGACGCCGACTGGGGCGAGGAGTACCTCACCCTCGACATCGCGCTCAAAGTGGTCGACGATCTGGACGCGGCCGTGGAGCACATCGATACCTGGGGCACCGGCCACAGCGAGGCCATCGTCACCGGCGAGCTGGCCGCCGCCCGCGAGTTCACCAGCCGCGTGGACGCCGCGGCCGTCATGGTGAACGCCTCCACCGCCTTCACCGACGGCGAGCAATTCGGCTTCGGAGCCGAGATCGGCATCTCCACCCAGAAGCTGCACGCCCGCGGCCCGATGGCCTTGCCGGAACTGACCTCCACCAAGTGGATCGTCTGGGGTGAAGGGCAGATTCGGCCCGTCTGAAGCGTGTCTCCCAATAGTTTGTTCGGTGGGGTGATGTGGGCCGTTGTTGTCGGTGGGTGGTGGGATGCTGTTGATGTGGTGCGGCACACGTCTTTCCGGTTCTGCTTGAACCCGACGGTCGAGCAGCGGACGGTGTTGTCGCGGCATGCTGGGGCGGCGCGGTTCGCGTTCAATCAGTGCCTGCATGCGGTGAAGTCGGCGTTGACCGTCCGCGAGGCCGATCTGACGGTGTCGGTGCCGTGGTCGGGGTTCGATCTGATCAACCATTTCAACCGGTGGAAGAAGTCCGAGGATGCCGGGCGGGTCTTCGCCGTCGATACCGAGGGTACCGCCACGGTGGTGGTGACCGGTTTGGTGTGGCGTGATCAGGTGTGTCAGCAGGTGTTCGAGGAAGCAGCCGTCGATTGTGGGCGGGCATTGGCGGGCTGGGCGGACTCGCGTTGCGGTACCCGCAAGGGCATGTATCTCAGGTCCGGGAGCCCGCAGCACGAGCCCCGGTCATCAACGCCCGCCGACGGGAAGGCACTGGCCCACACACTCGTGTGGGTGAAACCGGCCCGAATGACGCGGGAACCAACCCTCACGCTGTATCGGCGTGAGTGGAGGACGTCCGAGAAGGACGGTGTCTACCGACCCCTCACCGGTTGGGAAGACACGCTGTAGTCGCGGACAACGCACCGGAAGCCGAGATGGCAGGTCGCGGTGTCCTCGGTCTGACCTTGTCGGGCGGCTGGCCGGTAGCGAAGGCAGTAGTCGGCCGCGCACAGATACGAGCCGCCCTTGACGACGCGGCGTGGAAAGTGCTGCGCCGCCGCTGATTCGGGTGCGTCCACATACGGGTTGTACGGGGCGCAGCAGGCCGGCGTCGGGTGCCGAGGGCGGAAGTAGTCGACGGTCCACTCCCACACGTTGCCGGTCATGTCGAAGAGACGGTAACCATTGGGCGAGTAGGTGCCGACCGCCGTGGTGCCGGGTGTCCGCCTCTGTCCTCGGCCGGGATGGAATTGCCAGGGGAATGCGCCGACCCAGATATTGGCCATGCGCCGGCCGGTGGGTTCGAATTCGTCACCCCAGGCGTACACAGCCCCGTCCAATCCGCCGCGGGCCGCATACTCCCATTCGGCCTCCGTCGGCAGCTGTTTGCCCGCCCAGGCCGCGTACGCTGCGGCGTCCTCGTAGGCGACCTGTGTGACCGGGTGGCGGTCGAGTCCGTCGAGTGTGCTTCCGGGCCCATGCGGGTGGCGCCAGCTTGCCCCGGGGACATACCGCCACCAGCGGCGCCAATTGTCCAGCGACACCGGTCCCGCGGTGGGCCGGAATACCAGGCCACCGGGTATCAGGCTCTCCGGCTCCGCGTCCGGGTAATCCCCGGCCGCGGGGGTTCGTTCGGCGACCGTGACGTATCCGGTCTGTTTCACGAAGCGCCGGAATGCGGCGTTGGTCACCGGGTGCGGGTCGATCGAGAACGCATCGACCCGCACCCGGTGCACCGGCCGCTCTTCTGGGAAGAAATCGTCCGATCCCATCGCGAAGCCGCCGCCGGATATCCGGATCATGCCGCGGCGGACATCGGCGCGGGTTTCGGTAGCCACTGACGATCCTCTCAATCACGCGAAAAGGCCGCAGCCGCAGCCATTTCCAGGTCCTCGTATGGTTTCCCGCTCACATCCGCGACGACCTGATGCATGGTTCCCCCGGTGAACGGGAACGGTGGCCGGTACTGCGCGGAAACGGACTGGCCGCTGTCGCGGCCCACGCAGACTCCTTCTCCCACACCGGAGAACGTGATGGGCTGGGTCCGCATGTCATCGAGTGATCCGACCGGGTTCTCATCGATGTACAGCACGGCCGCACCGGTGGGCGTGAAGTTGTCCGGGCGGGTTCCGTGGCGTTCGTACCGGATCCCGAGGATGTGATCGCCGAGCGGTACCGGGCGATCGGAGACGATGGTCTGTTCTTCTTCGCCGAGGAAGTTGTAGATGTAGTACAGGTGCTCGTCCTGGACGAACAGGGTGTGCCCACCGAGTCGCCCACCGTGGGCGAACAGCACCCCCTGCGCATCCGAGCTGGTGATCGTCGCCTCGGCGAGCAGTGCGAACGACCGCCCCTGAATTTCCAGTGCCGCACCCGGTCCCACCTCCGCGCTGCCGGGATAGTAGACGAACCTGTCTCGCTTGGTGGCGTATGTCGGGCGGTAACGGGTCATGGCGGTGACGATGTCGAGGTCGTTGAGCGGCATCCCTTGGTACTTCTCGGCCTCGGAGAACCACAGCGCCTTCAGCACCTCCAGCTTCTCGGGATGAACGTCGGCCAGGTCGTGCATCTGGCTGCGGTCCTGCTCGAGATGGAACAGTTCCCAGCGGTCCTTGTCGAAATGACCCCAGCCGGACGGGCAAGCCGCGTGAATGGTGTTGGCGAACCACCCACGGTGCCAAATCCCGCGCGTGCCCAGCATCGAATAGAACTGCGTGTGCTTGCCGGTGTCCGCGTTCGTGTCCTCGAGCAGCGCCCGGAAACCGACTCCCTCCAATGGACGCTGTACCACACCTTTCACTATGTCCGGGGGTGTGATGCCGAGCAGTTCATAGACGGTGGGCGTGACATCGCAGACGTTGAGGTACTGGTGGCGCAGCTCACCGCGGGCTGTGATCCCGGCCGGCCACGACACCAGGCACGGGTCGGCGATACCGCCTTCGTGCGAGGCATACCGCTTGTACAGCTTGTACGGGGTGTTGAACGCCATCGCCCAGCCGATGCTGTAGTGGTTGTAGGTGCTCGGCGAACCGAGCTCGTCGAGCTTGGTCAAACTGTCATCGATCGTGTCGATGTAGCCGTTGAAGAACTTCATCTCGTTCGCGGTGCCGTTCGGACCTCCTTCGCCGCTGGCGCCGTTGTCCGAGAGCGCGACGATGATCGTGTTGTCCAGTTGGCCGCTTTCCTCGAGATAGTCCAGCAGTCGGCCGATCTGCGCGTCGGTGTAGGACAGGAATCCGGCGAACACCTCCGCCTGCCGACGGAACAGCCGCTTCTCGTCCTCCGACAGCGAATCCCACGGTCGTACCGTGTCCTGCACCGGCCACGGCTTGCCGTCCGCACTGGTGACATTCGAATACGGGTTCATGGGCGACAGCTCGGTGTTCTCCGGTAGCAGACCCATGCGCTTCTGGTTCTCCAGCACGATCTCGCGATACTTCTCATAGCCCATATCGAACCGGCCGCGGTATTTGTCGGCCCATTCCCGCGGCACGTGGTGCGGCGCATGCCCGCACCCCGGGCACAGGTACATGAACCACGGCTTTCCGGGGGCAATCACCTTCGCGTCCCGGATGAACTCGATCGACTTGTCGGCCAGATCCTTCGACAGGTGGTACCCGTCCTCCGGTGCGTACGGCTGCGAGATCGGGTGATTGTCGTACACCAGATTCGGATACCACTGGTCGGCCTCTCCACCCAGGAAACCGTAGAACCGCTCGAACCCACGCCCCAGCGGCCAATGCCGCTTCGACGCCGCGAGATTCTCCTCCTCCAGCGGCGTCATATGCCACTTACCAAGCGCATACGTGTTCCACCCCCGCTCGGCCAACACCTCAGGCAGCAACGCGGTTTCGGCCGGTATGCGTCCGCTCATACTCGGGAACCCATCGGTGAATTCCTCGATCGTCGCCATACCGACAGAGGTCGCATTCCGGCCGGTCAGCAACGCGGCACGGCTGGGTGAACACAGCGCGGTGGTGTGGAACTGCGTGAACCGCACACCACGATCAGCGATGCGCTTCATATTCGGCATCTCGACCAGACCGCCGTAGCAGTCCCAGGTACCGATCCCGATGTCATCCCACACCAGATACAGCACGTTCGGCGCACCTTGCGGTGCGGTCGGCTCCGCGAAAGGCCCCCAGTCGGGCGCCGAATCGCGGATATCGAGCGCGACGTGTCCCTCGAACTTCCTGGCCATCATCCACCTCCAGAAACGAGAGCTGTTCGTTCGCGGTTGATTCTGTGGGCCGGGCTCCGGACCTCATGCCGCGCACACGCGCACAACGCCGATCGACGCGGCCGCGGTGCCGGGACGGATGTGCACAACTCCGGCGATACCGCGGAGGGGGTTCGACTCTTCGAGTCGACGTACGTGGCCATGCCGTCTCCCGGACCTGGTGTCCGTTCGCTGGTCAACGCCTTTCGTATCCATCGAGAATACCGACCGGAAGGGATTCGCAGGAGGAGTTGGCGAAAAAGCGCCGTGACCGACCCGGGCATCCCACTGCCAACGCCACCGATCGCAGTTGGACTGTTGCGTCATCGCGTAGCCGATCGGTGTGCACACGGCGCGGGCCGAGTCGCTCACCCCTGTGGCAGGACCACGGACCCCGACGTCGAGTCGGCGTGCTCGCGGCGCTGCCGTAGCGTGGTGGGGGTTGGGAAGGAAGGTGGTGCGTGGTGTCGGAGAGTCGCGTGGTGTCGGAGAGTGCAGGTCAAGAACCGGTCTTCGGATCGGTGCAGGACGTGATCGACCGGTTGGCGGGCACAGGGTACCTGGCGGACAAGGCCACCGCTACCTCGGTGTTCCTCGCCGATCGGCTGGGCAAGCCGCTGCTGATCGAGGGTCCGGCGGGTGTCGGCAAGACCGAGTTGGCGCGCGCGGTCGCGCAGACTTCGGGCGCCGAGCTGGTCCGTCTGCAGTGCTACGAGGGCGTCGACGAGGCGCGCGCGCTGTACGAGTGGAACCACGCCAAGCAGATCCTCCGCATCCAAGCGTCCAGCGAAAACGATTGGGAGGAGACGAAGGCCGACGTCTTCACCGAGGAGTTCCTGCTCTCCCGGCCGCTGCTCACCGCGATCCGGCGCACCGATCCGACGGTGCTGCTGATCGACGAGACCGACAAGGCCGACGTCGAGATCGAAGGGCTGCTGCTCGAGGTGCTCAGCGACTTCGCGGTGACCGTCCCGGAACTGGGCACCATCACCGCCAGCCGCAAGCCGTTCGTCGTGCTCACCTCGAACGCCACCAGGGAGCTGTCCGAGGCGCTCAAGCGCCGCTGCCTCTACCTGCACCTGGACTTCCCGGACGAGGAGCTCGAGCGCCGCATCCTGGCCAGCCGGGTCCCTGAGCTGTCCGCCGCGGTCGCCGCGCAGCTGGTGCGGGTCGTGCACGTCCTGCGTGGCATGCAGTTGAAGAAGCTGCCCTCGGTCGCCGAATCGATCGACTGGGGACGCACGCTGCTCGCTCTCGGACTGAAGGACCTGGACGACACCACCGTCCGCGCCACCCTCGGTGTCGTGCTCAAACACCAGAGCGACCACCAGCGCGCGCTGGCCGAACTGAAGCTGGCCTGAGTCATGGCGGCGGGATCGGTCCCCGAGGATGTCGGGCCGCTGCGCGCGCCGCACGGACTGCCTGGGCATCTGGTCGGATTCGTGGAGGCGCTGCGTGCGCGCGGGATTCCGGTCGGCCCCTCGGAAACGGTGGACGCGGGTCGCGTGATGACCGTGCTCGACCTGATGGACCGCGACGTCCTGCGCGAGGGCCTGGCCTGCGCGCTGTTGCGGCGCACCACGCACCGCGCGACCTACGACGGGCTGTTCGACCTGTGGTTCCCGGTCGGGATCGGTGAACGCACCGCGGCGCCGGACGAGGTCGAGATTCCGCACACCCGCACGGGCGACGTGGACATTCCGGCGCTGCGCGAGCTGCTCGCGGAACTGCTGGGGGAGGAGACGGCCACTGCGCAGCTGGAGGCACTGGCCGCGCAGCTGGTCGAACAGCTCGGTCAGTACCAATCCGCCCGTGGCCCTTCGTTTTCGGCGTACCAGGCGCTGCGCGAGGTGCAGCCGCAGACGTTGCTGGCCAAGATCGTCGCCGGGCTGGTGGCCGGACCGAACACCAGCGACTTCGATACCGAGATCGCCCGCCGCGCGGTGCGGCAGCGCATCGCCCGCTTCCGCGCGACCGTGGAGGCCGAGACAAGGCGGCGGGTCGCCGAGCGGATCGGACGCGAGCGCGTCGCGACCTACGGCGTCGCCCGCCAAGCCGAGGAGGTCGACTTCCTGCGCGCCTCCGAGACCGAGCTGACCGAGCTCAAACGTGGCACGCAGCGTCTGGCGCGCATCCTCGCGGAACGTCTTGCGGTGCGGCGCAGGCACTCTCGCCGCGGCGAGATAGATCTGCGGCGCACCCTCCGCAAATCCATGTCGACCGGCGGAGTGCCGATCGACCTGGTGCACCGCAAGCCGCGTCCGGGCCGCCCGGAGCTGGTACTGCTCTGCGATGTGTCCGGCTCGGTGGCCGGCTTCAGCAACTTCACCTTGCTGCTGGTGAGCGCGTTGCGTGAACAGTTCTCCCGGGTGCGGATCTTCGCGTTCGTCGACCAGGTGGACGAGGTGACCCGGTTCTTCGATCCGCATACCCGGCTGGACACGGCGATGACCAAGATCTTCACCGAGGCGAGCGTGGTCGGTGTGGACGGGCACTCGGACTACGGCAACGCGCTGGCCGGATTCGCGAGGGACTATCCCGACGCCGTCACCAGCCGAAGTTCGCTGCTGATTCTCGGCGATGCCCGCACCAATTACCGAGACCCGGAACTGACGACGCTGCGGTCGCTGGTCGATGTCGCCAAGCACGCGCATTGGCTCAACCCGGAGCCGCGCAACCAGTGGGGGTCGGGCGATTCCGCCGCCGACAAGTACGGGCAGGTGATCGAGATGCACGAATGCCGCTCGGCGAAACAGCTGACCGCCGTAGTGTCCCGGCTGCTGCCGGTCTGAGCGGACCACCTTCTGGATAGCTGGGCTGGGGCGATGAAGTGCGCCGCAACCCGCCGAGGCGGTGGTGCGCAAGCTGCCGAAGTCCAAGCGCCCTACCCGCTGATCGAAAGGGTTCGTTAAGCGACGGGGAACAGCTTTTCGTTTCGGGTCGATCTGTGCGGAATCATCGATCTCTTGTCCCATCACCTGTATTCCGGTCCCAGGGTCTATCTGCGTGAGCTGCTGCAGAACGCTGTTGGCGCAGTCATCGCGCGTTCCCGATTGGATCCATTGGCGTCCAATTCGATTCGGTTGGCCGTAGACGAGACCGGCCTGCGGATCAGCGATCCTGGCGTGACCGAGGCCGACGTGCACCGCTTCTTGGCGACCATCGGCCGCTCGTCCAAGCGCGACGACATCGAGGGCGCGTGACGAGAGTTTCTCGGGCAGTTTGCCGAAGCCGCCAACCAACTCTGCGGTCGGCGCACGCTGGCGCGAAACCGGCTTATCCTCCTATGTTTTCGTTGCTGTTCGCACCGTTACGCGGCACGAGAAGCCGGTGTTACTACTCCTCTGGTCGTCGGCAGTCGATGCTGGTGGGGATGTCGATTCAATCCCTTTGTCCGTGGAGGTGTCGTCGTGACCGAGTCCATCATTCAGTTACCCACAGTCGGGGAGTCGATTTTCGAGACATATGATCGAATCAGCCGGCGCGGCCCGGTCGTTCCGATCGAACTACCCGGCGGAGTGCCGGCCTGGATCGCAGTCAGTTATCAATCGGTCAGCGAAGTCCTCGCCGGCGACGGCAAGCTGTTCAGCAAGAATGCCAAGAATTGCCCTTCCCTGCACGACGGCACAATCCCGGCCGACTGGCCCTTGCGTGCACTCACCGACCTCGACCACATGCTCAACAAGGACGGCGACGACCATCGGCGGCTGCGCAAGACGATCAGCCAGGCGTTCACCCCGGGTAGGGTGGCCGCGCTCGAGCCGCGGATTCGGAAAATTGCGGCCAGACTCATCGACGACCTTCCCGACGGCGACGAGATCGACATTGTTTCCAGCTTCACCACACCGTTTCCGGTGCGCGTAATCTGTGAACTGTTCGGTGTGCCGGAATCCGAGCAGCCGCAGATCCGACAATGGTCCACGACCGTCGTGTCGCACACGAGCACAGCCGAGCAAATGCAATCCGCGGTGCAGGGCATGATCGGTTACCTCGCCGAGCTGCTCGAACGTAAGCGAACCGAACCGGGCGATGACCTCGCCTCCGCGTTGTTGCAGGCCAATGCGGAGAACGATCTGTCCACCGACGAGCTGGTCAATATGCTCTGGTTGGTAATCGTCGCTGGGCATGAGACCACCGTCCACATGCTGGGCAATGCGGTTATAGCGCTGTGTGCCCATCCCGAACAACGAGCTATCGCCCTCGCAGCGGATCGATGGTCCGACGTCGTAGAGGAAACGCTGCGCTACCGCTCGTCCGTACTCGTTCCATTCGTCCGATACGCACAAGGGGATGTCACGGTCGCCGGAGTCCGGATCCCCGCAGGCAGCTTGGTCTTCTGGTACGGCGGTGTCGGAAGGGACCCGGAACACTATCCAAATGCAGACACGTTCGACATCGATCATGACCACAGAGACCAACTGGCATTCGGCCGAGGACCACACTTCTGCCTCGGCGCCCCGCTGGCACGGCTGGAAAGCCGAATAGCGCTCTCCGCACTGTTCACTCGGTACCCCCAGTTGAGCCTTGCCTGCGATCCGGAACATGTCCCATACGGTCCGCAGTTCCTCACTGTCGGACCACTGAGCGTTCCGGTTCGACTTGTTCCCGCCGTATAACTACGTGGGGGCCGGATCACGCGGTCCGAGGTCCGGCCCCTTCAACGGCGATGTTCGAACTCTGATCGAGCACCGATCTGCGGCATCTGCTGGTCGGCAAGTTCCGCCAGCCTCCGCTGCCGGAATTCGCCAGGAGTTTCGCCATATCGCGCTTTGAACGCCGCCGAAAACCAGTTCGGAGTGAAGCCGCTGCGGACAGCCACCTGTCGGATGGGCATGGTATTACGCGCAGGGTTCTGCAGCATGTCGCGAGCCGCGCGAAGTGTCTCGTCCTGACGCACATCTCGATATGTCGTTCCGGACTGCTGCAGAATGAACCGCAATTTCCGGGGCGACCATCCGAGGGCGAGCGCTACCGCAGGCAATCGAAGGTCCCCGACGCCGACATTCTCTCGCACATATCTTCGGATGGCCTCGACTGTCTCGGGAAGGTGAGCCTGCTGAGGGTTTCCATCGCCCATGGAAAGCATGCACAGCAGTTCGCTGATACGCTCACAGATTGCGTTGAATTCTCGGTCGGAAAGGTTCGACTTCTCGGCATGTACGCTGCGGATCATGTCCTTTGCGACGCGCCCGAGCCCTGAGTTCATATCGAGCACCAGCCGCAGCCTGTCGGATGGTTTCAGTCGATGGTCGATTTCCGCGCGCGGTACTTGGAAGCCATAGGCCACGGAAGTCGGTATGTGTAGCTGACATACCTCGTCGAATCCGGTCATCATAAGACTGCCGGGTACGGCCCGTACTATCTCGTCGCCATGCCGGATCGAGAACGCACCTCGCTCGGGAATAATTATCCAGTAGATTTCATCGCGCGGAACCTTGCGAACGTTTGATGCGGTACGGGAACCAATCCGGTCACCGCGCTGATCCCAGCGCAACAGGCTATAAGCTGCCGTTTCCTGGGCGAGCAGCTCCGAATACCATCGGTCCGGTTCGTGGTACTTGTTTTCCATCGGAATGAAGCTGTTGCTGACCTCGGTCCACGTTTTCGAATCATCCACGGTCAAGTCATAGTATTTCACGGCAGGTACCGCCTCGTCTCCAACAGTCCATGTGCAAATAGTGTGGGCTTGCCCGGTAGACGACACGGGCCGGCAGCTCGAGCGTCAAGTCCATGGCCGGACCGATGTCGAGAACGCAAATCACCACGGCGCGCTGCCAAGCAATCATCGGTGACGTTCAAGGTGTAGAACGCGGCGGTACCGGTGTGCTAGTGGGCGACGGACGCGATCATACAGTCTCCAGGAACCCATCAACAGGTGACGCACGCGCTCGGCGAGCACGTGCCAGGTCAGTGTCGATGGTTGACGCACGGTACATCACGATAATCGGTAGCTCTGCCCCGCAACAGAACACGACGGCACGAAAACATAACGCCGAGCGGCGATGTCGATGATGGAGTCGCCGAGTCGGCCGGCGGCCAGGCGACCAACTGTGAGACGACGTCCACGCCACCAACCAGCAGGCCTACCGGATCACCAGCGCTCGAGTCCATCGAACGGTTGGTCCGAACCGGATGTGCTGGTCGCGGCGCGCGTTCCACCGCGCCGAGCAGCACGGCGAGGCGGTCGCGTTGTTGGACGAGGCGTTCGCGGGTGCGGAAATTCCCTACCCGCCCGCCGAATTGGCGGTGCTGCGGGCGCAGTCCGACCGCTCCCTGACCGCGCTGAACCGGCACCGCGAGGCGGCGCACCACTTCATGGAGGGGGCTCGCCTCGTCGACCAGGACCCGGATCGCACGCTGACCTCGCGTGGTCGGCCGCCACGGCTCTGGAGTGCTGCGGGCAGGACGACGAGGCGGTAGCCGCAGCGGTGATGGAGGCATTCGGTCCACGCGTTCCCGCTTCTGGGGAGACTGGCAACGAGGGAGGCATGCAGACTAGCGGTCGTGCACTGATATCGTCGGTAAGAAGGGCCCTGATGTCGTATAGCCTCTCTGTGGAGAATTTCTCGCACAACGAGCTCGGCTACATTCCGGATCCGTTTCCCTTCTATGCGAAGATGCGTTCCACGCAGCCGGCGTATTTCTCGGAAAGAATTTTCGGAGGCACCTGGCTTTTCTTTTCCTACGCGGATTGTCGGGCGTTCATGCTGGATGAGCGATTGTCCAACTCGCGGGCGGCCGTACCCTTGCGGTTCCTGCCGCCCGATCAGCAATCCGGCTTCGGCGATATGCTCAGCGTGTTCGAACGTTGGTTGGCCTTTCACGACGGTGCCGGCCACACCCGGTTGCGGCGGCACGCCAACCGCAGTTACGCCCCGTTTCGCGACGAGCGAGTCGAGCCTTTGGTCCAGCGTGTGGTCGATAACTTGCTGGACGGCATCGACCGGGATGAATTCGATGTGATGTCGGATTTCTCCTTTCCGCTGTCGGCCATCGTTATCGCAGACCTCCTGGGTGTGCCGAGCGAGGCGCATGCCGATCTCACACGGTGGACCGACGATATCGCCCATTTGTTCGGATCCACTCAGGTATCCACCGAACATGTCCATCGAACGCAGCACAGCACTCGGGAGCTGGTGCGGTTCCTGTCCGCGCCGGAGTCCGTGAGACGGTCCCAACAACGCGGCGGCTTGATGCACCAGATGCGCCATACCGAAAGCCACGGTTACCGGTTCGATGAGGAAGACGTCATTGCCCAGTCCGCCTTGTTGCTGTTCGCAGGCACCGCCTCGATCCGATATCTCATCGGAAACAGTGTGCACGCGCTCGACCAATGCCCACCGCACGAGCGGCAGTTGCTGCTCGAGGAGAACACTGCGGCCACGGCGGTCGAGGAACTGCTGCGGTTCTGCAACCCGGTCCAGTTCATCGGTCGTGTCGCAGGCGCTGACTTCACCTACCTCTGTCGCAATGGTGTGGAAGTTCGTATTCGAGAGGGGCAGCCATTGTTGCTGTACATCGGATCGGCCAATCGGGATGCCGGGAAATTCCCACGGGCGGACGAGCTCGTCCTCACCCGGCCGAGCCCGAACGAACACCTGACCTTCGGAGCCGGCCGACACCTGTGTTTCGGCGATCCACTGGTGCGCTCCACGACCCGAATAGGGTTGGCATCGCTCTATCGCCGAATGCCCCACCTGCGGGTGTGCCGACAAGATCTCGACTGGAACAACAACCTCGGATTTCATGGCTTCCAGTCATTGCGCGTCACCGCGCGGGCGTGACCGGGACGACACGACATTTACGGACGAGAGAGCTGTGCATGGTTACCGATCTCCTGGAGAACTTCGTCGATGGCAAATTCGTGACGTCGAAGGACGCTGTCTACCAGGATGTGATCGACCCGTGCACCGCGGAGGCGTACCTGCAGGCGCCGATCTGCGGGGCGGCCGATGTCGACGTGGCGGTACGGGCCGCGACGGCCGGCTTCGAGAGGTGGCGGTCGACAACTCCCGCCGAACGGCAGCTGGCGCTGCTTCGTATTGCCGACGAGTTGGAGCGGCGTGCGGACGAGTTCACCGAGGCGGAGGTCCGCAACACCGGGAACCGGGCGGCGTCCGATGTGATCCTTGTCGTCGACCAGCTGCGCTTCTTCGCCGGTGCGACGCGGATACTCGAGGGCAAGTCCGCCGCCGAGTACGTGCCGGACCACACCTCGTACGTGCGGCGTGAGCCAGTGGGCGTTTGCGCGCAGCTGGCTCCCTGGAACTATCCGTTGATGATGGCGGTCCTCAAGGCAGCCCCCGCGATCGCCGCAGGCAACACCGTGGTGCTCAAGCCCGCGGAGACGACACCGACCACCGCGCTCATGTTCGCCGACCTCGCGGCCGAGTACGTACCCGCTGGCGTGTTGAACGTCATTTGCGGCGGGGACGACACCGGGCGCCACATGGTGGCACATCCGACTCCGGGCCTCGTGTCCTTGACCGGATCCGTCGAGACGGGGATCGAGGTCGCCAGAACATCGGCGCCGCACCTCAAACGGTTGCATTTCGAGCTCGGTGGCAAGACACCTGTGATCGTGTTTCCGGACGCCGACATCACGGCTGTCACGGCGACCGTGATCGAGGCCGGATTCGGCAACGCCGGGCAGGATTGCACGGCAGCTACGCGCGTCCTCGCCCACCACACGATCTATGACGAACTGGTGGACGCGCTGGTCGCCGCCGCCCGGTCGTGCCGGACCGGACCACCGTCGGATCCGGCGGCGCTGTACGGACCACTGAACAACGCCCGCCAACTCCAGCGGGTATCCGGTTTCCTCGAGCGGCTCCCTTCGCACGCCCGCGTGCTGACCGGAGGTGTGGCCGCCGGTGACATCGGCTACTTCTTCCAGCCGACGGTTGTCGCCGACGTGCGCCAAGACGACGAGATCACACAGCGCGAGGTTTTCGGACCGGTGATCACGGTCCAGCGATTCGACACCGAAGACGACGCGGTCCTGGCGGCCAATGGAGTCGACTATGGGCTGGCCGCCGGTGTGTGGACGCGCGACGACGCGCGGGCGATGCGGCTCTGCCAGCGGCTCGATTACGGCACCGTGCGGGTCAATACGCACTTCGCCTATCCGTCCGAAATGCCCCATGGCGGGTTCAAACATTCCGGGTTCGGTAAGGACCTGTCGACGTACTCCTTGGAGGACTACTCCCGAATCAAGCACGTGGTACACCACATCGGATCCCCCACGCCGTGAACTGAGCACATGAGGAACTCGCGCATGGAAGCGATCGAACAGGCGACCTCCGGTTGGCGCGCCGCGCTCGGTGCCGCGGCGGTCTCCACCGACCCGCGCGAGCTCGCGCACTACGGGATGAATATGTCGGAGTTCGCGGCGCGCGACCTGCATGCTGTGCTGCGGCCCGCCTCGCTCGACGAGGTGCGCGGCGTCATCGACGTCGCACGCGCCACCGGTGTTCGGGTGCACCCGGTGAGCACCGGACGCAACTGGGGATTCGGCTCGGCGCTGCCGAGTGTCGGTCCGGTTGCCCTGGTCGACCTGGCAGGCATGAACCGGATCGTGGAAGTAGATACCCGCTTCCGGTATGCCGTGATAGAACCAGGTGTGACCCAGGGGCAGTTGTCCAGGCACCTTGCCGAGCACGGAACTCGGCTCAAGCTGAACGTGACGGGCGCGGGTGCCGGCACCAGCATTGTCGGGAACGTGCTGGAACGAGGCTGCGGCAACCTCGGCGCTCGGGTGGACGACTTGCTGGGCGTCGAAGCGGTGCTCGGGAACGGCGGAGTCGTGCGGACCGGCCTGTGGCATCTACCCGACCATGGAACCGCGGTTCACCATTACCCGCCCGGCCTCGGCCCAGACCTGCGTGGGTTGTTCGTGCAGTCCGGCTTCGGCATCGTCACCAAGATCGTGCTGCGCCTGCATCCGGTCGCACCGCTGACGGTTCTGACATTCGAAGTGGCCGAGAGCCGCCTTGCCGAGGTAGTCGATGCACTGTGGCTCGCCAAGGACGAAGGTGTCATCACCGGACACCTGCGGATCACTGACGGCACCGACCCGATCATCCGGTACTTCGGCAATACCGATCCGTCCGTCTGGAAGGCGCAGGTCGTGCTCAACGGAATCCGCGCCATGCGTGCCGAGGCAGTGCGTGAACTCCGGCGGCGACTCGGCGGTTCGGCGGACCACTTCGCGGCGGCCGACACCGAAGGTGACCAAACCCAGCCGGAGAATACGCAGGACCAGTTACTGGCGCAGGCGCGGCTGGGGCTCGTGAATGGCACGCCCTCCGACCGCCTGCTGATCGGGTTCGCCGACATGGCGGGCAAGTCGCTGCCGCCGGACGCGGTGGATCTCGATCACGACCGTGACCTGCCGGGCATGTTGTGCGCGAATGTGACGCTGCCGTTCGCCGGGAACCAGGTAACCGCATGCTCCTCGATCGTGCGCGCGGCGGCCGAGGAAGCGAGGATGCCGACCTCGCAGCTGTACGAAAGGGCGGGCGCCACAGCGCTGTTCGGCTTGTTCCCGTTCTATTTCGACCGGAACGACGCGGGTGCGGTGGCCGCGGCGCACGCCTACAAGGATCTGTTACTGCGCCGACTCGAAGCCGGGGGAATCTATCCGGTGCGGATGGACGTGGACTCGATCGACCGCTTCATCGAGCGCACGGACGACGATTTCTGGCGCTGTGTCGCCGCCGTCAAACGAGTCCTCGATCCGCAAGACATCCTGTCCGGCCGATACACCCCGACCACACGATCTTGAAGTCGCCCCGGATCTTTCGAGCGATCGGGTCCGAAGGCCAAACCGCTGGCAACCATCAACGAACTGCGATGAGTTGCAGTAGCGTTCGAGAATGGGACAGGTGGGAGAAAATCTCCACGCCAAGGGGGCGCGGGATGCGCGGGAAGCCACACACCGCGCCAAGACCAGCCACTACCAGCACCGAACAAGGCAAATGCCATGACCTGGGTCATCATCAAGCGATGGACGACTACGAGACCGGCCGCTTTGCCGACATCACACCCGCCGACGTCGATGCCGTTTCTTCCCGCACCCACACGGTGCAGATCGTGCATCGGATGCTTCACGACCTGCGCGCCCACCCCGACGAATGGGAAAACCACACCCTGGACCGCTTCCTGGAAGCCTTAGCTGCATGCCTGGCCGACAACGAACGCTACAACACGGCCCAGCCAACCTGGACCCTGCTCACCCGCGCACTCGTCACCGCAACCGGCTACGAATAGGCCACCCCCAGCGCCGAACCGCGGAACCGAGATCACGAACCCTACTGGAGTACTAGTGTGTCGGTCCCGAAATTGCAGCTCTAATTATCTATGGTGTTGGGGTGGCGGGTTTCGGGCGTAGTGATGTCGAGTTCGTACTGGCCGGTGACGAGCGGGACCAGCTTGTCGCATGGTCGCGGGCGGAGTCGTCGCGGTTGGCG
>NZ_JBFRFQ010000034.1:0-73847 GCF_052114905.1 Nocardia sp. 2TAF39
CATGCCCGGCCTGCCCGCCACCGCGATACCTACTGGCCGCTCCCCCGAGGGTCTGCCGGTGGGAGTGCAGCTCATCGGTCCGATGTTCGAGGACCGCACCCCGCTGCGGCTGGCCGAACTGCTCGAGCAGAAGATCGGCGGCTTCCAGACACCGAAGTAGGGCTCACGATCGAGCCCGGCCATGCTGACTCCACCTTCGGCGATGACCCACTGTCCATGTTCGCAGCGGATGCTGACAAGCGAAGCCCAGAAGTCCCGATCATCGGCAAGCGGATATTCGACTGCCGCTGTTGTCCCGATTTCCTCGAGCAGAGGTTATTCGGCTTCGGAACTCCACGCCGCAGGCTTGCGCGGGAGCAATCGGGCCTTCCACAGCCGGCGATAACGTGCTGCACAACCTTCCGAACACACCGCCGTATAGTCCAGCTGCCCGCGCAGTTCCCACGGAAAGTACCGCATCAAGCCCGTGCCTCGGCATAGCTATCAGGTGAGCTACGACCGCTCGCACATCGGCATGAGCGCGCACTGCCGACGTCCCGAGCGGCACTGTGCGGCTTTCCCGACGGTGGGTGGGCGTCGTCGAGTTACTCGCGGACCTGAGCGTTCATCGTGGGATGCGTGTCCCCGCTATCCGCGCCCAGGCCCGCGAGCAGGCGCAGCCCGTCCTCGGTGGGGCTGCCGGGGGCCGCGGACAGCACCAGCAGCTCCATGCCTGATTCGTCCGGTAGTGCGAAGTTCTCCTGGTGCAGTTCCAGCAGTCCGACCAGCGGGTGCCGGTACGCCTTGCGTCCATGTGTGCGGGCGCGCACGTCCGCACGGGCCCAGAGGCGGCGGAACCGCTCGCTGCCCATCGCCAGCTCGCCGATGAGCGAGGCCAGGCGGGGATCCTCGGGGTATTTGCCGGCGGCCAGACGCAGGTGCCCGACCACGTCGAGGGTGCAGTTCTCCCAGTCCGCGTAAAGTCCGCGCTCGGCCTCCTCGAGGAAGATGTGCCGGGCGGTGTTCAGGCCCGGCATCGCCGCGCCGTAGAGGAGCCCGGCGAGGCGGTTCCCGGCGAGCACGTCCAGGCGGTGGTCCATGATCAGCGCGGGTGCGTCGGCGACCAGGTCGAGGACACGCAGCAGCTCCGGTCGGACCCGCCCGCCCGGCGTCTTCGCGCGGCGGCGGCGCTGGCGGGCGAGCCGGTAGAGGTGCCCGCGTTCGGTCTCGTCGAGGCCCAGGACGCGGGCGAGCGCATCGAGGACCTGCTCGGAGGGCTGGGTCGCGCGGCCCTGCTCCAGGCGTACGTAGTAGTCGACACTGACTCCGGACAGGTGCGCGACCTCTTCGCGGCGCAGCCCTTCGACCCGGCGGTGCCTGTCGGTGGGGATGCCGACGGCCGCCGGGTCGACCCGGGAACGCCGGGTCCGCAGGAAGCCCGCAAGATCGTCCATGTCCCCAGTATGGGCTCGGTGGTGCCGGTGAAGGTGGTCCTGCCGTTACCAGGAAGTCCGGTCCGATGGAAGAGGCGCCCCTGAACGCCGGGCACTGCGGCGCCCAGGATCGAAGGCACCTGATCCGAAGGAGTTCTGATGAAGACGCTGATCGTCTACGCCCACCCGGAGCCGAAGTCGCTCAACAGCTCGCTGAAGGACCTCGCGGTGTCCACATTGGAAACTGCCGGGCACGAGGTACAGGTGAGCGATCTGTACGCGATGCACTGGAAGGCGGTCGTGGACGCCGCAGACTACGGCCCCGACGCCTCGAGTCCGCTGAAGGTCGTTCTGGACTCGGGCCGGGCCTTCGACGCCGGGACGCTCACCCCGGACGTCCTCGCCGAGCAGGAGAAGCTGCTGTGGGCCGATACGATCATCTTCCAGTTCCCGCTGTGGTGGTACACGATGCCCGCGATCCTCAAAGGCTGGGTGGACCGGGTGTTCACCTACCACTTCGCGTACGGCGTCGGCGAGCACAGCGACACCAGGTACGGCGAGCGCTTCGGCGAAGGCACCCTCGCGGGCAGGAAGGCTCTCCTGTCGGTGACCGCCGGTGGCCCCCAGGCGCATTACGCCGCTCGCGGAATCAACGGCCCCATCGACGATCTGCTGTTCCCGATCCACCACGGCATCCTCTACTACCCGGGCATCGAGGTGCTGCCGCCGTTTGTGTTGTACGGCACCGACCGGATGACCGGCGAGGACTACCCGGACGTCGCCAAGGCCTGGGAGCAGCGCCTGCTCACCCTGGAGTCGACCGAGCCGATCGCGTTCCGGCGGCAGAACTTCGGTGACTACGAGATCCCCTCGCTGCACCTGAAGGAGGGACTGGAGGCCGCCGGCCGCACGGGTTTCGGGCTGCACGTGCGCGGCTGACCGCCGACGTTGTAGCGAGAAGTTGCGAACCTGACTACTCGCGCCAGGGTGTCACGCATCGGCTGCTTGTCCCGCGTGAGCGGCTAGCCGCTCCGGGTGCCACGTCAGCTGAAGGGCTGCCATCGCATTCGCGCGCTCGTCGATGAGGCTCATACGGGCCTGCCACTCCTCGGCGCGGTTGTGATCCGTCTTGGCTGTCTCCTGGCCGGGCCACTTTCGATAGAGGAGTCCGACCTCTGCATCGAAGAATCCGGTCGAGAGAATGCTTGCGGCGATCAACATTCCTGTGTCGTCCGACCCTGGGACGCCCATCCACCCTCCGACGGCTGTCACGAGTGGTCGACGGATACATACGGTTGTCGGATGGACGGGTAGGCGGAAGTTGTGCGCACGCCAGTGATCCAAAACGACGCCCGGGTTCAGCTTGCCGTGCGGTGGATCGTGGTCGAATCCCACAGTTGAGCCATCTGGCATGAGGTCGAGTAGACGTGAAGTCGTCCATCCGATTTCGGGTGACGCGAGGTTTCGAATATCGCGGATCAGAACGTTCGGCGTGAGGATGTCGTCCGCGTCGAGGTTCTTGATCAGCTCTCCGCGGGAGTTGGCCAGCGCCAGATTTCGAGTGAGCGCGACGCCTCCCTTTCGGCCGGTGTGGAAGAAGATTCGGTCGTCGAGCTGTCCCAGTATTTCCCTGGCGATGCCGGTGTCACCGTCTTCCTGAATCACCCACTCCAGTCGCCAGCCCGGCGGGAGATCCTGTGTCAGGACAGACTCGCACGCGGCTTTCAGGTGCTCTGGGACCGGCCGGTAAACCGGTGTGATCACGGAGATGGTCCGGTCCATGTCAGCTCCAACGTGCGAGGTTCTTCGTGAAGACCAGCTGCGTGCGGTCTCCCGGCAGAATAACGTCCGCCACTTCCACGACTCTGCCTGTCGTATCGATCGAGAGCTTACGCAGGTCGAATACCGCGACACCCTCCGATGGGATTCCGAGCTCCCGAGCCTCGGCGGCAGTTGGTGCGCGCGCCTCTACCTCCTCGGTGATGGACGCAAGTTCAATGCCGATTGTGGCGAGCTGGTGCTGTGTGCCGCCGGGCCACGGCTCATGGGAGTCGTCGAGCAAATCCGGGTTCGCCTCTACTATCTCGTAGACAAGGTACGAATGGATGAGGCTGAACGGCAAGTCCTCGGAGCGGTGCCGGGTTCGATATGTGCGCTGAAGCAGCGTGGTACCTGGCGGTACAGCAAATGCGTCCGCGAGATCGTCGCTAGCTTCAATGGTCGTGTAGCGCGCACTGAACACGAGATCCGGCATCGAGAACCCTGTGTCGTGCTCCGTCGCGCCCGTTGACCTGCGAACTGACTCCGGCTCACGGACTCGGTTCTTCTCCCACTGGTACCGCTCATCGGTCCGGCGGACCTTGACGCGTGGCGTTCTGACGTACGTGCCGACACCATGCCGCGCTTCGATGAGACCCTCATGCCGTAGTACCGCCAATGCCTGCCGAACGGTTGGGACGCTCACTTTGAATTGCTCGGTCAGCGCGGCCTCTCCGGGCACGCGGTCTCCGGGTTGTAGCTCTCCGCGTTGAATGTGCTCTCTCAGCTGATCTGCGATCAGCTCGTACTTCGCCGGCATTTGGCCGCCTATCCTCGCGTGCCCCTCTCAGCATAAGTCCTTATCAGGGCTTGATATCACGTGGGCATGTCTTCCTGTTCTACTTGGGACAGTCCTATAGAGAACATGCTGAGGACGGGTCGAGCAGTGCGTTGACTCGCGAACCACAGCGTGCCGCGAATGGCTGTCGGGCTCGGAAAGAAGCCCCGAGTCCGGCACATGCGTAGCGATTGTGATCGGTCGCGCTGCCGGGTCCTCGGGGCTTCCGGCTCATCTGGAAGGCCGGAGGTCGCCGCGGAGGGGAGACCGGGTCGAGTTACCGCCGACGCGGCTGGCGGGACGCGATGCTGCTCACGGGGCTGCTTGTGGTTGCGCGGCCCCGTGGGCAGCGCACGATCACCCGTGTAGCTGCACAGCGGATACGTCCACACCCAGTCCGTTCTCTCCCGGCGGCGAGCCCGCCAGCGGCGAGTTGTCGAGGTATCGGATCTCGTAGACCCGTTCGGTGAACTTCCAGCCGTCGGCTGTTCGCCGGTAGCGATCGTGGTAGATCGCGTAGTTCACATGCGAACTGCCGCTTTTCAACCGCCCGAGTTCACAGATGTGGGCGCGGCCGGTGGCGGCGTCGCCGTCGATTTCGATCGCGCCGGGATGGGTGTGCTGAACGAAATAGTCCCAGGCGTCCTGCATCAGCCGCATTTTGGTCTGGAATTCGGTGCGGCCGGCGAGTTCGATACCTGCGTCGGGGATGCGTAGTACGGCGTCGTCGGTGAACAGTGATGCCAGGCGGTCGAAGTCGCGCATCATCACCGCGTCGGTGAATTCACCGCCGAGCGCTTCGATCTCGACACGGTCGGCGAGTGAACGAAAGTCATGTGGTGTCAGCATGATTGGCTCCTCAGGAATTGATGAGAGTGATTTCGGCGCCGGCCTGCCGCAGCGGCGCGAGTGCGGTGCTCCATGCGACAACCTGCTCCAGCAGCGTGTTCAGGGCTGTGGCGTGGCGGTCGCCGGGTTGGAAGACGGTGTAGTTCTCGAAATCGGTGAGCACTGAGATCTCCACCTGACGGCTCACGTCGGCCATACCCAGCGTGCTGCAGACCATCCGTAGCTGCACCACCGCGCGGGCGCCGCCGCCCGCGCCGTAGGAGACGAATCCGACCGCCTTGTCGGTCCATTCCGCGCACAGGTGGTCGATGGCGTTCTTCAGCACCCCGGGGGCGCCGCCGTTGTACTCCGGGGTCACCACCACGAAGCCGTCGAACGGGGCGATCCGCTCGGCCCAGGCGCGGGTGTGCGCATGCACCGACGGGCCGTGCATCGGCGCCACCGGCTCGTCGAGGTGCGGTAGCGGGTGGTCGCGCAGGTCGATCAGTTCGAACTCGGCGTCGCCGCGACGTGATGCCGTGTCCAGAACCCACCGGGCGACCTGCGGGCCGTTGCGGTTGGGTCGGGTACTGCCGAGGATGATGCCGATTCTGATCATGTCCGGGACTCCTGCTCTGCTGAAAGTGTCACGACCTTCCGACGACGCAGCCGGCCGGAATGTCAGGCCGTCTCACAGTTCGGGTCGCTGTTTCGTCAATCAAGTGAGGTGTCTCATCGATCGAAGGAGTCGAACATCATGACCGACCCGCAACTGCGCTCGATGGTCAGCGAACGCCGGCAGCTGATCAATCTCGCCTACCGGCTGCTCGGCTCGCTGGCCGAAGCCGAGGATGTGGTGCAGGAGACCTACGCGCGCTGGTACGCGCTATCCGAGCGGCAGCGGCAGGATGTGGCGGCGCCCGGCGCTTGGCTGACGACGGTCGCGGGCCGCATCTGCTTCGATCTGCTCGGCTCGGCGCGAGCCAGGCGGGAACGCTACGTGGGCGAATGGATTCCGGAGCCGGTACCCGACCGTTCCGAATGGCTCGGTGGTCCCGCCCCCGCCGATCCCGCCGATCGGGTCACCCTCGACGAGTCGATCAGTATGGCCTTCCTCGTCGTGCTGGATTCCATGACGCCGGCCGAGCGGGTGGCATTCGTCCTGCACGACGTCTTCCGCTACTCCTTCGCCGAGATCGCCGACGTAGTCGGGCGTACCCCTGCGGCCTGCCGCCAGCTCGCCTCCTCTGCCCGCCGCCGCATCCGCACATCGCAGGGTCCGTCGCGCACCCAGCGGGCCGACGTGGTCAGGGACTTCAAACTGGCCTGGGAGACAGGAAATATCGAGGCGCTGATCGGTCTGCTCGATCCGAAGGCGACCGCGACCGCCGACAGCGGCGGCCTTGCTCCGGCTTTCCGCCACCCGATCACCGGCGGCGAGCAGATTGCCCGCGCCTGGATCGAAATCGCCGCCCGAGCCCCCGAGGTGACGCTGGTCGAGCGCACGGTAAACGGCCAACCCGGCCTGGTGGCACAGCTCGCCGACACCATCGTGTCGGTCTACGCCTTCGACATCGCCGACGGTCGGATCACTCGCATCTGGGCAATCCGCAACCCGGAGAAACTACGGCCTTGGAAAGCAGGCTGAATTGCGGTGATCGCGCGAGCCTTACGCATCGCGGTGAATCCGGTGATCCAGTGTGCCGCGCAGGGAAGAATAGCGCGAGGTGCCCCACCAGCTCGTGGACCGGCAGAACTCATCCGGGTGCCGGACAGGGCTCAGCTGTGGGCGACTTCATGCTGATACTGGGGCAGGTGGCCAGTTCTGCGGCTCGACATTCGCCGGCCTCTCCGCGACGTTCTGATCCCAGTCGAATTCCGGTGCAGGTGGGCCCCACCGTAGGGGGCCGTCGAAAACGACGCGCTCGGAACCGAAGTCGGTGTTCGCGAAAGTGGCCGGACTGGTGAACGTCACTCTGCTGAACCCAGTGGGGCCGTTGAACGTCGCCTCGGCGAACCGCGCGTCGCCGTTGAACGTCACTTCTTGGAACCCGGCGTGGCCGTTGAACGTCGCCTTGCCGAACCCAGCGACGTCGTTGAACGTCGCCTCTTGGAACTCGGCGCGGCCGTTGAATGTCGCCCCGCGGAATACGATGTCGCCATTGAAAGTCGCGTTGTCGAATCGGGCGTGGCCGTTGAACGTCGCCCGGTAGAACCCGGCATCGTTGAACGTCGCTCCTTCGAACCCGGCGTGGCCGTTGAACGTCGCCCGGTAGAATCCAGCGTCGCCATTGAATGTGGTTCCTTGGAACGCGGCGCTGTCGTTGAACGTGATCTCGCTGAACCGAGCGCGGCCGTTGAAGGCCGCGTCATCGAATGCGGCGGGGCCGTTGAACGTTGCCCCGTCGAACCCGACGGGTCCGTTGAACGTCGCTTTGTCGAACCCCGCAGTGTCGTTGAATGTTGCCTGGTCGAACCAGGTGAGGCCGGAAAAGGTAGCGGCGGTGAAGGTGGTCTCCTCCAATTGAGCGCCGCGAAAGTCGAAATTGCTTGTCGACCAGCAGTATTCGACCTCAGGCTGCAGACGATCGGCGATGACGCGGACAATGGTTCGACGGACTTCGCGGTCGTTCTGCCGGTACTCGATGTGCTCTTCGGTTTCGCCGCCGTCAACATCGGGGATGGTGGTCACGAGTTTGGTGCGGCCGCTGCTGCCATGGCCGGGGTCGTAGGGCAGGCGTAGATAGCCGCAAAGGACGTCGATGCATTGCTGGCGGCGCAGGCCGTCGCATTCGTCGGCGGCACCGGCCATCGCGTACACCCCGGCGATCCGGACCGCGACATCGGTCGCCCCGAGCTGGCCGGCCGCGGCACCGAAGCGTCTTACGAACCTGCTCTGCTCGATGTCACGCTGGCGGCGGTAGGCGATCACCAGCGCGACGACTCCGCCGATCCCGGCAACGATGGTCAACGAGACACGGGTGATATCGATCGGCGCGGCCTCTGCTTCGCTAGCGGGCACGATCCGGTGCAGGAACCCGTAGGCTGCGACGGCGACAGCCAGGCCGGCGCCGAGCGCCGAGCCGACGGCCGGGAACAGTCCGAGCCGTCCCGCGCGTCGGCTGATTGTCTTGTTGCTCTTACCTATCCGCGCACGCAGCGCGGTCGTTGTCTTGCGCGCTTTCGCGCCGACAGCTCTCACCCTCCTCGGCATCGCTCGATTGTGATCGATGCCGACGCGTCCCGCACAGAACTCCGAAGGTTCGCCACTGTGGACGCCGGACTCGACCGATTTCTCGCCGCTGGCCGAGGGACGCCCGCGTCCATTGCTGCCGCGCTGTCGGTGTCTCGGAGCGGGATACCTTCTACCGGGGAGTAGCAGCCTATCGTTCGGAATGGGGCGTATTGGTGCCGTGCTCCTGGTCGGAGATCAGAGTCGCTGTTCTACAGAGGTTCTGAGCTTGGAATACTCCCCCTTGCGCTTTCGCCGGGCGCAGGGGGAGTATTCGCTGGGCGAACGAGTGAGCGTCGGAATTCGCTCGCGTGCCGTGGGCGGCAGGTCATGGCCTCGCGAAACAGCGAGACCAGCTGCCCACCTCGTAGCTCAGCCCGATCCGGCGCGTGAGTACGCCATTCAGCCGCAGTGCACTTTGAATACCTGCCACTTGTCGTTACCGATGAGGCCGCCCCAGTCGATGCATTCGCCCTTTGCCTCGACTTTCACCGGACCCGCGAACTCGGTGTATTTGGCGTCGTCGATGACCACGTCGCTATGATCCCGTGACGGCCGCAGCCCGGCGCCCATCCGCACGGGTTGCCCTGGCTGGTTCCGGACGGTGACAACGCAATTCGTCTTACCGTTGTAGGTGAGGAACGCGGTGGCGCCGTCGAGGGCGTGCGAATCGATCACCTCATATCCCTTGCCGCACTGCCCACCGTAGGTTGCCGCGGACGCGGTCGCGGGGAGGAATACCGTCAACCCGGCAGTGATTCCGATTACGCTCGCGCACAAAGCAACTGCCTTCTTGACATTGATCATGAGAGACCTCTTCCTCTTGACGTGCAGTCTCGCGCTACGCGGGTAGCACAAGATCTTCGAACGACGCTCGACGCTACAAACCAACGTCTACGCCGAATCCCTACTGGTGAGGGCTTACCAAGAGTCACGCTCTGCACCACACGATGGTTCACGCTGTTGTGAGATTTCCCCATTTTCCCTGGCTGCACGTGGAAGTTTCAGACGACCGCAGCCCACTCGCACCGCCCGAATGTGATTCCATCTTCGTCCGAATCCTGTCATGTCAGTGGTCGCAACTGTCGCGCGAGAGGACTCGAACGTGTCATGCGGTCGTGTGCGACATCGGCAGACAGGTCTCACCCTTGGTGGTGTTTTGCTCACCCCTTGGGGAGCCGACCTCAGCACTCGGGGGCCTGATACCGGCGACGAATACGGCGGATAGTTGGACAAGTCACCGCCAGCGAACCGGAGCCTCCGATGTCGATCTCCAGCACCACCGTCACCTCGGCAGAACGTCGTGCCACGGTCTCGACCGAAGACGGTGTGGCACTTGCGGTTCGCGAATACGGCCCACTAAATGCCGACCTCACCGTCGTGCTCTTGCACGGACACTGCCTGCGCACCGAGTCCTGGATCTACGTCCGCGACGCGCTGCTGCGCCGCTACGACGGCGCCCGGGTTGTCTGCTATGACCACCGCGGCCACGGCGACTCCTCCGCAGCGTCCCGGCAAACCTACAACCTCGAGCAGCTCGGCTACGACCTGCGCGATGTTCTCGACGCTGTCGCACCCACCGGACCGGTCGTCCTCGTCGGCCACTCGATGGGCGGCATGACCGCGCTGACCTACGCCAGCCAGAACCCGCACGAGATCGGCACTCGCATCGTCGGCGTCGCACTCATCGCGACCGCCGCGAGCGGGCTCGCCGACACCGGCTTCGGCCGCCTCCTGCGCAACCCGGTCGTTTCGGTATTCCAGGCTGCCGTCCGACGTGCTCCGGGTGTTATGCACCACGCAAAGCTCGTGGCCTGCAAGGTCTTCGCCCCAATCGTCCATACCGCCGAATTCGGCGACCGCAAGGTCAGCGCTCGCGTGCTCGCCCTGGCCAACGCGATGCACAACGAGACGCCGATCGTGACGATGGCGAGCTTCTTGAGTGCCTTCATGGTCTATGACCAAACCGACGCGCTTGCTGTTCTCTCGAAGATCCCGACGTTGGTGCTGTGCGGCTCCGCCGACCTGATGACGCCCCCATCACAATCCGTTGCGATGGCCGCCGCCGTCGAGTACGCGGATTTCGTGATGGTCGAAGGCGCCGGTCACTCGGTGATACTCGAGCAGCCGAGTCAGGTTGCCGAGGCCATCGCTCGCCTGGTGACACGAGCAAGCGGTACCGGCGAGGACACTTCCCTCGCACTCGTCGCGTAGTCCGCTCTGACACTTGTGCGCAATCGTCGAGGTCGGTGTGAGCCTGGCCACATGGAACGGTAGATATCGACGCGCGAGCCTCCCACTACACCGCATAACACCGCATAGCCCTGCCGGTTCGATCGACACCACCGCGACCGGGAAGGGGATCCGGTCCGCTCCGTCGCCAACAGCTTCTGTTGTCATCGCCGCCGGATTCGCGGTCGGCGTGCTCTTCCCCGGCGGCGCTGTTCTAATTGAGCGGCATCCTCGGTCGCGGCTGAGGTGGGTCGTTGCGCTCGATGGATAGACGTCGACGGCCGGATGTCGTTCTGGCTCGCTGAGTCTGGAACACTCCATCATCGGAAAGGTTCTTGCTGATGATCCGTCGTTTCACGACCCTCGCGTCCGCCGCGGCGCCGCCGGTGGACGATTTGGTGGCCGGCGCGCTGCCGGACCGGGTGCAGATCGCGCATGAGCGGTTGGCGCACCAGGACGATCCGGCGCTGCTGGAAGCGTTGTCGGAGCGTGAGCTCGCCGCCTCCCGCGAGTTGGCCGAGCTCGTGCGTGACCACGAACGCTACGAGCACCGGGCACGTATCCAGGCGGCCGCTGATGCCGCGGAGCGAGTGCGCCGCACGGCGGCCGCCTTGGCCGAACGCGAAGCCGCGGACCTACTGCGCGCCGCTGAGGCGATCGGGGAGCAGCGACGCAGCAGCAGTCCGCACGCGAAAGTGGCCCGTCTGCACCAGCGTAAACCGCGTGTGCTGGGCCTGCTCGCCGGTGTCGTGGCGTTTTCGATGCTGTTCTCCGCGGTCACCGTGCAGCAGAACATCGCGCCGACCGGCGGCATGACCAACCCGATGTGGTGGTTGTCCTACGGCCTGGAAGCCTTGATCAGCGCGGTACTTGTCGCGCTGATGCTGTCCACCGGCGATACCGCCGAGTGGGGTGTGATCGACAGACTATGGCAGATCTACACCGTCGAGGGCGTTCTGCTGACAGCGAGCATCGCGCTGAATACCTTCCCCTACATCAAGATAGGCGACGTGACCGGTATCGGGATCCACGCGATCGCGCCGATCATGATCGGCGTCGCGCTCGTCACCCACCGGCTCGTCGCCGAGCGATACGGACGCGCGATCGAGCAGGCGACTGCTGCCGTGCCCGACCATGAAGACCTCCAGGCCCGGCTCGCGGCGCTCACACAGGTCGGCGGCGCCGGGAACCAGATCCTGCCGAGTATCCTCACCCCGCAGCCCACGACCGCTCGCCGCGCTACGGAGCACGCCGCTGGTGCTGCAGAGCACCCCGCCGACGCTACGGAGGTCTCCGCGGAACAGGCGCTTCTGGTGCGGCAGCCCGCCGATGCTGTCGGGCGCGAACGGAGCACTCCAGCTGCCACCGCGGAGCACCCCACCGCCGATCCCGCTGCCGCGATGTCCGAGCAGATGATCACCGAGCTGGTGCTGGCCACAACGCCGACCTCAGCGGCCGAGCCGGTTCCCGGGGCGAGCCCGAGCGGTCGGGAAGCGTCTGTCGCCGATGCGGGTGAGGCTCAGCTGGATGCGCGTTTGGAGGCGGCGTTACGCCAGACGCTCGCCCATATACAGATCAGTGGGCAGGCGCCGCCGGCGCCGATCGTGCATCCGGCGGAGCGCTCCGATTCTGTAGAGCACGAACGCAGTGCGCCTGCTTCCTCAGCGGCAGAAGACGAGCATGTCGTGCGCGCGGAGACAGCAGAGCTGCACCCCGAGCCGATCGCGCGCGCCGTGCGAGAGCCGACGCGCGCGGCCGACGAACGCGCACTGACCGCGAGCGAAACCGATCGCGTGCCGCGTGCGGAGCAGGCCGCACCGATCGCGGCCGAAGACACCTCACCGATCGGGCGCGAAACCGGAGACCCCACCCCCGCCGCGCCCGCGCAGCACCCGGCCGACGAGCCCGAACCCGCGCATCCGATCGCCGATCACGAATTGCCTGAGCAGGGAAGCGACCACGGGCGGCTCGCCGCGCACCACGTGGACTACGTCGGCGACAACCATGTCCCGATCACGGATGACGAGCCTGCCACGCCCTCCGCGGTCTCTCCTGTCTGGCTCACCAACCTCATGCGCGGAAGCACTGCGCGCCGCGTGTGAACGAGGCGGCAAGGCTGCTTCGGACGGTCACCCGACCTGCCCGCAGCCGAGGGCAGTGCGCGAGGTCCCGAAGTCGGACGTCGCTCGGGAACCTGGCCTCGCCCGCCGGCCGGCGAACAACGGTCTCGACGTCCTGATCACCGAATCATCCGCACGCCACCCGGATGCGTTGGCGGAGAAGTTCGCCGAGTTGGAACGTGTCCCGTGGCCGAGCGGGCTGATCTCGATCAGCGCCTTCGTCAGCACCGATGACACGACCGTACTGACCTACACGCAATGGTCGAGTGCCCGTGCGGACCGGAAGTACGTCGCTGGCGTCACCGGCGTCGAGCCGACCGAGTATCGGCTGTATCGCAGCAATATGCGCGAGGATTCGTCGATCCCGGGTGCATCGTCGTGGTCGGCGTCGAGTTCGACGGCATCGACAGGCAGCGACAAAGACAGTGGGTCGACACGGTATTCGAGGCGATGGAGGAAGAGACCGAGCCGCACCCGGGCGGGATCGCCGGTCATTTCCACTGTGGCCACGGATGACATCGATCTTCCCGCTCTATGATTCCTACGAGGCGAAAACCAGCCCCGACATCCCACTGGTGATCATCGAGGGGCAGGCCGGATAGCCATTGTTGCTGATGCGGTGGGAACGGGCAGCCATTGCGTGGCGGTTGCCATCCGAACCGACGGCGATTCGGTCCGTTATCCGGTCTCAGGTCGGTCGGTCGACGGATTGTCTGGCAGCGTCGGGTTTGCCTGCAGCGCAGGTAGAACGTAACGCCGCACGTAGCGCAGGACTGCCGCGGTGTCGTCGGGGTCGATCGTCTCGCCAGGCACCGTGCCGAGGCTGATCAGGAACCGAGCCACCCACTCGGAGGCCTCGGCGAGGTCATGGCCGGGGTGGATCTCGCCGCGGGCCGCCGCGGCTTCGACGTAGGGTCGCCAGAAGGCGGCGAGATCGGGCACGAGGCCGGAGACACCGGCGCCCGCGCACGCCGCGAACTCCTCCGGTTCGGAGATGCGCAGCCGCATGAGCAGCGCGCCGGGGTCGTCGTAGGCGCCGCGCCCGATGCGGACGCCTGCGGCGACTTGCTCGGCGAACGTGCCGATGGTGTCGAGTTCGGCCCTCGCGTCGCTCCAGAACGTGTCGGTCAGCCGCACGATCGCCGCACCGAGCAGTGACACCTTGTCCGGGAAATGCCGGTACAGCCATGCGCGTGAGACGCCCGCCTCCTCGGCGACCTCGACGACGGTGGTGGCGCGGATTCCCTTGCCGGCCAGTAGCTTCTGGGCGGCGTCGAGTAGTCGATCCACCACTGTGGCCGTCGGTGCCTCGGTCACGCGCCTCGCTTTCGGTAGAGCGTCGGAACCACCGGGTTTTGCGAAAACCGTAGCAAATAGTGGACAGATCTGAGAATCTGACTATTCGTAGACAGAATGTGCAATCTGTCTACACCGGCGCGAAGGGATTGAGGATGTATCAACCGCGGACCGCGGTCATCGGGGCCGGCATCAGCGGTTTGACCGCGGGCAAGATGCTCAACGACTACGGCGTGCCATATGTGTGCTTCGAATCGTCCGACCGGGTCGGCGGCAACTGGGCATTCGGAAACCCGAATGGGCGCAGCAGCGCCTACCGCTCGCTGCACATCGACACCTCCAAGCATCAGTTGTCTTTCCGGGACTTCCCGATGCCAGCGGACTATCCGGACTTCCCGCACCATACACAGATAAAGCAGTACCTCGACGACTACTGCTCGGCGTTCGATCTCACGAGGGCCATCGAATTCGAGAACAGTGTCGAGCAGGCCCGTCGCCTTCCCCGCGGTGGGTGGGAACTCGAGACCGAGCGCGGCGAGGTCCGGCGCTTCGACCTGCTGGTGGTTGCCAACGGCCACCACTGGGACCCGCGCTATCCCGACTTCCCGGGTGAGTTCACCGGCGAGACGCTCCACGCGCACCACTACATCGATCCGCGGACTCCGCTGGACTTCACCGACCAGCGAATCCTCGTGGTGGGACTCGGTAACAGTGCCGCCGATATCGCGGTCGAACTCTCGTCGAAGGCGCTCGGTACCAAGCTGACGCTATCGACCCGGTCCGGCGCCTGGATCGTGCCGAAGTACATCGCGGGCCGCCCGGCCGACAAGTACTACCGCACCAGTCCCTACATTCCGTTCTCCTGGCAGCGCAAGATCGCGCAATGGGGTCAGCCACTCACCGCGGGACGGCCGGAGATGTACGGACTACCCACGCCCAATCACAAGTTTTTCGAGGCGCATCCGACGCAATCGGTGGAACTTCCGCTACGGCTCGGCTCGGGCGACGTGATCCCCAAGCCCGATATTGCCCGGCTGGACGGGGAAACCGTGCACTTCGCAGACGGGACCTCCGACGACTTCGACGTCATCATCTACGCCACCGGATACAACATCAGCTTCCCGTTCTTCGACCCGGACTTCATCAGCGCCCCGAACAACCGAATCGACCTGTATAAGCGGATGTTCGCGCCCGGGATCGACGATCTGGTCTTCGCCGGCTTCGCCCAGGCGACGCCGACCCTGTTCCCGTTCGTGGAATGTCAAGCCCGCCTGATCGGCGCCTACGCCGTCGGCCGGTACCGGTTGCCGGCACCGGACGAGATGCACCGCGTCATAGTCGCCGACCAGCAGCGCTACACCGGGCACATGCTGGATCGGCCTCGGCACACCCAACAGGTCGACTACTTCCTCTATGAACACGACATGCGGGTGCGTGAGATACCGGCCGGGGCGCACCGTGCCCGCACCCAAGGTCCACCGGAGTGGGCGCGGGTGGCTGAAGCGCTCGACGTGAATACGGGGGTTCGGCAGTGAATACGAGCTATCGGCAGTTGAGCTTCGATTCGAACGGGACCAATTGTGACGCATGGTATTTCACCGACCAATCGGTGAGCCGGTTCGAGCGGTCGACGGGCCGACCCGTGGTAGTCATGGCCCACGGTTTCGGCGGCACAAAGGATTCCGGTCTCGAGCCCTTCGCTCAACGCTTCTCCGATGCCGGTCTGGCCGTCTTCGCCTTCGACTACCGCGGATTCGGCACCTCGGCGGGAGAGGTGCGGCAGAAGGTGTCGATGTCCGGGCAGGTCGAGGACTATCGAGCCGCTGTCGCAGCGGCCGCGCGGCAGCCAGGGGTCGACCCGAATCGCATTGTTTTGTGGGGTATTTCGCTATCCGGGGGGCACGCCATGATGGTCGCCGCCGACCGTACGGATGTGTGCGCGGTCATCGCCGTTGTCCCGCTGGTCAACGGCTTGGTGGCTGGGCGGTACGCGCTGACGCAGGTCGGTGTGGGTGCGGTCGCGAGGTCGACGGTCGCGAGTGTGCGCAGTGCGCTCGCCGGTCGGGTGGGCCGACCTCGGACCATGACCCCACTGATCGGCCTGCCGGGTGAGCAGGCCGCGCTGACGGCCGACGGTTACTACGAGAGCTATCTCTCGCTGGCTGGTCCGTCCTGGCGCAACGAGGTCGATGCTTCCGTCGGCGTCGAACTCGGCAGTTACCGCGCCGACCGGCGGGTGGACCGTATCGGCGCACCGGTGCTGGTCCAGATCGCCGATTTCGATCGAGCGGCGCCACCGCAGGCGGCGGCGAAAGCGGCGTTCAAGGCGCGTGCCGAGGTCCGTCACTATCCCTGCGACCATTTCGACGTTTTCGCCGGTAGAGAATTCTTCGAACCGGTCGTTGAGCACCAACTGCATTTCCTTCGGCGAAAACTGCTCGACGGTGCGGCGGCGGAGAACGCGGTTCGAGTAGTAGGGGGGTCGGCATGACCGCCCGGTTCTGGCCGTCGGTGGATGGGTGCGGTGGGCATCGGGCTGGCCCACAGTGCACACCTTGGTGGTCGAGGGGTGGATGATCGACGTCGACGTCGACGCGGTCGCGGATAGGCCGTAAGAGGTCGTGCCTATCGGTGAACTCGCTCGAGCGCTGGGGTCGATCAACCCAGCGCTGGGAAGGGTGCGAATCGGCCATCTCCACGGTGATCAGCGCAAACCAGGTGAAATCGGGGCCGTCGACATGTCGCCGGTCGCGGCACAGAGTGTGGCGGGTAGGTCTGATTCATCCGTCGCACAACGATTTTCGATACTCTGACTGCACCGGTCCCTGGGACGAGAGGGAGCTCATGACGATTCCCGTTGGTGCACCCGGCTGGTACGAGGCGTGGTCACCCGAGCAACGTCGAGCGACCCTCTCTCTCGCGCAGTCCAAGCTGCGCTGGTCGGTGTTCTGGCTCGGGGCGGCGTTGGTCGGGGTGGTGCTGGCCGTCGGCTTGGCCACTACCGGCAACCCGGTGATGCCTGACCCGTCCTTGCTCGCTCCGCCCGCGCCGATGGTGATCGCGCTTGTCTCGTTGGGTTTCGACATCGTCGCGCTGCTGCTGAATTGGTCGGGCTGGCGTCGGGTGCGCGCGGTGTTCGCGGGTAGCGCGCCGGCGGCCACACTGCAGGGGATGCGAGCACGGACGGCGGTGGCCGTTCTGCTCGCACAACTGGTTGGCATGCTCGCGATGGTCTGGGTGGCCATGTACCCCTGGGTGACGTTCACCGAGGAAGGGACTGAGGCGATTACACCCGTGACGGTCGCGACCGCCGCCGTCGTGGCTGTTCTCCTTCTGGCCTGCGGCTTGGCGCCGTCGTGGTTGCGGGTCAAACTTTACCGAGTACGGTCCACCGCCTGAGTCGCACCAGCGCTTGGGAGGCCGGACGGGTGTGGAGCCAACGGCCGAAGTGTCAGCGCAGGTCCGGCGGCCGCGGCCAGGGGTTGTCTTCAATGTGCTCGACTGATTGGTTGAATCGCGCGATGAGCCTGCTCAATTGATCGACGTCGGCGTCGGCCCAGTCGGCCACAACCGAGCCGATGCCCTGGCGGCTCTGTGCTCGATCCGCGGCCAGCAGTTCCAGGCCCTTGGCGCTGGCGCGGATCTTGCGGGCGATGCCGCCGTCGGGGTCGGGCACCCGGTCGACCAGTCCTTGTTTGAGCATTGCCCCGACCTGGCGGTTGATTGTCGAGATGTCGAGCTGAAACGCCTCGGACAGCTCGCGCAGGCTCAGCGGGGCGTCGAGCTCGAGCCGGGTCAGGATCAGATAGGCCGATCGGTCCAGCTGGAAGCCGGGGCGGCGCGGCAGGGCGGCGGGGAAGTGCCTGGCCAGTAGCGACAGCTCGAAGGCCAGGCGAGTGAGCGCTGTGCTGTCGGCGAGACCGGAATCGGACATGGCGACACTATGTCGCGTGCATCACGTCGATATCAAATTGTGCGGGATACACGCCATATGTCACGTACACATCCTCATCGCGATGGCAGCGGCATCGGCCGCGATCGGTCCGACCGCGCGGTTTACGCGTCTGTGTGCGCTGCCCAGGTCGCGAACCCGGGCGGGGGCCGCGTCTCCTGGGCGGCGATTCCGCGTGCCTGGCCACGGTATCTGAGGACGCGTCGACTCAGCGCGCGGTGACGAATCCCTGGGCGACCATCCAGTCCCGCGCCACCTCGGCGGGCTCGCGCCCGTCGACGTCGACCTGCCGGTTGAGTTCGGTGATGGCTTCGTTGGTGAGGCGCTGGGAGATCGGCGCCATGACGGTGGCTACCCGGGGATGTGCGTCGGCGAACTCCTTGCGAATCACCAGCGCCGCGTTGTACTTCGGGAAGAAGCGGCGATCATCTTGCAGCAGAACGAGATTCAACGCGGATATGCGGCCGTCGGTGGCGGCGACGGAACCGAAGCGGCACTGCTTTCCGTCGGCGGTGGCCTGGTAGACCACAGCGTCCTGGACGATCTGCTTGCGCACCTTGCCTGGGTCGATCTCGTACTTGCGGGTCAGGCCGGGGAAACCGTCCTGCCGGACGTTGAATTCGGTGCCCACGCAGATGGCGGCCGTGGCTGGGTCGGAGTCGACCAGCCTGGCGTAGTCCGACAGTGTGCGCACCCCGGTCTCCTGCGCGGTCCGGGAGCTCATGGCCAGCGCGTAGGTGTTGTTCATCGGCGCCATGTCTGCCCACACCATGCCGTGCGCGGCGAGGTCGGCGTCGCGGACCGTCTCGAACTGGCCGACCTCGTCCGGTACCGGCGTCTCGTTGCCGAGATAGTTGACCCAGCCGGTGCCGGTGTAGTCGTAGGCGACGTCGATCTGCCCGTGCAGCTGGGCGTCCCGCATGCTGTTGGAACCTTGGATGTTCGTCAGGTCGCGCACGTCCGCGCCCGCCGCCGACATGGCGAACTCGATGAGATACCCGAGGATGTTCTGCTCGGTGAAGTCCTTGGAACCGACGATGACGCGCACGCCCTCGAGTTCGGGCACCGGCTCGATACTGCCTGGGCCGACCCGCAGCGGCACCACACCGCCGGATTGCAGCCCGCAGGCGCCGACCAGCGCCAGGCCGAGCGCGAGCGCGACGGTGCGCCAGACCCGGCTCATCTCAGCCCCCTCGGCCCGAGAAACTCTTCGGCGAGCGCGCCGAGCCAGTCGACCAGCAGCGCCAGCGATACCGCGAGCACGGCCCCGACCACCAGGGTGACGTTGTCGCGCAGCTTGTAGCCGGTATCGATCAGGATGCCGAGACCACCCGCGCTCACCAGGAACGACAGTGTCGCGGTGCCGACCGCCAGCACCAGCGAGGTGCGCAATCCAGCCAGAATGTAGGGCACGGCAAGCGGGAATTCGATGCGACGCAGCACCGTGGCCGCCGACATCCCCTGCCCGCGCCCCGCATCGATCAGTGTCCGGTCCACCTGGTCGTAGCCCAAGATCGTGTTGCGCAGCACCGGAAGCAGTGAATAGAACGCGATCGGCGCGACGCCGATCCAGAAGCCGGTCGTGCGGGTGGCGAGGTAGCACAGCACGATCAGGCCGATAGCGGGCGCGGCCGCGCCGATATTGGCGATGCCGACGAAGAACGGTCCGAGACGGCGAAACCCGGGCCTCGTGAGCAGCGTGCCGAGCGGGACCGCCACCGCGATGACGATCAGCACCACCGTCGCGGTGATCAATACGTGCTGCCACGTGACGGTCGCGACATTGGCGGCGTTGAGGCTGGCCTGCTGTGTGGTGGTGAGGTCGCGTGCGAACGCCCACACCAGCACGCCCGCGGCGAGCACGAGAACGAGCACGGGCTGGACGAACAACCGGATACGCTCGGCCCGGCGCTGGGCGGCGGGTGACGTCGTGGCGGTGGTGGCCGTCATGATGTGCCGTCCGTTGCGACGCGGTCCGCTCCGTGTTCCGCGCGCAGGGCTGACAGGTGTGCGACGAGGGTGTCGATCGTGATCAGCCCGACGTATTCGCCGCGCGTTCCGGTGACCACCGCGGTCGCGGTCTGTTCGGCGAGCAGCGCTTCGAGAGCGTCCTGCAGGGTCGACTTCAGCGACAACGTCGTGCCGATCGGTGATCCGATGTCGCGCAACGAGTTCGCGTGTGTCAGCTGCTCGGCCGACACCCAACGCTGCGGGCGGTGGTGGCCGTCGAGCACCAGCGCCCACGGCCAGTCCCGGTTGGCGAGCATGTTGCGCAGATCGTCGGCCGGGTCTTGCTCGGCGGCGGTGGGGCACTGGCCGAGTTCGACATCCCGGACGCGGGTCAGCGTGAGCTGCTTGAGCGAGGCGTCCGCGCCGACGAAACCGGCGACCGTCTCCCCGGCGGGATCAGCCAGGATCGCGGCAGGTGTGTCGTATTGCAGAATCCGGGACTGGTTGCCCAGCACCGCGATTCGATCGCCGAGCTTGACCGCCTCGGTAAAATCGTGGGTCACGAACACGATGGTCTTCCCCAGTTCGCTTTGGAGGCGCAGCAACTCGTCCTGCAGCAGACCCCGGGTGATCGGGTCGACAGCGCCGAACGGCTCGTCCATCAGCAGCACGGGCGGGTCGGCCGCCAGCGCCCGCGCTACCCCGACGCGCTGCTGTTGGCCGCCGGACAGCTGGCGCGGGTAGCGGCCGCGGTAGGTGTCCGGGTCGAGGCCGACCAGCTCGAGCATTTCGTCGACCCGTGCTCCGATTCGCTTGCGGTCCCAGCCGATCAGGCCGGGAACGGTCGCCACGTTCTTCGCCACGGTCAGGTGTGGGAAGAGCCCGGCTTGCTGAATCGAATAGCCGATGCCACGCCGCAGCCGGTCGGGATTCATCGAGGATGCGTCGCGTCCGCCGATCGTGATGGTGCCCGAGGTGGGCTCGATCAGCCGGTTGATCATCCGCATGGTGGTCGTCTTGCCGCAGCCGGACGGCCCGACCAGGACCACGATCTCACCCGCCGGGATGGTCAGCGAGACGCTGTCCACGGCGGGGTCTCGTTGGCCAGGATAGTGTTTGGTGACCGAGTCGAGCACGATCTCGACGCCGGACACAGCCGATGCGGCAGTGTCGGTGTGAGTTTCGGTGTCAGTCACGAATTCCCCTCGAGGTGGTGAGCCGTCCGACCAGGACGTAGATCCCGTCGAGAACGAGTGCGAGCACGACGATGAGGATCGTGCCGACCAGGGCCTGCGGCACGGCGTTCGGGCTGCCGAGCCGTGCGAGTCCGGAGAAGATCAGGTTGCCGAGACCAGGGCCCTTGGCGTACGCGGCGATCGCGAGGATGCCCATGATCATCTGCGTGCTCACCCGCATTCCGGCCAGGATCGCGGGCCAGGCGAGCGGAAGCTCGATGCTGGTGAGCATGCGGAGCCGATTCATCCCGACGCCGCGTGCCGCGTCGGTGACGGCGGGATCCACCGAGGCCAGTCCGAGGATGGTGTTGCGCATGATCGGGAGCAACGCGTAGACCACGAGTGCGCTGATTGTCGGTGCGACGCCGAGACCGAGGACCGGGATCAGCAGGCCGAGCAGTGCGAACGACGGAACGGTGAGCACCGCGCTGGCCACCGCGGTCGCTATCGAGGAACCGAGCGGGCTGCGGTACACCAGAATTCCGATCAGCACCGACACGGCCGTGGCCAGCAGGACCGATTGCACCACCGCCGAGACGTGCAGGTAGGAGTCGACGAGCAACTGGTGTCGTCGGTGTACGACGAATGTCCACAGCGTGTCCAGGGCCGGACCTCCCCATCGCCTGGTTTCCTCGGAGACTGACGCGATTCCGCGCGGCCGGATGGGATCCCGGCTCGTAATGGTTGCCCCGCAGCTCGGTGATCGAAACCATTCGGTCTGGCGAGGAACCATTGACTCCGTTCTATCGTCGAACTCCATAAGGCCCGAAAGTCGGCGCCGCGAGAACGAATTGGGAAGTAGCGATGACTCGAGAGCAGCTCGGCTTGCGCCGAACAGGTCGGTGGATCGTGCTCGGCCTGGTGCTGTTCGCTTTCGCCGTCTCCGGGATCGCAGGCGTTCGCTGGTGGGAGGAACGATCGAACGGCCAGGCCATTGCCGGCGAGCGCCGCACCGAGTTCCCGGCCCTCGATCGCGCGGCGCTCGATCCGAAACAGGCCAGCATTGTCGCGGTGGCCGAGCGCGAGTTCGGCAGTCCGGGCGCGGGCACGAAATATGCCGAGGGGATCGACGAGGCGTGGTGCGCTGACTTCGTCAGCTGGGTGATGCGCGAGGCGGGCACGCCGCTGGTCAATCCCAACTCGGGCGCATGGCGGATCCCCGGCGTGGACACGCTGCAGGAGTACTACGAAGGCGAGGGCCGGTTCGCCCCGATCGGGTCCGGCTACCGCCCGCGCACCGGTGACGTGCTGCTGTACCGGGAATCCAGTCCGTTCGGCCAGCACACGAACATCGTGTTGCGGGCTGACGTCGGCGAGGTGACAACGATCGGCGGCAACGAATTCGGCGACGTCCGCATCCACCGATTCACGCTGACCGACGTGCCCGGTGTGGTCGGGTTCGGGCGACTGTGACGACCGTTGCTGCTCAGATGGCCCGATATGCGCGTGAATCCGCCTGGCGGATAGTCCTACGATGTAATCGGCGGCGCCCGGCAGCGCCGTCGCCGGTCCCCGCCCTGCCTCCCCCTCATCGGCAGGACGGGGATCTCTAGCTGAGACACGTCCGGATTCGACGCCGTATCGGGCGCAGTCGGGCTCTGTCCGCCATCAGCCTGCGCCGGGCCGAGCGAAGGCGAGGCAGCCGCATATCGGGCGCAGTCGGGCTCTGTCCGCCATCAGCCTGCGCCGGGCCGAGCGAAGGCGAGGCAGCCGCATATCTGTCGCGTACCGTGTCGGTTGTCCATCGAACGGTGAGGGGTTTCGGAACTATTGATGCAGCCGACCGACGAATCGAGTAGTGAGCCGGCCTGGATCGACTATGCCGAGTTCGGCGAGCGTTTCGTCAGGCATGCCGTGACCGCTGCCCGAATCGAGGCCGCGGTGTCCGGCATGACAGGCCGTGGCATGGCGATCGGTCCGGTCTCGATCGGTCCGGCCGGACTCGCCGGTTTCGTCGCTGAGGGCAAGGTGGGCGCACCGGTCGTCCTGCACAGTGGACCGCACTTGACGTTCGAGGTCACCATTCCCGTGTCGCTCGTAGTGAAGGTGCTGATCGGCGGCAAGAAGCTGCGGCTGGAGGCCAGGGTCGAGATCGATCTGACGCTGGACGCCCACACTGCCGATCCGCTGCTCATCGTCATCGATATTCCGCCGATCACCCAGCGCGATATCAGCTTCGTGCTGCGCGCCCAGGCAGTGGAGTCGGCCTGGGAGTGGCTGCTCGACCCGATCGCGGGCGTGGTGCAGCGCGAGGTCGCGTCCCGGGTCAACGCCATGCTTGCCGATCCGCATACGCGTCGCGGCCTGGTCTTCGATGTCGAAGCCATGGTCGGCGGAACCCGGTCGCAGCATCGGGACAAGGCCGAGTTCGACTGGATCGGCTACGACGAGTTCGGCGACCGGTTTTTCTCGCGCGTCGTGACGAGGGACCGCGTGTTCGAGGTGGTGGAGCGGCTGGCGGGGCGGCCCATCGAGGTCGGGCCGATGTCGACCGGCCCGCGCGACGCCGCAACGGTGATGGTCCGCGGATCCGTCCGGGTGCCGCGGCTGGTGGACCGATCGGCGGAACTGGTGGCGTTCGATCTGACGCTTCCGGTGAGTCTGGACATCACCGTCGACGTGCTGAAGGCCAACCACTACCGCGCCGACGTCGAGGTGCCGCTGGTGCTGACCGCACGGGCCGCCGACCCGCTGCTGCTCGTGATCGACGTGCCACGGCCGGACCTCGTCGACATTCGGATGGAGTTCACGGCGCACGGCATGCGCGCGGCCGCCCTCGGTGCGCTGGCGGGTATCAAGAAGCAGGTCGTGGCGCAGGTAGCCAGGGTGGTCGGTAAGGAACTCGCCGATCCTGCGGGCCGAACCATCGATGTCGCCGCGCGTATCGACGGTGTGGCCTAGCGGCTGTGGCGAATGTGAACTGTGTGTCCTGTGGGTCTAGCGGTTCCAATGTGAATATGGTGAAATGAGTCCACGTTCGAGGCTCCCGGCGCACATCGGATAGGGGAAGGTGCGCCGGGCACGCTGCCATCCATGTCGGGTTGCGCGAAGGAGTCCACGATGCGTTCCAATTCGGTGTCCCGGCGCGAGCTTTTCGCTTACGCGGCCGCGGCGGCCGCGCTCGGTGTGACCGCGGCGGCAACCCCGGCTTCCGCTACCAGAACCTCGCACGGCACCTTGATCGATTACGCGGGCGGTGTTCCCTCCGCCGCGGCGATCAAGGACGCGGGCCACCTCGGCGTGATCCGCTACGTCTCCGATCGCAGGCCTGGCGCCGAGTGGATGGCGGGTAAGCCGCTGCGCGCCAGTGAGGTCGAGCAGCTGAACGGGGCGGGTCTGAAGATCGTCTCCTGCTACCAGTTCGGCAAAGGGCCGACCGCGGACTGGCGCGGTGGACTGGAGGCGGGGAAGAGGCACGCGGAGCGCGGGCTCGAGTTGCACCGTGCGGCGGGCGGCCCGGATGACGTGCCGATCTACGCGTCCATCGATGACAACCCGTCGCCGGTCGACTTCGCCACCATGATCGCGCCATATCTTCTGGGCTGGCAGTCCGTGCTCGGCCAAGAGAACACCGGCGTCTACGCGAACGCGCCGACCATCGGGCTCGCTACCGCGGCGGGACTGTGTTCCTGGTACTGGCAGCATGATTGGGGCACGCCGACAGGTTTCGTGCACCCCGCGGCGCACCTGCACCAATGCGAAATCGACAAGCGGTCCATCGACGGGGTAGCCATCGACCTGAACAACGTGCTCGCCGCCGAGTACGGACAGTGGTGAGCTGTGTTTGTTGGCCGCGCGGGCGCGGCGGGTTCGCGGCCCCCTGGTGGCTCGTGTCCGAGCGGCCGACGCTGGCGACTTCGTCGCGGACGCATCGGCCGCTCGGACACGAGCCGGGCCGCGAACGGGGAATGCTAGGTCTCGCTGCGCTCGGAAGCGGGAGTTGAGCCGGCAGGGGGTTGCGTCAGGCGGCCGATGTGGAGTGTTCGCGGTCGTTCGTCAGATGCGAGCAGCAGGGTGATCGGCTCACCCCGACGGTGCGCTAGGTTTGGCAGTGGCTGGCCGGTGTCACGCGTAGGTCGGGCTCGTCGTCCGGGACGACCCGCAGCGTCGGACGGCTGTCCGGCGCCTCGTGGTCACCGAGCCAGGAGAACAGCGACCACCGGGACAGACCGGAGAACGCCGAACCGAGGCTGGTGAACGAGAACGACGAGATCGCCGACCCGAACGACCCGACAGAGCCGATCGACAGAATCGAGCCGACGCTGCCGATGGATAGGATCGAGTACGCCGAGCCGATCGACAGGATGGAACCCTCCGAGCGGATCGACAGAATCGAGCGGTGCGAACGCCTGCTCCGAATCGAGTGACCTGGCTGTGTCGAACGATCAATGGTCGCCATAGTTAGGGGTGTACCACAGTCTTCGTAGACTCATGCGACATCGCGGCAGACCCTTTTTCCTTATACGACGAAGAAACCGAGCGTCGGCAGGAACGAGCAGGTCCGCGGGTCGGCGTCGTCGGCCTTGGTGGTCAGTGAGCCGCCGATGACCGCGACGACGCGGCCCGAGCCGGTGTCGGCGATCGCGGACAGCGTGGCCGGGCCGCCCGGGTTGATCTTGGCGTCGTCGGTCAGCGGCAGGGTACCGCCCTGGCGGGTGTCCAGGTTCAGCCACTGCACCGTCATGGGCGGGTTCTGTACCGGTGTCGGCGACTTGGTGCCGAGCGCGGTGAACACGAATCCGGTCTGACCGGCCTTCGGTCCCGGTGGCGGCAGGGTGGCCGGGCCGGGCACGGCCAGCGCGGTACCGACCGAGTCGGCGGTCGGGCCGATGCAGCCCTTGCCGATGGTCGGGTACAGGAACTGCGCGATTGTCGGACCGTCCTTCGGCACTTCGGGGCCACCGCCGCCGCTGCCGTCGAGGAAGGTGATGATCCGCTCGAGCGTCGACTTGATCTGCGGCGGCAGATTCAGCGTGGCGAGCAGCCTGCGCGCCTGGTCCAGAATCGCCGACTGCGGGCCGGCGATATCGGCGGGACCAGCGATGGAGCCCACGATGGCGGGGGCGAGCGCGGCCAGCACATCCACCGGAACGCCCTCGGGGACCATTGGAACGCTATTCGTAGTCGCCGCGGATGCGGGCGCGGGGACCGCGACTGCGGTCGTCGGCGCGGCGAGCGTGGCACTCGCCGCGATGGCGAGTGCGGACAATGCGATCCGCGATCCTCGGGTGCGAAGCACTGGTCTAGCCGTCCTTACCTCGGGTACATCTGGGTCCGATTGCTAAAAGCCATCGTTTCGGGGGTCACTCTAGGGACATCACGGCTGTGTGTACAGCTGGGTGCCCGAAAGGCGCTGTGGACGATCAGTGTTAGCAGAAAGTTAGCGCACCGAGGAGTTGCCCGTGTGAAAGTTGATGCAAATGTTATCAATGGTTCGGGGGTGGAACGGATGATGTGCGCTGCGGTTAATCTAATCGTGCCGTCCGCCCTGTCGCCGGACCCCGGAACTCCGGGCGTGCCGAACCGACGCACCGCACCCTAGCCGAAAGCCAGCGCTTTGAATCGTCACCTTCGATGGGCTGTGTCGGTGCTCGGACTTTCCGTGCTGGCGCGGTTGCTCTGGATGTTGCTGTCCGAGAACGGAATGAACCTCGTCGACCTGCACGTCTACGTCGGCGGATCGGCCGCGCTGCTGACCGATCACCTCTACGACTTCACCTATGCGGAGAAGACCCCGGACTTCCCGCTGCCGTTCACCTACCCGCCGTTCGCGGCGCTGGTGTTCTTTCCGCTGCACTATCTGCCATTCACCGTGGTCGCGGTGGCGTGGCTGCTGGCCATCGCCGCAGCGCTGTATGCGGTTGTGCACATCAGTTTCGAGCTCATGCTCGGCACGGAGGCGCTGCACACGCCGCAGTGGCGGGCGGCGACGGTCGCGTGGACCGCGGTGGGTATGTGGCTGGAACCCGTGCGGACCACGATCGACTACGGACAGGTCAATGTGTTCCTGGTGCTCGGAGGAATGCTCGCGGTGCGCAGTTCGCGGTGGTGGATCTCCGGCGGGCTGGTCGGCATCGTCGCCGGGATCAAGCTGACACCCGCGATCACCGGGCTGTATTTCGTCGCGCGGCGGCGCTGGACGACCGTGCTCACCTCGGCGCTGGTTTTCGGTGCGACGGTGGGCGTGAGCTTCTTGATCGCGCCCAACGAAGCGCGGCAGTACTTCGGAACGCTGCTCGGGGACGCCGACCGGATCGGGCCGGTGGGCTCGGTGTGGAATCAGTCACTGCGCGGCGCGCTGAGCCGGATCCTCGGCGACGACGTGGAATCCGGACCGTGGTGGATCGCGGCGGTGCTGGTGGTCGCGGCGCTGGCGTTTCTGGCATGGCGCGCGCTCGGACCCGACGACCGGCTCGGCACGCTGATCGTGGTGCAGCTGTTCGGGCTGATGGTTTCGCCCATCTCGTGGTCCCACCACTGGGTGTGGCTGCTGCCGACGGTGCTGTGGCTGGTCTACGGGCCGCTGCGTGCCGCGCCCTGCGCGCGGATCATGGCGGGATACTGGCTGGTGACCATGCTCGTCGGCGTGCCGTGGGTGCTGTCGTTCTTCCAGGATTCGATCTGGACCATCTCGCGTCCTGGCGTGCTCGCCTGGCTCGGCGCCGTCGACGTGCTCGGTGTCGTGGTGTTCTATCTGTGGGTGATCCGGTCGGGGCGCCAGCGGTCAGGCAAGGAGGAGGGGGCGCGCGTGACCGTCGAGGGCGCCGCACGCGGCGCATAGACATAGCCCAATGCGGTCAGCCGGCGTGAGCTTCAGGGGCCGCGAAAACATTCGGGTCAGCTCAACGTAACATCCCGGCTCAACCCCCGTTTCCGCGCGTAGCGAGACCGAGCATTGCCCGTTCGCGGCCCGGACACGAGCCACTGGGCCGCGAACCCGCCGTGCCCGCGCGGCCGAAAACACAGCTCAGCCGGATCGCGCCACAAGACGATCGATCTCGCGAGCCAGCGCGACGTCCAGGGCGGTGAGCCCGCCCGCCGAGTGGGTGGACAGCGTGAAGGTGACCTTGCGCCAACGGATATCGATGTCCGGGTGGTGGTTCGCCTCCTCGGCAACCTCGGCGACCTGCCGCACCAGCTCGATGCCCGCCGGAAAAGTGGGCGCCTTGACGGTGCGGGTGAGGCTGTCTCCCGATCGAGCCCAGCCCGTCAGCTCGGTGAGCGCGTCGGCGATTTCGATGTCGGAGAGCAGTGTCTGCTGCGCCATATCTCCTTACTACCCGCTTCCGACCGCATCGAAAAGGGCAACCGGATGTGGTCAGGCGGCGCGGGCCTGCTTGAGTGCCTTCTTCAGATCTTTACCGCAGATACCAGCGGCTTCGCACTTCTTCATACGCATGATGACGACCGGGCACTTCAAGCAGCGCGTCTTCTTGCGACAGCACTTCTTCTTCGGTTTCAGGCTCGAAACCTTCTTGGCTTTGACCTTGCCCACGGCAGTTAGCTTACCCTAAGTACAAAGCCTGAAACGCAGCGGGAACCGGGCTGCCGGTAGGGTGGAGCCGGCCGCAATGCCCGGTGAGTTTCGATTCTCCACCTGTTTGCAGGGGTCGGCCGGCACCAACACCTAACAGCAGGAGGATTCAGGCGTGTCGTCTGCACGCGATTTTCGCAACGTCGCCATCGTGGCCCACGTCGACCACGGCAAGACGACCCTGGTCGACGCCATGCTGCGCCAGTCCGGCGCCTTCGCCGAGCGGGCCGAGCCCGTCGATCGTGTGATGGACTCCGGCGACCTGGAACGCGAGAAGGGCATCACCATTCTCGCCAAGAACACGGCGGTGCACCGCCACCACCAGGACGGCTCGGTCACCGTGATCAACGTGATCGACACCCCGGGCCACGCCGACTTCGGTGGTGAGGTGGAGCGCGGCCTGTCCATGGTCGACGGCGTCGTGCTCCTGGTCGACGCGTCCGAAGGGCCGCTGCCACAGACCCGGTTCGTGTTGCGCAAGGCGCTGGCCGCGTCGTTGCCGGTGATCTTGGTCGTGAACAAGACCGACCGTCCCGATGCCCGCATCGAGGAGGTCGTCGAAGAGAGCCACGACCTGCTGCTCGACCTGGCCTCCGATCTGGACGACGCCGCCGCCGAGGCCGCCGAGCTCGCGCTCGACCTGCCGGTGCTGTACGCGTCGGGCCGTGAGGGCAAGGCGTCCAAGGAGCGCCCGGAGAACGGCAACGCGCCGGACGCGGAGAACCTCGACGCGTTGTTCGACGTGCTGCTGGAGAACATCCCGGCGCCGAAGGGCGATCCGGCCGCGCCGCTGCAGGCACACGTCACCAACCTGGATGCCTCCGCGTTTCTCGGCCGCCTCGCGCTGGTCCGCATCCACAACGGCGAGCTGCGCAAAGGCCAGAATGTCGCGTGGATGCACGCGGATGGCGTCAAGCAGGTGAAGATCACCGAGTTGCTGCAGACCGTCGGCGTGGAGCGGCAGCCAGGCGAGGTCGCGGTGGCAGGCGACATCGTCGCCATCGCGGGGATCCCCGACATCATGATCGGTGACACCCTCGCGGACATCGACGAGCCCGCCGCGCTGCCGCGCATCACGGTCGACGAGCCCGCCATCTCGGTCACCATCGGCACCAATACCTCGCCGCTGGTCGGCAGGGTGCAGGGCCACAAGCTGACCGCGCGCATGGTGAAGGCACGGCTGGACCAGGAATTGGTCGGCAACGTGTCGCTGCGCGTGCTCGACATCGGTCGACCGGATGCCTGGGAGGTGCAGGGCCGCGGCGAACTGGCGCTGGCCATCCTGGTCGAGACCATGCGCCGCGAGGGCTTCGAGCTGACTGTCGGCAAGCCGCAGGTGGTCACCAAGCAGGTCGACGGCAAGGTGCACGAGCCGTACGAAGAGCTGACCATCGACTGCCCCGACGAGTACCTCGGCGCCATCACCCAGTTGCTCGCCGCGCGCAAGGGCAAGATGGTGCAGATGAGCAACCACGCCGCGGGCTGGGTTCGGATGGAGTTCATCGTCCCCTCGCGCGGTCTGATCGGCTTCCGTACCGACTTCCTCACCGAGACCCGAGGCACCGGCATCGCCAACGCGGTCTCGCACGGCTACGCGCCGTGGGCCGGTGAGATCCGGGCCAGGCACACCGGCTCGCTGGTTTCCGACCGCGCGGGCTCGGTGACTCCGTTCGCCATGATCCAGCTGGCCGACCGCGGCCAGTTCTTCGTCGAGCCGGGCGCGGACACCTACGAGGGCATGGTCGTCGGGATCAACCCACGCGCCGAGGATCTCGACATCAACGTCACCCGCGAGAAGAAGCTGACCAACATGCGCAGCTCCACCGCCGACGTGATGGAGACCCTGGCCAAGCCGCTGCAGCTGGATCTGGAAGGCGCGATGGAGTTCTGCGCCGCCGACGAATGCGTGGAGGTCACCCCGGAGGTGGTCCGGGTGCGCAAGGTGATCCTCGGCCAGAACGAGCGCGCGCGGGAAACGTCTCGGCGCAAGGCGAGAGATCGCGCGGCGCTGTAATTGCTTGTCGCATAAGGAATCCGGCGTCATTGTGAGGCGCCGGATCTTCCTGCCCGAATCACGGATGGGGGCAGGGCGGGGATCACGAGGATCCGCGGTTGGCGAGCCCTCGTCTCGGACGGTCTCGAATCCATCGTATGGATTGCGGGTCGGAATTTGTTGCGCTCCGAGAATCCTCATCGTACGTTGCCGAAAAGGTGATGGACAGAATGATCCGATGGCGGCGGTCGAAACATCAGGAATAGATGGTCCGGTCCATGACATGCAAATACGAATGAGTCGGTTGGTAACACAATCCAGGAGGGTTTCAGATGCTCCGGGTCATGGGCATGAATCTGAAATATGCTGCGCGATAACTTTCGATGAATGCAGTCGAGCCCGGTGTATGCGCAGTCAGAATTTGCTTTCGCAAAAATTTGTCGGAGGTTCTCATCCGTGATCGGAAATCGAATTCCCGATGTCGACCGCAGTATGCTGCCTTCAGGATGAAAGATCTTCGTTTGCATTGTGCGACGACCGGTTGATGTGGTGGCATGTTCCAACAAGGAAATGCTGTGCTCACGCAGGGGATCCGATCGCGACAAGGCCGCGATGACGATCACCGAGGAGGTCGACCTGTGCGAGTATGCATACTTTCTCTCCAGTTCGGCAAATCTGGACGTACTCGCTCGATGCTGAATATCATCGCGTGGCCTGGTATGTGCGCGCGCCGCTCCACCATTGCTCCTTGGTTCCCGCGAATCTATGGGTGTCGAATAACGTATGAGGCACTGGATAGTAAGCCGAAAATTTGCCCGAGGATTAAGGTGCAATAGTTGCCGGGCGGAACCCGGTCTGCGGTGAGTGCGCTGTTCGGCAAAGGATATATATCGGACCGGTATCGCGGTTCCGTCGGCTGCGAAGCCGTGATTCTGCGCGTGGACTCGAACGTGCGGTAGAGTTCCCGAGCGTGAAAGTGGGCGCAGGAAAACGCACAGCGTGGCGCACGTTGTTGCCGACCGTGGCAGTGCTGATGCTGATCAGCAGCTGCGCGGCGAACCCCCCGCCGCCCATCGAGAGCACCGACAGCCCGAAGACCACGCCGGTGAAACCCGCGGAGACGACGGTGGTCGTCGCCCTGGACACCATCGGAACAGCCTTCAATCCGCATCTGCGGTCCGACCAGTCGGCCGCCACCTCGGCGATCGCCTCGCTGGTACTGCCGAGCCCGTTCCGGCCGGTCCCCAGTCCGACCACGCCGGGGACGACGGCGTGGGTGCCGGACTCGTCTTTGCTGGCTTCCGCCGATGTCACCGCGCAGGAACCGTTCACGATCACCTATCGGCTGCGCAACGAAGCGTCCTGGTCCGACGGGGCGCCGATCGCGGCCGAGGACTTCCGATATCTGTGGCAGGAGATGATCTCGGAACCGGGGGTCGTCGATCCGGCGGCCTATCGGCTCATCTCGGATGTGAACTCGTCGGCTGGTGGCAAGACGGTGACCGTCGTGATGTCGCAACCATATCCAGGCTGGCGCGAGCTGTTCACAGATCTGCTGCCCTCGCATCTGTTGAAGGATGCTCCGGGTGGGTTCGCCCGTGGGATGAACGGCCAGGTGAGCGGCGTTCGAGTGTCCGGAGGGCCGTTCGGGATCCGAACCGCCGACCCCGGACGGGACGAGATGCTGCTGGAGCGCAACGACCGCTTCTGGGGCACCCCGGCCATGCCCGGCCAGATTCTGCTGCGCCGCGGCGGCACGACCGCTCAGCTGGCGGGCTCGCTCCGCACCGGCGATGTCCAGATGGCGCTGGTCCACGGCGGCGTGGCGACTCGAGCTCAACTCGGTGCGATTCCGTCGGTGCGGACCGCCATCATGCCGCAGTCGCGGGTCCTGCAACTGGTGCTCAACGGACGCAGAGGTGAGCTCGGCGATCCGCGGGTCCGGACCGGGGTGCTCGCGTTGCTGGACCCCGCGCTGCTGGCGGCGGTCGGTGCGCAGACCGGTAACTGGGTGGAACCGGCCCGCGCCCAGGTGCTCGCACCGTCCGACCCCGGGTACGTCCCGACCGCTCCGCCGAGGCCGTCCGCGGACGAGGCCTTCGCTTTGCTCGCTGCCGCGGGTTTCGGGCGGGCGCCGGAGCCGCCACCGGTGATGTCGCCGACCTCGCCCGCCCCGCAGCCGAGAACGATCGGCAAGGACGGCAAGCCGCTCTCGGTGCGGATCGGCGCCGCCGACAAGGACGCCACCGCGCTCGCGGTGGCCAATACCGCCGCCGACCAATTGCGTAGCGCCGGAATCGATGCGACGGTGCGCAGTGTCGCCGCCGACGAGTTGTACGGCAAGGAATTGATCGATGGCACGGTCGACGCGATCGTCGGCTGGGAAGTCGCCGGTTCCGATCCGGCGACCGTCCTGGCCTCCCGCTACGGCTGTCCACCGCCCGCGCTGCCGGAACTCACCGGTATCGCGCAGGCCATCGCCGAGGCCGCCGCGCGAGCGCCGAGCAACCTCTCCGGTGTGTGCGATCCGACCCTGCAGCCCGCGTTCGACGAAGCGCTGCGCGGTGTCGAGGTGGGCCGGGTGCTCGCCGATGCCGAGCCCAAGCTGTGGGCCATGGCCACGGTACTGCCGATCGTGCAGGACAACGCCGTCGCGGTGTCCGGGCCGCGGGTGGACGGCGCCTCGCTCAGCGGCGCCATCCAGGTCGGCATCTTCGGCGACGCCTCGATGTGGCGCAGAATTCCATGACCGCCGCGGCGACGGGCGGGCTACTGCTGGTGCACGCCCACCCGGACGACGAATCCATCACCACCGGAGGCACGATCGCGCACTATCGCCGCCATGGTGTGCCGGTCACCGTCGTGACCTGCACCCTCGGTGAAGAGGGCGAAGTGATCGGTGACGAGTGGGTGCAGCTGGCCGCCGAGCACGCCGATCAGCTCGGCGGATATCGGATCCTGGAGCTGAGCCGTGCGCTGTCCGCCCTGCACGCTGCGCCCCCGCGGTTCCTCGGCGGTGCAGGGCGCTGGCGCGATTCCGGCATGGCAGGCACCGCCGCAGCGAACAAACCGAGAGTGTTCGTGCGGTCCGGCGACGAGGCGGTGCGGGCCCTCACGGAGGTGGTGCTGGAAGTGCGGCCGCGGGTGGTGGTCGGCTACGACCCGAACGGCGGCTACGGCCACCCCGACCACATTCGGGCCCATGAGATCACCACGGCCGCCGTGCTCGCCGCGGCGGACGCGGGCTGGAACACCCCGAAGTTCTACTGGACCGTCACCGACGCCGACATCCTGCGCCTGCACACCGCCGCGCTGGCCAAGCGCACGGTCGACGGGTTGCCCGGCGGCCTGCCGCCTGGTTGGCGGCTGCCCGCGGACGGGGAACTCGCGAGCGTGCCGAGCCACACCGTGACCACGACGATCGATGTCTCCGATGTGCTTGCGGCCAAACGCGCCGCGCTGCGGGCGCACGCCACCCAGGTCGCCGTCGCGCCGTCCGGGCGCGAGTTCGCACTGTCCAACCAGGTCGCTCAGCCGGTGCTGCCCGAAGAGCATTTCATCCTCGTGCGCGGCCGGCGTGGTCCGGTCGGGCCCGACAGTCGTGAGCACGACCTGTTCGCGGGCTTGGACTGACCGAATTCCGCCGAGTGAGTGGCGTGAGTTCCACCTTCTCTCCGGATAATCCACCTAGCTTTCTGAAGCACCGCTGACCTGCGCGGGATTCGCACTTTGCGGGTTGCTGTCGCGGCGGACCCACGCGACGGGTACCGTTCCCGTGATCTCGCGATATCGATGTGGAAGGTTCAACTTCATGACAGCGGTCGGCGACAAGGCTCACCTCAGCATCGAGGATCACGGATACCACAAGAGTCTCAAGCCGCGGCAGCTACAGATGATCGCGATCGGCGGCGCCATCGGCACCGGCTTGTTCCTCGGCGCGGGTGGACGGCTCGCCAATGCCGGACCAGGACTGTTCCTGGTCTACGGAGTGTGCGGGTTATTCGCTTTCCTCATTCTGCGGGCGCTCGGTGAGCTGGTGCTGCACCGGCCTTCTTCCGGCTCGTTCGTCTCCTACGCACGCGAATTCTTCGGCGAGAAGGCCGCGTTCGTGGCTGGCTGGATGTACTTCTTGAACTGGTCGATGACCGGTATCGCCGACACCACCGCGATCGCACAGTACTTCCATTACTGGTCCGGGTTCGGCCACATCCCGCAGTGGGTGCTCGCGCTGATCGCGCTGGTCCTCGTGCTCGGTGTCAACCTGATCTCGGTGAAGTGGTTCGGCGAGATGGAGTTCTGGGCCGCACTGGTGAAGGTGTTCGCGCTCAGCGCGTTCCTGATCGTCGGCACGGTCTTCCTGCTCGGCCGGTTCACCGTGCAGGGCAACCCGACCGGCCCGAGCGTGATCACCGGCCACGGCGGCCTGCTACCGACCGGCATCATGCCGCTGGTCGTAGTGGTCTCCGGTGTCGTGTTCGCCTATGCCGCCGTCGAACTGGTCGGCACCGCGGCGGGTGAGACGGAGAACCCGGCCAAGATCATGCCGCGTGCCATCAACTCGGTGATCGCCCGGATCGCGGTCTTCTACGTCGGTTCGCTGGTGCTGCTCGCGCTGCTGCTGCCGTACACGAAGTACACCGCCAAGGAGAGCCCGTTCGTCACCTTCTTCACCATGCTCGGCGTGCCCGGCATCGGCAGCGTGATGAACCTCGTCGTCCTGACCGCCGCGTTCTCCAGTCTGAACGCCGGCCTGTACTCGACCGGACGCATCCTGCGCTCGATGTCGATGAACGGCAGCGCGCCGAAGTTCACCGGCGTGATGGGCCGTAACGGAGTTCCCTACGGCGGCATCCTGCTCACCAGTCTGATCGCGTTGGTCGGCATCGCACTCAACGGCGTCGTCCCGGACAGTGCTTTCGAGATCGTGCTGAACATGGCCTCGCTGGGCATCGTCGCGTCCTGGGCCACCATCGTGCTATGTCAGCTGCAGCTCTGGCGCTGGTCGACACAGGGACGCATCGAGCGGCCCGCGTTCCGGATGTTCGGCGCGCCCTACACCGGCCTGCTCACCCTGCTGTTCCTGCTCCTCGTCGTCGTGCTCACCGGATTCGACTATCCGGTGGGGACCTGGACAGTCGCGACCCTGGCGCTGATCATCCCGGCACTGATCGTCGGCTGGTTCGCTGCCCGCAAGCGGGTGTTGGCAATTGCCGAGCAGCGAGCCGGCTACACCGGAGAGTTCCCGGTCGTCGCGAACATCCCGGTGGACGGCGAGAACTGATCGTGCGCATGGAAACGCCGGAATAGACTCGGCCCTATGTACAACTGGCAGCTCCAGGACGCGATTGTGGCGTTCGTCGACAGCATGAAGCCGCACTGGCCGGCGCAGCACGACCTGTATATGACAGTGCTGTACGGCTTCGTCGACATGCAAAGCTACCTACTGACCCTCCTCGGCTACCCGCCGGTACCGTGACAGCGAAGGTCGACGATTTCGCAGGTGATCACGCCGCCGTGGAATCAGGTGCGGGTCGAATCCTGGTCGCGCTGACGCCGGTGGTCCTGGTTCTCCTGGCTCTGAACGCCCTGATCACCCTGTTTCTCGAGGTCTTGTACCTGCCGACCTATCTCGGAGCCATCGCCTTTCCGCTCTCCGGCGTCCTAGCCGGCGTGGTCAACCTCCTGCTCGTCCTGGGGGCACGCTCGGTCTCCCACCGCACCGCGGCCATGTTCCTTCCGCTGCTCGCGTGGACGCTCGGCTTCCTGATATGCGCGAGCACCGGTCCCGGCGGCGACATCATGCTCGGCAGTGACTGGCGCACCGTGCTTCTGCTGTTCTGCGGGCTGGTGCCGCCCCTGGCGTACATCTACTTCCGGGTGAACTCGGGTCTGTTTCGTATTTTGTGAGAGCTGAGCAGCGGCTTCCGGGAATTCAGCCGAGCCGGACCGCGAGGGTGGCGACTACGGCGTCGGTGCGGGCGCGCAGGGCGGCGGTCAGCACCGGTCCGCGGGGATTGTGCAGGGGGCGATGCCACCAGCGGTTGACTTCCACGTGCGCGAGCAGAACGGTGACCAGCCGTCCATTCGCGGTCTGTTTCCGGACGTAACCGACGAGCGTGGACACCAGGCTGTGGTGCGGGCAGGGAAGGACGACGAGCGGAACCCCTGGGTCCCACTCCTTCCACTGGGCGCTCAGGCGTTTGACCGATGCGGGTTCGATTTCCGCGGCGACGGCGACGATCTCGCCACGCATGCGCAGGGCGGCTTCAAGGGCGCGATAGGTCACTGTGCTCATGGTGACCACCGGGACGACGACCAACGCCGCTGTCTCCGGTGGCGGTTCCAGTCGCGGCTGGATCTGGCCGAGCCGGAGCTGCCGCGCCACGTCGCGGTAGTGGTCCTCGGTCCGCGCGAAGTTGATCACCAGCATCGGGACGATGATCAGCAGCAGCCAGGCGCCCTCGGTGAACTTCTCCGCGAGCAGAACCACGCCCGCGATCGCGGTGAGCGCGGCGCCGAACCCGTTGAGCAGAGCGCGCGGAAGCCAGCCCTTACCGCGTTCCCGCAGCCAGTGCAGGACCAGCCCGGTCTGGCTGACGGTGAAGCCGATGAAGACGCCGATCGCGAAAACCGGCAGCAGGCGGTGGGTTTCGGCGCCGACCAGCATGAGCACCATGGCCGCGAGCACCGCCAGCGCGGTGACGCCGTAGCGGAACACCGGGCGCTCGGAACGCAGCGCGAACAGCGACGGGGCCCTTCGGTCCTTGGCCAGCAGCGAGAGCAGGACGGGGAGCCCGCCGAAGCTGGTGTTCGCCGCGAGCACCAGCACCGCGGTCACCGCGAGGTTGGTGACGTAGAACAGCCAGCCGGTGCCGAACGCCGCCGCTGACAGCTGCGCGAGGATCGTCACATCCCCACGCGGCACCACATGGTGCTCCCGGATCAGCAGCGCGAGCCCGAGCAACATCGTGCCGAGCAGGCCGCCGAGGGCGACCTCGGTGTGCTGGGCGCGGCGCACGGCCGGCGTTCGGAACGCCGGCACCGCGTTGGCGATCGCCTCGATACCCGTCAGTGACGAACACCCTGCGGCGAACGCTTTGAGCAGCAGGACTATGCTGATCGCCTCGACCGGATCGATCGGACCGCGATCGACGCCGATCACGGCGACCGGGTCGGGTCGCAGCAGTCCGACGACGATGACGCCGAGGATCAGGACGACGAACACGATCGTCGGGCCCATCAGGACCTTCGCCGATTCCGCCACGCCGATCAGGTTGATCACGGTCAGCGCCGCGAGCCCGATCAGCGTCATCGGCAGCAACTCGTCGGCCAGCGTGGGGAACGCGCTGGCCAGGCTGGCTGCGCCCGCGGCGAGGCTCACGGCGACGGTCAGCACGTAGTCCACCACCAGGCTCGCGGCCGCGAGCAGTGAGGCCCACCGGCCGAGCTGCTTCTTCGCTACCGCGTACGCGCCGCCGCCGTCTGGATGCACCGCGATCACCTGCCGGTAGGAAAGCGTCAGCACCAGCAAGAGGGTGGTGATCGCACAGGCCACCGGTAGCGTCCACGAAACGGCCGCCGCTCCCGCCGCGACGAGCACAAGCACGATCGCCTCGGGGCCGTACGCCACGCTGGACAGCGCGTCCAGCGAGAGCGCCGCCAGCCCGCCGACGGCGGTCAATCGGAACTTGTCACCGCGCTGGGTCCGCCGGATCCGGCGATCCGCGATGCGTGGCTCGGGCGGGTGCGTCTTGGTCGTTGTCACCACGACCTTCATTGAACGCTGACCCGGTTCAGCAATCGATCAGCGACACCGAGTCGCCCAGGCGTCGGCCGTGCCCATGGCCCCGGCGGATCCGCGGGTGCCGAGCCGTCCCGGTGGGTCAGCGCGTGCCGAGCCGTCCCGGCGTGACGGCCTCGATGAGTTCCCATGCCGCGTCGAACGGAATGTCGACCACCGAATAGCGCTTCTTGCCCGCGGCAGTCGCCGCGACCACCGTGGCGAGTCCGGTGCGCCGCTGGAAGAAGGTCTGCCGTACGGTCCAGCCGATCACGCCGGGCGCCTCCAAGCAGTCCCGATCCCGGTCGAGCGATCCGGAGCGGGTGATCAACCAGGTGGGGGTGGTCGCCGTGCGGGGCAGGACGGTGTGCCCGAGACCACGGTAGCGGTCCTCCGCCAGCGCGATGGCGATCGGAAGGGGCAGGCCGGGCACCAGCCACCACCAGGGTGAATAGCCGATTCCCGCAAGGGAAAAGCCGATCAGCACGAGTGCCGCTACGACGACCGGAAGGAGCGCGCGGGTATATCGCCGGCGCCGCGCGGCAGGGCCGTGCGACATCAGCGGCGCGCTACCGGGCGCGTTGTGAGATTGTGCGTCTCGGGTGGTGAAAGGGGGTTGTGCGGGGATGTCCAGTGCTGCCTCGGATAGCGCTTCCGTGCCGGCCGCCGGGTTCTTCGGTCCGGCATTCGATTGCGCTTCTGTGCCGGTTGTCGGACCGTTGGGTGCCTTGTCTGATGGCGTTCCTGCGGTTGTCGGGGCGTTCGGCGCCGCATCCGACCGTGCCTCCGCGTCGGTGGCCGGATCGGACGAAGGCGAGCCGAACTGCCGTGTACCGCTTGCTGTTGTTTGCGACGTGGTCGGAAAATCATTGTCCCGCAGTTCATTCGGGGCGAGCAGGTGGCTCAGGGTGTGCTCGACGGCGCCGCGCGGGGCCTGGGGCAGGATCTTCTGCCGCGGGTTCTCGCCGGTCATGATCGCCTCCAGCTCGGCGGCCCCGGCCAAGCGCAGCAGCAGCGGCTCCTTCACTGTTGCGCCGCGCAGCCGGGCCAGGTCGAGCGTGATCTGCCGGGTGGTGAACAGACCGTGGCGTAGTTGCATGGTCTTTCCGTTGTCGGTGACGCGGAGCCCGAAATAGGTGGCCAGATAGTGCGCGCAGGACGAGACGCTGACCACGATGACGACGGTGAGCAACAGCGCGGCACCGGCAATCGCCAGCACGAGGGCGCTGCCGTTCTCCACGTTCTGCACCGCGTCCGACCGGAACACCATTTCGCCGAGCCCGTACTGGAACGCTACGCCCACGATCGGCGCGATGATCGCGAACCCGGTCAGTGACAGCGGCGCGTACCGCACCCATCCCGGCTTCCAGTGTCCGATCTCGCGCCCACGGGTCCTTGCCGTCACGAAACCGCCGGCCGCGTTCGCCGGCAGTTCGCTTCGTTCCTCCCCCTGCACCGCCGACTCCGCGGTGTGCGCGAGCAGAGCTGTGCGCAGCTGCGGGACCACCCGCGCGTTGAGGGCGTCGAGCTTGAACTTCTCTCCCGAATCCGCCCGCTGCCCGGTCCCGATCGCCAGCACGGCCAGCCCCAACACCCGATGCAGCAGATCGGCCTCGATGTCCACCGACCGGATCCGCGATCTCGGCACGGACAGCTTCTTGCGCTGCACCAACCCGGTGCGCAGCTCGACGTGAGTCGGTCCGACCCGATATGTCGTGGTGAACCAGCGGGTGAGCGCGAACCCCACGATCAGCGTTATCGGGATGATGCTCCACACGTGATTGCCGCTGCTGGTGCCAAGGATCACCGAACCGATCAGCACCGGGATGAATTTCACCACCTCGGTGACCGGATGGACCAGCAGCATCCGCTTGTCCAGCCGCAGCCATGGCTGGTTGGTCCGCTCGGTCACGACTGCGCCTCGCTGACGCTCGGCTCCGTCGTGACCGAGCGATGCTCGGCTGTGCCCATGGTTCGCTCGCTGACGCTCGCTCACGTCTGCGCCTCGCTCACGTCGCATCCCCGCGGTGCTGGGCGGCGATCCTGGTCAGGCGCGTCACGGTCTCCTCGGCGACGGCGAGGTCGAGGGCGCTGATCTGCACGGCGCCCGCGGAGGAGGCGGTGGTCACGGTGACCGTCGCCAGTCCGAGCAGGCGTTCCAGCGGGCCGCGTTCGGTGTCGACGGTCTGCACCCGGGAGATCGGCGCAACCCGGTTCTCCTGGGTGAGCCAGCCGACCCGGGTGTACACGGCCTCGTCGGTGACCTCCCAGCGGTGCACCGCGTACCGCCACCAGGGCACCACGCCGACATTCAGCGCGGCCAGCGCAAGGGTTACCAGCAAGACCCCGAGTTGCCAACCCCGATGCCCGGAGTCGACCAACGCCCAGATGATCTGCGCCGCGAACGGAACCGCCCAAGCCAGCGCGGCCTGCACCGTCCACAGGAGCTTCGCCTTCGGGCTGGGGCGCCAGGCCGGATCGGCCATGATCGTGCGCGACTGCGACATAACTGCCATGGTTGCACGACCACGCGCTGGTTGGCGCGCGCAAACATCGACAGGTCAGCGCGGCGGTGTGCGTCCCACTCGGCGAGGGAGCGCTGCCCGTCATCGTCGATGTCTGTTTCGCTGTACGGCAACGGATTTGCCTGACAGGCGGGCTCGTCGCATGGAATGGATCACCTCGGACGGCACGGACGACCGACGCCACAGTATGGCAACGGTCCCCGGAGTAGTGCTCGCCCAGCCGAGTGTCGAGGGCCGACCGCACCGTGCCCTCCGGCCGACCCGGTGCGGGGCCCTCGGAATAGCCGTCGCTGCCGCACAGTTGTCAACGCTCAACGGTGCCTCGCGTCCCGCTCGGGCTCCGTTGTGAGCGGGTCCGTCGACCCAGTGGTTCGTCGGCTCCGCGTCACTCACAAGCACTGGAGGGAGACAGTTCCGGATGTGTAGCGCATGATCGAGGGCGTGACCGACCTACCGAACCCGAGCGTCCCGTCCGCACCGCCCACTACGTCGGCCATGCGCCGGGCGCTGCGACGAGCCCGTGACGGTGTCACATTGAACGTGGACGAGGCCGCGGTGCTGCTGCACGCGACCGGCGATGACCTGTTGGACCTGTGCCACAGCGCCGCGCGGGTGCGTGATGCGGGGCTGGCATCGGCGGGTCGTCCGAGGACGATCAGCTATTCGCGCAACGTCTTCATCCCGCTGACCCGCCTCTGCCGCGACAAGTGTCACTACTGCACGTTCGTCACCGTGCCGGGCAAGTTGCGCGCCGCGGGCGAGGGCATGTTCCTCGAGCCCGAGGAGGTCCTCGACATCGCGCGCCGAGGTGCGGCATTGGGTTGCAAGGAGGCGCTGTTCACGCTCGGTGACCGGCCCGAGGATCGCTGGCCGGAGGCCGCGCAGTGGCTGGACGAGCGCGGGTACGACTCCACGCTGGACTACCTGCGCGCCGTGTCGATCATGGTGCTGGAGGAGACCGGCCTGCTGCCGCATCTGAACCCGGGCGTGCTGTCGTGGGAGGAGATCTCGCGGCTCAAGCCGGTGGCGCAGTCGATGGGCATGATGCTCGAGACCACCGCCACCCGGCTGTTCACCGAGAAGGGCAACTGCCATTACGGCAGCCCGGACAAGGATCCCGCGGTGCGGTTGCGCGCCATCACCGATGCGGGCCGGCTTTCCGTGCCCTACACCACCGGCATCCTCGTCGGCATCGGCGAGACGATGGCGGAGCGGGCCGAGTCGATCATGGCGATCCGTAAGCAGCACAAGGCTTTCGGGCACATCCAGGAAGTCATCATCCAGAACTTCCGCGCCAAGGACGACACCGCGATGCGGGACGTGCCGGACGCGGGCATCGACGAGTTCTTGGCCACCGTCGCCGTCACCCGAATCCTGCTGGGCCCAGATGTGCCGGTGCAGGCGCCGCCGAATCTCGTATCGCACGCCGAGTGCCGTGCGCTGATCGATGCGGGCATCGATGACTGGGGTGGTGTGTCGCCGGTGACGCCGGATCACGTGAACCCGGAGCGGCCGTGGCCGAATCTGGACACGCTGCGCGAGATCACCGAGGCGGCGGGCTATCAGCTGGTCGAGCGGACCTCAGCGCATCCGAAGTATGTGCGCGCGGGCAACCCATGGGTCGATCCGCGCATCGGCGCGCACGTCGCGGCGCTGACCGATCCGGCGACCGGGCTGGCGAACCCGGAGGCGATGCCGGTCGGCCTGCCCTGGCAGGAGCCGGACGAGTCCTGGGAGTCGGCCGGACGCGTCGACCTGAACACCTCGATCGACACCGAGGGCCGCAGTACCGAAAGCCGCAGTGATTCCGCGCTCGGTCACAGCGGTGTGAGCGACGGGCCCGGAGGCGGCAGCCTGCGTGACCACGGAGGGCCCGCGAACGCCGCTGATCGACACAGCGGTGTGAGCGACGGGCCCGGAGGCGGCAGCCTGCGTAACCACGAAGGGACCCGTGCAGACCGCCGATCGGAAACTGACGTCGTCGGCGCTTTCGGTGACTGGGACACGATCCGCGAGCAGGCGCGTGATCTCGCGGCCGCGACGCCGCAGCGGCTGGACGCCGATGTGCTCGCCGCGCTGCGTGCGGCCGAGCGGGATCCGGCGGGACTGACCGACGCCCAGTATCTGGCTTTGGCCACGGCCGAGGGTCGCGAACTCGACGCGGTGGCCGCGCTGGCCGATCAGCTGCGTCGCGACACCGTGGGTGACGAGGTCACTTACGTGGTGAACCGGAACATCAACTTCACCAACATCTGCTACACCGGCTGCCGGTTCTGCGCGTTCGCCCAGCGCAAGGGCGATGCGGACGCATTCACCCTCAGCATGGACGAAGTCGCCGATCGAGCATGGGAGGCGCATGTCGACGGTGCCACCGAGGTGTGCATGCAGGGTGGCATCGACCCGGACCTGCCGGTCACCGGGTATGCCGATCTGGTGCGGGCGGTCAAGCGGCGGGTGCCGTCGATGCACGTGCACGCGTTCAGCCCGATGGAGATCGTGAACGGCGCCGCCCGCGGCGGGCAGAGTATCCGCGACTGGTTGGTCGCGCTGAAGGAAGCCGGACTGGACACCATCCCCGGCACCGCCGCGGAGATCCTGGACGACGAGGTGCGCTGGGTGCTCACCAAGGGCAAACTGCCCTCCTCGGCCTGGATCGAGGTGATCACCACCGCCCACCAGGTGGGTCTGCGCTCCAGCTCCACGATGATGTACGGCCACGTGGACAACCCGAAGCACTGGGTCGGCCACCTGCGTGTACTGTGCGGAATCCAGGACGAGACCGGCGGTTTCACCGAGTTCGTGCTGCTGCCGTTCGTGCACCAGAGTGCGCCGCTATATCTGGCGGGCGCCGCGCGGCCAGGGCCGACGAACCGGGACAATCGGGCAGCGCACGCACTCTCGCGGATCATGCTGCACGGTCGAATCCACAACATCCAGACCAGTTGGGTCAAGCTCGGCACGACCGGTACCAGGGTCATGCTCAACAGCGGCGCCAACGATCTCGGCGGTACGCTGATGGAGGAAACCATCTCCAGGATGGCCGGCTCGCAGCATGGGTCGGCAAAGACCGTCGCCGACCTGGTCGAGATCGCCTCGGGTATCGGGCGTCCGGCCCGCGAGCGGACCACCACCTATGGCGTGCCGAAGCACAAGATGTCGGCACTACCGTTGACCGTGGGATAGCGCGAACAGGCTGTTCCGCCTCTCCGGGTCTTCAGGCCGTACTAGTTGGGTGGCGCGGGATTTGCGTTCAGGTCCTGCGTTGAGCGTCGCTCGAGTTCTGGGCGTACCCGGTGAGTTACCCATGTGCTCACGAAATCACTTGTTGCGCTGGGAGCCCTTGGAGTGCCCCCCGTCGATGATGGCGGTCCACCCCGATTAGGGCAGGCTGAACCGACTAGGGCAGGCCGACCAGTAGTAGCGTGAGGTGCCGGGATAGGGTTTGGGCGGGCGGACTATCCCGCAGGCGAGGACAGACTAGGAGAGCGGCAGTGCCGTACATCATCGCTGAACCGTGCGTTGACGTGAAGGACAAGGCATGCATCGAGGAATGCCCTGTGGATTGCATCTACGAGGGCGGTCGCATGCTGTACATCCATCCCGACGAGTGCGTGGACTGTGGTGCATGTGAGCCGGTGTGCCCGGTGGAGGCAATCTTCTATGAAGACGACACCCCCGACCAGTGGAGCGGATACGTGAACGCCAACGTCGACTTCTTCGACGAGCTGGGCTCGCCGGGCGGCGCGACGAAGGTCGGCAAGGTGGATTACGACCCGCCGTTCATCAAGGAACTGCCTCCGATGGCGAGTGAATGAGACCTGACGTGTCACCGCGTGGCCGGGTCAGCAGTCTGCTGCCCGATTTTCCCTGGGACACCATCGCTTCGGTGAAGGTGAAGGCGGCGGCTCATCCCGGCGGGATCGTCGATCTGTCCGTCGGTACCCCCGTCGACCCCGTCGCCCCGGTGATCCGGGCGGCATTGAGTTCGGTCGCCGAGGTGCCCGGGTATCCGACCACGCACGGCACACCCGAACTCCGGGCGGCCGCGGTCGACGCCCTGAAGCGGCGTTTCGGGATCACCGGTCTCGACCCGGCGGCGGTGCTGCCCGTGATCGGCACCAAGGAGCTGATCGCGGGAATGCCCCGGCTGCTCGGTTTCGGCGCGGGCGACCTGGTGGTCATCCCCGAGGTCGCCTACCCCACCTACGAGGTGGGTGCGCTGCTGGCGGGCGCGCAGGTGCTGCGCGCCGACGGACTGACCCGGCTCGGACCGCAGACGCCCGCGCTGATCTTCGTGAACTCCCCGTCCAACCCGACCGGCCGCGTGCTCGGTGTCGACCACCTACGCAAAGTAGTGGCCTTCGCCCGTGAGCGCGGCGCGATCGTGGCATCCGACGAGTGCTACCTGGGCCTGGCCTGGGAGGGCCGTGCCGTATCCCTCCTGGACCCCGAGGTGTCCGACGGCGACCACACCAACCTGCTCGCGGTGCATTCGCTGTCCAAGACCTCCAACCTGGCCAGCTACCGCGCCGGTTTCGTGGCGGGCGATCCCGCCCTGGTCGCCGAACTGCTCGAGGTGCGCAAACACGCAGGCATGATGATGCCGTTCCCGATCCAGGCGGCGATGACGGCCGCGCTCAGTGACGACGCGCACGAGGCGCAGCAGCGCGAGCGGTATCGGGCACGCCGCGACGTGTTGCGAAAGGCGCTGGTGGAGGCCGGTTTCCAGATCGATCACTCGGAGGCGGGCCTGTATCTGTGGTCGACCCGCGGCGAGCCGTGCCGGACCACGCTGGATTGGCTGGCCGACCGCGGTATCCTCGCCGCACCCGGCGACTTCTACGGCCCCAGCTCAGGCGCGCACGTGCGGATCGCGCTGACCGCGACCGACGAGCGTATCGCCACGGCCGCCGAGCGGCTCACCGCGGGCTGAAGGCCGAGCACACGAACAGCCACTGACTCCCCCCCACGCCGCTTCGGGAGAGTTAGCCTGAAGTATGGACGCTGTCACGGTTGTCCCCACGCCCGGCAACGAGCCGGTGCACTCCTACGCGCCGGGAAGCCCCGAGCGGGAGCTATTGCTCGGCAAACTAGCCGAGCTGTCCGCCGAAACCGTCGATGTGCCGCTGGTGATCGGCGGCAAGCACCGGCCGGGGATCGGCGAACGGCACGACATCGTCGCGCCGCATCGCCGCAGGCATGTGCTGGGGACCTACACCGACACCACACACTCGGAGGCCCATGGAGCCATCGATGCCGCGATGGCGGCCGCACCCGGTTGGCGGACGATGCCGTTCGAGGAACGCGCCGCGGTCCTGTTGCGTGCGGCCGACCTGCTGGCCGGACCGTGGCGGGAGACCGTCGCCGCGGCCACCATGCTCGGCCAGTCGAAATCAATCCAGCAGGCCGAGATCGACGCGCCCTGTGAGCTGGTCGACTTCTGGCGATTCAATGTCGCTTTCGCGCGCGGAATCTTGGAGCAGCAGCCGCAGTCCAGCGCCGGGGTGTGGAACCGCATGGACTATCGGCCGCTCGAGGGGTTCGTCTACGCCATCACGCCGTTCAACTTCACCGCGATCGCCGGGAACCTGCCGACCGCACCCGCGCTGATGGGTAACACGGTGGTGTGGAAACCTTCGCCCACGCAGACGTTGTCGGCGTTCTACACGATGCGGTTGCTGGAGGCTGCGGGCCTGCCTCCCGGCGTGATCAACATGGTGACCGGCGACGGTGTGCAGCTGTCCGAGGTGGCGCTGGCCGACCCCCGGCTGGCAGGCATCCACTTCACTGGTTCCACCAGGACATTCCAGTACCTGTGGCAGCAGGTCGGCGCGAATATCGGCCGCTACCGTGGTTATCCGCGCTTGGTCGGGGAGACCGGTGGCAAGGACTTCATCGTCGCCCACTCCTCCGCCGACCCGGACGCGTTGCGCACCGCCTTGATTCGCGGGGCTTACGAGTATCAGGGCCAGAAGTGTTCGGCGGCCTCGCGCGCCTACATCGCACGTTCGGTCTGGCGCGAGATCGGTGACGACTTCCTGCACCAGACCGACCAGCTGCGCTATGGCGACGTCGCAGATCTGTCCAATTTCGGTGGGGCCCTGATCGATCGGCGCGCGTTCGACAAGAATGCGGCGGCCATCCGGCGGGCCAGGGATGCGGGCATCACCATCCCGATCGGTGGCACCTACGATGACAGCGAAGGCTGGTTCGTCCGGCCGACTGTGCTGGTGGTCGACGATCCGCACGATGAGTCGTTCGCCACCGAGTATTTTGGACCGATCCTCGCGGTATACGTCTACGACGACGCCGAACCCGGCTCTTATAGCGCAATTCTCGCCGAGGTCGAGTCGGCGGCGCCGTACGCGCTGACCGGCGCGGTGTTCGCGCAGGACCGGTACGCGATCGAACAGGCCGACGCCGCACTGCGATTCGCGGCGGGCAATTTCTACGTCAACGACAAGCCGACCGGTGCGGTGGTGGGTCAGCAGCCGTTCGGCGGTGCGCGCGCCTCCGGCACCGACGACAAGGCCGGCTCGCCGCTGAACCTACTGCGCTGGGTCGCGCCGCGCACGATCAAGGAAACCTTCGTTCCTGCGGTGGACTACCGCTACCCGCACATGCGGACCTGATGCGCGGCGCGTCGGCGGGCCGCGCGGTGAATCCGTTGCGGCCGGTGATCCTGGCCGCGTCGTCAGCGCCGCGGAGGAAACGGCTGCTCACCGGATTCCCGGTCACCGCGGAGATCGTGCGCCGCTTCGTGGCGGGTGAGACGAGGAGTGAACTTCTCGGTGTCGCTGCCGCATTGCTGGCCGGTGGCCGGATGGCCAGCGTGGACCTTCTCGGCGAGAACACCACTGATCGGACGCAGGCGCGGTCGGCGGTGGTATGGCCATCTGACTCGACGGCTGGCGGAACGGCCCGCGAATCTCAGGTTCTTCCTGCGCGCCGTGATTCGCAATTCGTGACAGCACCGGAAAGTGGGCAGGGCGCGTGCCCTGCCCACCTACCCTCTGGTGTAACGTATCCGAATTTTCTACACCAGTGGTCTACCTAGGCGCAGACGCCTTCGTAGGTCGAAAAGATACGCGTTCAGCGGGAACATCCGTGCCTGTTTGGGCAAACGGGTCTGTATGGCAGTGATTGCCCGCAGCGCCCGATCGAATCGGTGCTGGTCGCGTTCGGTCCAGGACATGCCCATCTCGTCGCGCAAGTGTTGTGGGAGAAGGCCGGTGACGAAGAAGCGCTGCAGCCTCGCGAAGGCGAACCGGACCGGGCGCGGCACCATCTTCAGATCGATCAGACCGTCGAAGTAGTCCCGGAGCGCGGGCTCGATGCTGCGCTGTGCCAGGTTCTCGTCCCAATACCGCTGGAACTCAGCACGATTCGCGGGCCACATCTCGGGCCGCATTTGCAGCGTTGTCCCGAACCGCGCGCAATAGTGGTAGAAGGCGTCGGCGGTGGTGGGGTCCATCGGGCCGTGCATTCGGGTGTAGAGGTCGTCGATGCCCCAGTACAGGCAGGCGGCGACCCACAGTTGCAAGTCCGGGTCGAAGGCGTTGTATTTCACCGGGCTCGCAGCGGTGGAGTGCACCGGGCGGTGCGACATGTTGACCGCGTCGCGGTAGGCGGCGCGTTCCTCGTCCGAACCCATCAGCGCGACCGCGATGTAGGTCAGCGTGGTGCGCAGCCGCTTGATCGGGTGCAGGGTGACCTTGCCGCTGTCGACGGTGCTCTCCAGGACGCCGCGTCCGACCGGCCGCAGACTCAGCTGCAGGATCACATTGGCGGTGCCGCCGAGGAAGGAGGCGATTCCGTCCACATACTCTCGAACGGTTTCCGGGGTGAGGGTCTGGCTCTGATCCGGGTCGTTCTCGGATGCGGGCAGCGGGGCGGTCATCGTCGACCTCGTCTTTCTGTATCCGCCCGCTCGCCGCGGAGTGGACGGTGAGAAGATTGCTAAGCCACCTTCTCATTGCTTCGAAGGGGTGTCAACCGCGGTGATGGTATGCGATGCTCGTCATATCATCGCTTCGCCGATGCGGATAGGGTGGAGGCATGGCGAGGCTGACCAGACTGCTGCCGCTGGTGCGCAGCGCGGCTCCGGAGGACCGCAATCAGGCACGGGTGCTGGATGCGGCGCTGCTGGCATTTCTGGATTTCGGCATCAAGCGCACCAGCATGGTCGAGGTCGCCCGCCGCTGCGGGTTGTCACTGGCCACGCTGTACCGGCGCTTCGCAAGCAAGTCCGATCTGATCAAGGCCCTCGGGCTGCGACAGACCCGCGAGTTCATCGACGAGGTCGACGCCGCGCTGCAACGTCAGGTCGATAGGGATGCCAGAGCGGAGGATCAGATCGTCGAGCTGTTCGCCGCGTTCATCACCGGGCTGCGCGGCAACCAGCTGATCCACCGGCTGCTGGCGACTGAGCCCGAACTCGTGCTGCCCTACCTGACCACCGAGGGCGCCCCGGTCATCGAACTCGGCCGGGACTATGTCGCCGAATTCATCGCGCGTCTGCAGCGGGAAGGCAAGCTGCCGGAATACGATCCGGAGCCCTTGGCCGAAATGATCGCCCGCACAGCGCTTTCGCTGGCGTTGACGCCGCAGACCGTGATCCCGCTCGGCGACGACGCGGCGATCCGGCAGTTCGCTCGGGACCATATCGTGGTGTCGTTCCGGGTCCGCTAGCGGCTCCTAGGGGCTCGGCCGCTGTCGTCGCGGACTGCGCCTTGCAGGTCGATCCGCTCAGCGGAAGCCCATCAGCCCAACGGCGATTGCTGGCAGTGCGGCGAGGACGTCGGCGTTCTGCTCGGCCGCGGTGCCGTGCGTGTGCGCAGTAACCGAGAAACCTGGACCATAGGACGCCGAAGCGACCTCGGGCTCACCGGCATCGGACCAGCCCCACTTGGTCCCGAGCACGAATGGGAATTGTGCCGTGCCCCACCCCTGTTGGGTGCCGTCGTGTGCGGTCGAGCCCGCGGCCGCCATCCAGTCGAAGATCGGCGAGCCGGGATCGGTGCGCAGTTTGGCCGCGAGGAAGTCGGACACGTCCGCGGCGCTTGTCGTCGCGGCGCCCCAGTCCGCACCGGGCCGGGTCGCGGTGAGGCGGTATTCGTCCGCGATGGCGCCGACTGCATCCGGATACTTGGCGGCCATCAGGCTCGCCGCGCTGTCATCGGAATAGCGGATCATCCGTTCGGCGAGGTCGCGGTCGCCCGCCGATCCGTCGCCGTGGCGCAACGCGTAGTCCGCCAGAAAGAGCTTGACCAGGGACAGGGCCGAACGCGGCTCGTGCTCGTTCGCGCTACCCCATCCGACGCCGACGATCGTACGCACGGAGATCGCCGTGCGGGTCGGCATGGCGACCTCGTTGGGTTCCGCGCTCGCGACCGGCGCGACAAATGCGAGGCAAGTGCCTACCGCCAAAAGCGCAGTCGCCGTCAATCGACAGCCCATCGTTACCTCCTGGCTCGTTTCGGTGCGGTACCGGTCGGTGTGATTCGAGATAACACCGGTGCAGGCACAATCTGAGGCGCGACACGCGGATGTCGAACGAATGTCTGGGGTGGCGCCCCGTGGGGTGCGCTGCGGCCGGGCCGTCAGACCGGGTGCGGGCCGAGTCGTCGCCGGATGCGCATGTCCAGCAGATAGGCGTTGAACGGGAACAGGCGGACGGGCGGGGCAGCCTGGCCTCGGCACGCCGAGCAGGCGCAGGATGCGGTCGAGGGCGCGGTCGTCGCGCTCGGTCCAGATAGAGGCCCGTTTGGTCGCCCAGATGCTGGGGGAGCAGGCCGGCAACGAAGAAGCGGTGTGGGCAGCCGAACGTGCGCGGGGCGTGGCAACATGCGCAGGGTGATGTGTCAACCGTCACAGTTGTAGGTCGCGCGTGGTGCTCGGCCGGATGTCGCGACGGCACGCGCGGCCCGGCGAAGTAGCGTGGTCGAATGTCGTTCGGTCCGCCGCTGCTGCTCAGTTCCCTGAATCCGCTCGCCGTCGCAGGCGGAGCGGACATCCCCGACGCCGTGACGATCGACGGGACGACACTGTCGCGCAGCGACCTGCTCGGCGCGGCGACCTCGGTGGCCGAGCGCGTCGCCAGGGCGGAGCGGGTGGCGGTGCTGGCCGAGCCGACCGTCACCACCGTGCTCGCGGTGGTCGGCTGCCTGATCGCGGGCGTGCCGGTGGTACCGGTGCCGCCGGACTCGGGCACCGCCGAGTTGGCGCACATTCTCGCCGACTCGGGCGCGCAGGTATGGCTCGGAAAGGGGCCGGAGAACACCGAGCTGCCCGTGGTTCCGGTGCGGCGGCATGCCAGGTCTTGGCACACTTACCTCGAACCTGATCCCGCCACACCGGCTTTCGTGCTCTACACCTCGGGAACCACCGGCCTTCCCAAGGGGGTCGTGCTCAATCGCGGCGCCGTCGCAGCGGGTCTGGACGCGCTCGCCGACGCCTGGGCGTGGACTGCGAAAGACGTTCTGGTGCATGGTCTTCCGTTGTTTCACGTGCACGGGTTGATTCTCGGCGTGCTCGGCCCGCTGCGCGTGGGCAGCCCGCTGGTGCACACCGGCAAACCGACCCCGGCGGCCTACGCCGCCGCCAAGGGATCGCTCTACTTCGGCGTGCCCACCGTGTGGTCGCGGATGGTCGACGACCCGGACGCGGCAAAGCAATTGGCCGGCGCCAGGCTGCTGGTCTCCGGCAGCGCACCGCTGCCGGTGCCGGTCTTCGAGCGGCTGCGCGAACTCACCGGGCACGCGCCGATCGAGCGCTACGGCATGAGCGAAACCATGATCACGCTGTCCACCCGGGCCGACGGCGAGCGCAGACCCGGATGGGTCGGCACGCCGGTGCACGGCGTGCGGACCCGGCTCAGAGACGAGGCCGGCGCTGCGGTGCCGCACGACGGCCAGAGCATCGGCGGCCTCCAGGTGCACGGCCCCATGCTGTTCGACGGCTATCTGAACCGGCCGGAGGCTACTGCTGATAGTTGGACCGACGACGGCTGGTTCAAGACCGGTGACGTCGCCACCATCGATCCGGACGGCTTTCATCGCATTGTCGGCCGGGAATCGGTGGACCTCATCAAGTCCGGCGGCTATCGCGTCGGCGCGGGCGAGGTGGAGACGGTGCTGCTCGGACACCCCGCGGTCGCGGAGGTCGCGGTGGTGGGGCTGCCCGACGACGACCTCGGCCAGCGCATCACCGCCTTCGTCGTGCTGCGCGACGGCGCCACCGAACGCGAACTGATCGACCATGTCGCCGAACAGCTTTCGGTACACAAGCGTCCGCGCGAGATTCGGATGGTCGACGCGCTGCCGCGCAACGCGATGGGCAAGGTGCAGAAGAAGCTGCTCGGCTGAGCATTCACCGCGGGATTGACCTCGAGTTAGGTCGAGGTTCTACGGTTGCGGTATGACATCGACCTTCACGCCCGAACAGATCGATTACCTGCACACCCAGCGCCTCGGCCGCCTGGCCACCGTCAGGACCGACGGCACACCGCAGAACAACCCGGTCGGTTTCCGCTACAGCGCAGAGCTCGGAACCATCGACATCGCGGGCTGGAATAGGGGCTCCTCTTGGAAGTTTCGCAATCTCGCCACCAATGACCATGTCGCCTTCGTCGTCGACGACGTCGCCTCGATCCAACCCTGGCGCGTCCGCTGTCTCGAAATCCGCGGCAGCGCCGAAGCGCTCACCGACGTAGACCCCTACATCACCGGCGTCTCCCGCGAAATGATCCGCATCCACCCCCACCGCATCATCGCTTTCGGCCTCGTCCCCGACGCCGCATAGTGGGCACAAGTTGTTAGCCCGTCCCCACCTGCGCCGGGCCAGGTGAACGCGAGGTAGCCGTCCGATTCACCTGGCACCGGCGTGCGGTTGGCGCGGATCTGTGATGAAGCACCGTCTCGTGCGCGGATCGATCGGCAATCCCAACGCACCAACTGATTTCGTAAGCACATGGGTAACTCACCGGGAACGCCCAGAACCCGAGCGGCACCCAACGCCGGACCTGAACGCAAATCCCGCCCCACTCGACTAGTACGGCCTGAAGCCCCGGAGAGGCGGAACAGCTCAGTCGTTGGCGTGCAGGGCGGCGTTGAGTTCGATGCCGGTGCCCTTGCGGGGGACGACCTCGACCGCGCCGGTGGTGGAGTTTCGGCGGAACAGCAGGTTGTCGCGGCTGCTGAATTCGGCGGCTTTGACCACGGCGCCGTCGGGGGTGGTGACCTTGGTGCCCGCGGTCAGGTAGAGGCCGGCCTCCAGGACGCAATCGTCGCCGAGTGGGATGCCGAGCCCGGAGTTGGCGCCGAGCAGCGAGCGTTCGCCGATAGCGACCACCGTCGTGCCGCCGCCGGACAGCGTGCCCATGATGGACGCGCCGCCGCCGATGTCGGAGCCGTCGCCGACCACGACACCCGCGGAGATACGGCCCTCGACCATGGACGAACCGAGGGTGCCCGCGTCGAAGTTCACGAAGCCCTCGTGCATGACCGTGGTGCCCGAGGCCAGGTGCGCGCCGAGGCGAACCCGGTCAGCGTCGCCGATGCGCACACCCGAGGGAATCACGTAGTCGACCATGCGCGGGAATTTGTCGATGCTGTACACCGTGACGGGTCCGCGGGCGCGCAGCTTCGCTCGGGTGATCTCGAACCCCTCCACCGCGGCGGGGCCGTGGTTGGTCCACACGACATTGCTCAGCAACCCGAACTGGCCCTCCAGGCTCACTTCGTGCGGCTTGACCAGGCGGTGGGACAGCAGGTGCAGGCGCAGGTAGACGTCGTGCGCGTCGACCGGGGCAGCGGACAGGTCGGCGATCGTCGTGCGCACGGCGACCACGTCGACCCCGCGCGCCTCGTCGAACCCGAGCAGCGCCGCGTACTCGGCGGGCGCCTCATCCAACCGCTTGGTGCCGGTCTCGGCGAACTCGCCCAGCCGCGGATTCGGATACCACGTGTCCAGTACGGTCCCGTCCGCGGTCACGTTGGCGATACCGACTGCTGCTGCTCCCTCGATGCTCACGTCACAAAAGATTACTGAGTGCGGTCGGCGGACCGTGCGTGGGTGTGCCGAGCGGCGTTTCCTGGATGTCGTCGACTCGAAGTTTGTTCGTCGCGGTTGGGGTGCGCGGGTGCGGGTGGCGGCGGTCGTAGGGTGAAGGGCGTGACCATCGACCTGCATGCCGACCCGATCACGCTGACCGCCGCGCTCGTCGACATCCCGAGCGTCTCCCAGGGTGAGGCGGCGATCACTGACAGGATCGAGCGGGCACTGCGGGAGCAGACGACCGGGTTCGAGGTGCTGCGGCACGGGAACGTGGTGTTGGCGCGGACGAATCGCGGATTGCCGACCCGGGTGATCCTGGCCGGGCACCTGGACACCGTACCGATCGCCGATAATGTGCCGGGCCACTTCGCTGTCGGTCCGGCGGGCGAGCGGGTGCTCTACGGATGCGGCTCGGTGGACATGAAATCCGGTGACGCGGTGTTCCTGCACTTGGCCGCGACCATCGCCGAGCCGGTGCACGATCTGACGTTGATCTTCTACGACTGCGAGGAGATCGCCGCGGAGTTCAACGGGCTCGGCCACATCGAACGCGACCACCCCGGCTGGCTGGCCGGTGATCTCGCTGTGCTCGGCGAACCGTCCGGCGGCTGGATCGAGGCAGGTTGCCAAGGAACGTTGCGGGTTCGGCTGAGCACATCCGGCGTCCGTGCGCATTCGGCGCGAGCGTGGCTGGGCGACAACGCGATTCACCGACTGGCCCCGATCCTGCAGCGGCTGGCGGATTACCGGGCGCGCGAGGTCGACATAGACGGCTGTGTCTATCGCGAGGGGCTGTCCGGCGTCCGCGTCTCGGGCGGCGTGGCGGGCAATGTGGTGCCGGACCTGGCCGAGGTCGACGTCAACTTCCGCTTCGCGCCCGACCGCACCGTGGACCAGGCCATCGATCACGTCCGCGAAGTCTTCGCCGGCCTCGACATCTCCTTCGAGGTATTCGACTTCGCGCCCGGCGCACTCCCCGGCCTGACCGCCCCGGCCGCCAAGGACCTCGTCGCCTCGGTACACCGTCACGGCGGCGGCGGTGTGCGTGCCAAGTACGGCTGGACGGACGTCTCCCGTTTCGCCGCCCGCGGTATCCCCGCTGTCAACTTCGGACCCGGCGACCCCAACCTCGCCCACAAGCGCGACGAGCACGTCCCGGTCGACCAGATCACCGACGTCACCGCGATACTGCGCAACTATCTCACCGGCGCCGCGGGCTGAACATCGGACGACTTCTCGCGTCAACCCGGTGTGCGCGCCGCCGGACGGTAGCGTGGAGCGTATGTCCACCGACGCCGCCGACCGTGAGGTCGCCAACAAGCCGAAGTCGACAGCGAAGTTCCGCGGACCGATAATGTTCCGCCGCGACCGCAAGGACGGCCTCGGTACCGCCGACCGGCATCTGCTGGACCAGCGCGGCGACACCGATTGGGTACACACCGACCCGTGGCGCGTGCTGCGCATCCAAGCCGAGTTCGTCGAGGGTTTCGGCGCGCTCGCCGAGGTGCCGCGCGCGGTGACCGTCTTCGGTTCCGCGCGCACATCCGCCGACCACCCCGAGTATCAGGCGGGCCGGGCTATCGGCGCGGCGCTGGCTCGGGCGGGGTTCGCGGTGATCACCGGTGGCGGGCCCGGCGCGATGGAGGCGGCCAACCGCGGCGCCTGCGAGGCGGGCGGCTACTCGATCGGCCTCGGTATCGAGCTGCCGTTCGAGCAGAGCCTCAACGAGTGGGTCGATCTGGGCATCAACTTCCGCTACTTCTTCGTCCGTAAGACGATGTTCGTGAAGTATTCACAAGCATTCGTCTGTCTGCCCGGCGGTTTCGGCACGCTCGACGAATTGTTCGAGGCGCTCACCCTGGTGCAGACCCGCAAGATCACCCGCTTCCCGATCATTCTGTTCGGCAGCAGGTACTGGTCCGGGCTGGTCGACTGGCTGCGCGATTCGCTCGGCGGCTCCGGCAAGATCTCCGCGGGTGATCTCAGCCTGCTGTACGTGACCGACAGCGTCGAAGACGTTGTCGGCATCATCCAGGCCAACGCGGAGGCGGGCGCCGCCGAGGACGCGATCGGCACGGAGGACCAGTGGTGAGCGAACAGCCCTTTGCCGTCTGCGTTTACTGCTCGGCGAGCACCATGCACCCCGATTACCTCTCGCTGGCCGCCCGGGTCGGTACCGAAATCGCCCGGCGCGGTTGGCAATTGGTCTCCGGCGGTGGTCACGTCTCGATGATGGGGGCGGTGGCGACCGCGGCCCGCGCCGGCGGCGCGAACACCATCGGCGTGATCCCGAAACACCTGGTGCACCGGGAGGTCGCCGACGTCGACGCCGACGAGCTGGTGGTCACCGACACCATGCGCCAGCGCAAGCAGGTCATGGAGGATCGCGCCGACGCCTTCCTCACGCTGCCGGGCGGTATCGGCACCCTCGAGGAGTTCTTCGAGACCTGGACCGGTGGCTATCTGGGACAGCACGAGAAGCCCGTTGTCGTGCTGGATCCCCATGGATTCTTCGCCGGGTTGTTCTCCTGGCTGGACGAGCTGTACGACCGAAAGTTCGTGCCCCGGACAGCCTTGTCCCGGATTACGGTGGTGACCGATCTCGCGTCCGCGTTCGCGGCCCTGGAGGCGCCGCGTACCGCCTGATGCGGAGAGCTGAAGACGGGAGCACCGACACCCGCTCGACGGTGAGTCGGGCGCCGAATTCGACAGCCCGGCGGCGGTGAAGCCAACCTGCGACGATTCGGTCAGACGCCGCCGGAGAGCAACAACGGATTTCGTGAGCACATGGGTAACTCGTCGGGCACGCCAGAACTGAAGGGGCATTAAGCGCAGGACCTGAACGCAATTCTCGCGTCACCCGACTAGTACGGCCGAAGTGCGCGCAGAGGCGGGGGAGAGGACTGGCTACAGTCGTGGACATGTTCAGCTCGACCGCGGTGCCGCTTTCCACGCTGTGCGGCAAGCCGGTGGCGACGGATCGTGCGCTGGTGATGGCGATCGTGAATCGCACGCCGGACTCCTTTTACGACCGGGGCGCCACCTTCACCGACGCCGCGGCCATGGACGCTGTGGCCCGCGCGGTGGACGAGGGAGCCGACCTGGTCGACATCGGTGGCGTGAAGGCAGGGCCGGGTGCGCTGGTCGACGCGGTCGAGGAGACCAGGCGCGTGATCCCCTTCGTCGGGGCCATTCGTGCGAAATACCCTCAGCTACTGATCAGCGTTGACACCTGGCGCGCCGATGTGGCGCTGGCCGCGGTGGGTGCTGGTGCCGACTTGATCAACGACACGTGGGCGGGTGCCGACCCGGACCTGGTGTCGGTGGCCGCCGAGCACGGCGTAGGGGTGGTTTGTAGCCACACCGGCGGTGCTGTGCCGCGGACCAGGCCGCACCGGGTCCGCTACGCGGATGCCGTGGGCGAAGTTGCCGATACCGTGGTGCGCGCCGCCGAGAACGCGCTCGCGGCGGGGGTGCGCAAGGATTCGATACTGATCGATCCGACCCATGATTTCGGCAAAAACACCTATCACGGCCTCGAGTTGTTGCGCGGAGTCGACGTTCTTGTAAATACCGGATGGCCCGTCTTGATGGCGCTGAGCAATAAGGATTTCATCGGGGAGACTTTAGGTGTCGATCTTTCCGAACGACTGGAGGGCACATTGGCAGCAACAGCGTGGTCGGCGGCCGCCGGCGCCCGAGTCTTCCGAGTGCACGAAGTCGCCGCGACCCGGCGGGTCGTGGACATGATCGCCGCGATCCAGGGCATCCGGCCCCCCGCACGAACCTTGCGAGGTCTGGTATGAAAATCCAACACCGCGAGCCCGCCTGGGCGACGACCAACACCTGGGACACCCCGGACTGGACGGTGGACGAGCTCGTCGCCGCCAAAGCGGGCCGCACCGTCTCGGTGGTGCTGCCCGCACTGAACGAAGAACGCACCGTGGCCGAGGTGGTGGCCAGCATCAGACCGCTGCTCGGCACGCTGGTCGACGAACTGATCGTGCTCGACTCCGGCTCGACGGACGCGACCGCGCAGCGCGCCCGCGCCGCGGGGGCCGAGGTGATCAGCCGCGAGCAGGCAGTACCCGAGCTGGAGCCGGTTGGGGGCAAAGGCGAGGTGCTGTGGCGCTCGCTGGCCGTGACCAGCGGCGACCTGGTTGCCTTCGTCGACTCCGATCTCATCGATCCGGATCCGGCTTTCGTGCCGAAACTGCTCGGCCCACTGCTCACGGTCGACGACGTACAGCTGGCCAAGGCCTACTATCGCAGGCCGCTGCGGCAGGGCAGCGCGGTGGACGCGCACGGCGGCGGCCGCGTCACCGAGCTGGTCGCGCGTCCGCTGCTCGCGGCGCTGCGGCCCGAGCTGTCGCAGGTGCTGCAGCCGCTGGGTGGCGAATACGCGGGCACCCGCGATCTGCTCACCTCGGTGCCGTTCGCGCCGGGCTACGGCGTGGAGATCGGGCTGCTGCTCGACACCTATGACCGGCTCGGCATGTCCGCGATCGGACAGGTCAACCTGGGCGTCCGCACGCATCGCAACCGGCCGCTGGCCGACCTGGGTGTGATGAGCCGCCAAATCCTGGGCACCGCGCTCGGTCGAAGCGGCGTGCAGGACTCCGGCGCGGCGCTCACCCAGTTCCCGCTCATCGGCGATGAATTCACCGCACACAGTACCGAGGTGTCGCTGACCGACCGTCCGCCGATGAATACCCTGCGGCCTGCGCGGGCGGCGGCCTGAACCTCGAGTGTTTCGGGGCGCGAGCCGCGCGGATGTGTCGGGCGGCCGCATAACGGTGAGGCGCGCTGCGTTGCCCGCCGACACCGGCCGGGAAGCCGCGGTGAGTGTCGAATCTGCTTCTGCTGGTGAGGTTTTCGGTGCCGACGCGATTGCGGGGCGAGTCGTTGGGACAGGCTCGGGCTCAGCGGTGGATGGGGCCCTCCGTGCCGTCCAGTGGACGGGCGGAGGCGCCGCCGCGCTCCGCCAGGATCTGGGCGGCGATGGAGATCGCGGTCTCGTCCGGTGTCCGCGCGTTGAGGTCCAGCCCCACCGGGCTTTTCAGCCGGGCAAGCTGCTCGTCGGCGACACCGGCTGCCCGGAGGCGTTCGACGCGCTCGGTGTGGGTGCGGCGGGACCCGAGAGCGCCGACAAAGCCGATCTCCGTGCACTCCAGTGCCGCCACCAGGGTCGGCACGTCGAACTTGGCGTCGTGGGTGAGCACACAGACCACGGTGCGACGGTCGATCCGTCTCGCCGCTTTCTCCGCGCGCAGATAGCGGTGCGGCCAGTCCACGACCACCTCGTGGGCGGAGGGGAATCGGGCTGCGGTGGCGAAGGTTTCACGGGCGTCGACCACGGTCACCCGATAGCCGAGCTGGCGGCCGGTGCGGCTCAGTGCGCGAACGAAGTCATTGGCGCCCGCCAGGACCATACGGGCCGGGGCCGCGAAGACCTGCACGAAAGTCCGGGGTCGCGGCGAGCTGTCTGCCTCGCACTCGTCGGCGCCCACCACGCCGCTGCGGCCCGCGACCAGCAACGTCCGTGCGTCACGGTCCACGCCGTGCCACGGATCGGTTCCGCCGGGCAGCAGCAGCTTCCATTCCGGCCGGGCGTCCATCGTGGTGGCGAACCCGACCGGAGAACCACCGCCGATCCGCTGCCGCAGGGACGAAAGGAGCGGAAGCCGATCGTGGGAGATCCGCTCGACGAAAACCTCGATCTCGCCGCCACAGGTCAATCCGACGGCGAATCCGTCGCCATCGGCGTAGCCGAACCGGTCGGTCACCGCGTGGCCGGTCGCCAATACTTCACGCGCCGACGCGACCACCGCGGCCTCGACGCAACCGCCCGACAACGAGCCGTGAACCTCGCCGGATTCGGTGACGATCATCGCAGCTCCCGGCTCGCGAGGGCCGGGCCCGGTCGTGTCCACCACGCGGGCCAACGCGACCGGACCGTGCGGCAGCAGGGTGATCAATTGCCCGAGTATCGCGCGCACAGGAACCGGTCCTCTCCCGAGCGGGTCCGGCGGCCGTGCATCGGGCCCGAGACAAGCGGTGGATTTCCGCCGACATCTCCACCCTAATGGGCGCTGCCGGACGTGGTCTGCTTCGGCTTGCGCTGGGCCGAGCGGAGGCGAGGAAGCCGCCTACCCGGAGACTATTCGGCGCGGCGGCGCTGGTCGGGAAGCGGCTCGACCACTGCGGGCCCGGCCTGCGGCTCGTCCGCGGCATTCGCCGGCGGCGCTACGGACTCCTGCACAAGGCGGCCCTGCAACTCGGCGACGGTCAGCTGCCGATGCGAGGCCGTCGGCCGCAGCAGCATGGCGACGACCAGGGTGAGCAGCCCGGCTGCCAGCCCGACGGCACCGACGAGCACGAGCGAGTTCACCGTTCTCTCCTCGAAGAACGCATCACGCGGTCGTTTCGCGGAGCTGAAGGTAGGGCGGGACGTCACTTGTCTCGAAGTACACCGTGAAGATCTCGGCGGCCTGCTCGGCAGTGAACAACTCGTCCGGGTAGATCAGCGGAGCGGGCACGCCGGCAGGCACTGGGACGTCGATGCTCGGCGCGCCGATCCGGTCGCCCGGCAGACCGACGGCGAACTGGCGCTGCGCGGCGTCGATGGTGCTGCGCAATTCGATGGCCAGTGCACCGGCCGCGCCGGTGCACTGCAGGTAGTTCCGGCCAGGCGCGGAGCTGATCACTGGGCTGATGTCGGCGGGCCGCATGGCCGCGGCGAGCCGGGTCATGTTCACCGAGTAGCGGTGGTACCCGTCGAGCCTGCGCAGCGGGCGTAGGAAACTGTCGACCGTCTCGCCGGGACCGAGGAAGACCTTCAGCCGGTCGCTGTAGGTGACCCGGTGGGTGATCAGCGCGGGGTCGGCGGCACGCAGCATCGCACCGGGGTCGAGCGGGTCGCGCCGCAGCGGGAGAAGTGTGGAAACCGAACTCTCAGATATCGAACCTCGAACACGCATCAGAGCCCGCCCATCGAAATAGTTATCTTTCGGCTATTTAAGCAGCAGCGCAGGACGCACCCTACCCGAGGACGTTGTGACGTGTCACATACCCCTGGAACCGCGCGTGTCACAAGCCCTTCGAGGATAAGGGTTTGTGCAGGCGGACGGCATACGCGTGGCGTGGCCGGACTGTCGATCCAGCGGACCGGCAGTCGAATCCTGGGTTCCGGGATAGGCCTCAGTCGATTGGCTGGGACGATTGCGCTGGCCGACCGACCGTGGTCGCGGCGGCGATGAAGTTCTCAGCCGCTCTTCGGCATTCGGCACGTTACCGCCGAATCACGCCGAGACCCCAAGCAACTCGTCGCTATACGCCAATGGTGCCTACCGGCTCGTGTGATCGCGGTTCGCGGTGGGTCAGCGGCGCACACCTTTTGCGGGAAACCGGGTTTCGGCGTCATGGCGGTACACCGGCGTGAGCAAATCGGCCTCCAACGGCTCGCCGGTGGCCCGGTCGAACCGGCAGGCGACCAGCACCGAGAACAGGTGTGTGCTCGCACGCTCGTGCAAGGTGGCCAGACGGGTGGCGAGCAGCCGAATGGCGCCGAGCGATCCGGGTGGATGCATGCCGTCGATCATCAACACGCTGCCGCGCCTATCGGGTCTGGGCAGCCTGGCCAGATAGGCGATGTCGTGCGGATCTGGCCCGCCGGGCCGGTACACCCGGCGGGCCGCCCGGTCTTCGATGCCCCGGCGAGCGTCGCCCGCCCTTGCCACCGCGCGCCGCAGCCGCGGATCGGCAGTGATCAGCTGGCGCAGGCTGGGCGATAATTCCGGGCCACCCAGCACGATCAGCCCATCGCGCTTCAGGTCGATCAGGCGGCCGGGTAGGAAATGTTCGACCGAGACCGTGAAGCCGAGTTCGCGGAGTAGTTCGACAAGACGGTGCGGTGCAGCCGGGTCCGGCGCACCGACTACCCGCCCGGCCCGCACCTCCGGGACGAGCACGGTGAGCGAACCGTGCCCGAAGAACAGTCCCTCCGGCGATGGTCCCTGTGTACTCACCTGATGGATCCGGGCGCGGGAAAGCCCTGCCGCCGCACCGATTCTGGCGAACGTCCAGCCATCGGCATGGAGTTCCCTGATCACGGCACGGCGAATCCTGGTCAGTTCGTTGATGGTCTGCTGGGCCGCCGCCACCCCGTCGGTGGCCGCCTTCAGTCGCTCGACCCTGTCCTCGATCGCGAACACGCGCGCCACGTCATCGGCCGACATGTGCGAAGTCTAGACAGCCGAACAGGTCATGGTGTCTAGACTTCTTGACAGATCAGGTCGCGTCCGTGTCGATCGGCGGACGTTCGTTGCGCTCCAACGGCTTATCGGCCTTCGGCATCGGATAGTCGGGCATCCCGCTGTTCGTGCTGTACAGGTCCTTTTTGTCGAGCAGCGTGCCTTCCCAATCCTTGAACAGCGAATCGTCGCCGTTGAGAAGGTGTTTGGTCACCATCCCGCGCGGAGTCATACCGCGCAGTTCGTTCAGGTCGGCCAGCGGCTTGCGCAGATCCTCGAACTCGGGCCCGAGCTCCTGCCTCAGCTGCGAAGTCGCGCCGCTGGCATAGTCGCGCACCTGGCGCAGGCTGCGAGTGGTCCAGCGCACGGCACCGGGCAGGCGCTCCGGTCCGAGAATCACGAGGGCGGCGACGAGCAGGATGACCATCTCGCTCCAGCCGATGTTGCTGAACACGTAGCCAGGCTACCTGGGGATCCGACCAGCGGGTCAGTCGGATTCCAGCGTGACCGGAACGTCCACCTGTCGGCCGTCACGGATCAAGACCACGCTCACCGTCTCCCCGATCTTGCGCGACTGGACAGCGACGACCAGCTCCTCCGGGCCGGTCACCTCACGATCGCCGACCTTCACAACGACGTCGCCCTCGACGATCCCTGCCTTGGCCGCAGGGCTGCCAGGTGCTACATCGGCGACTTCCGCGCCACTCGTCGTCTCATTCGCCACCTGTTTGGTGCGCGGGCTGATCCCCAGTCTCGGATGATGAATCGCACCATCGCGGATCAGAGTCTGGGCGACTTGGGTCATCATGTCCACCGGGATGGCGAAGCCGAGACCGACCGAGCCACCGGTTTCGCTGCGAATGGCGGAGTTGATACCGATGACTCGGCCCTCCATGTCCACCAGTGCGCCACCGGAGTTACCCGGGTTGATCGACGCGTCCGTCTGCACGGCGTCGATCACGGCGTTCGTGTCGCTGCCCTCGCCCTGCAACTTCACCGGGCGGTGCAGTGCGCTCACGATGCCGGAGGTGACCGTCTTGCTCAGTCCGAGGGGCGAGCCGATAGCCAGGACATCGTCGCCGACCTGGACGTCACCGGACTTCCCGAGCTTGGCGACGGTGAGATTCTTCACATCGACCTTCAGCACGGCCAGATCGGTCTTCGGGTCGCGGCCGACGGTCTGGGCGGGCACCCGGGTGCCGTCGGAGAACTGGACCTGGATCGTGGCGCGGTTGCTCTTGTCCTGCGCGGCCATCGAGATGACGTGGTTGTTGGTGACGACGTAGCCCCCGCCGTCGATCACCACGCCGGACCCGGTGGCGCCATTGTCGCCGACGGTGACCCGGATCGAAACGACCGAGGGCAATACGGCGTTCGCGACCTGCGCGATCAGTCCGTGCGGACGATCGGTGTCGCCCTTCTGCTCCAAGGCGACCTTGCGTGAGGTGAGCGTGGAAGCGGTCTCCGCGGTCAGCCTGCCGACCAGACCGCCGAGCAGACCGATCACGAGCGCGACGAGCGCGAGCACAGCCAGCGCCTTGGGCGCGACCCGGGACCCGAACAGCACCTGGCGTGCGGTGAGCTTCTCGGCCTGCGGCAGCGGCTGCGGCGTGGGCGTCGGCACCGCGGGCGCGCCGAGGCGAGCGGCGGCATCGGGATCACGCCACGGATCGGCCGGACCCGCGACCGTGGCTGTGCCATCGGCGGCGTCGGGATCGCGTTGCAGCAGCTCGCTGGAACCCTCCGGGCGACCGAACGCCTCCGCGAGCACCGCGTCCGGGGGGCGGTTGTGAAGTTCGGGGCCTACCTGCGGCGCCGGACCCGCGGTGCGGATCGGCAGCGGCTCTGCGAACGAACCGGACAGGCCGGAGGGCCTGCGGAAGGCGCGTGCGGTGTGCGTGTCGACATGGGGCCGGTAGACCGGGCGCGGACCGAGCACGGGCGCGTCCGATGGACGGAGATTCCCGCGGTTGGCCGCCGAATCCGAGGTGTCGGCCGATCCGGAATTCGTAGATTCGGTGGTCACTCGGGAAACTCTACTTCCGCCACCACGTTGTCCACCGGGTCGCGGTGAACGAATCGGTCAGAAAGCCGAAAACCGCCTCGTTGCGCGAGGTCCCGTCGGAACCCGAAGCGGGGGTCCGGCCGCTGCTCGCGCCGCCCGGCAGTTCGGCGAGGGGAATCCTGGTCAGACTGTCGTGCAGCCCGGTGGGTATCGCGACATGGCCCGCATGACGCAACGCGATGCGCGCCTGTTGCTGTGCGTCGACCTCTGCCGCGCATTCGGGGCACAGGGAAAGATGCTGGGCGGCACGCAGATAGGCGTTCATCCGCAACTCGCCGTCCACATAGGCCGCGATCGCCTCGCTCGCCAGATGCTCGGTAGGGCTGAAACGAGGCGGACGACGACCGGACGTACTGGAGTCGCCACTCATTCGGTGCTCACCCTTTCAACCGACATCATCCGATTTTTCGGGTGATGCCGGCTTCCGACGGATCACCCTATGTTGTTCACGTCAGCGGCGAACCGCTGCTCACTTCCATTATGCGCAAGGTAGTCACGCAGTGCCTGCCGCCCACGGTGGATTCGACTGCGCACGGTGCCCAACTTCACGCCGAGCGTAGCGCCGATCTCCTCGTAGGACAGACCCTCGATGTCACACAGCACGACGGCGGCGCGGAACTCGGGTGCCAGCGAATCCAACGCGGATTGCAGGTCGGGATCCAGCCGGGCGTCGTGGTACGCCTGCTCGGGACCAGGGCCCTCAGCGGGGACGCGGTCGTAGTCCTCGGGCAGCGCTTCCATCCTGATCCGGTTGCGTCGGCGGACCATGTCCAGGAACAGGTTGGTGGTGATGCGGTGCAGCCAGCCTTCGAAGGTGCCCGGCTGGTAATTCGAGAGCGAGCGAAACACCCGGATGAACGTCTCCTGGGTGAGATCGTCGGCGTCCTGTGCGTCGCCGGAGAGGCGGTAGGCCAGGCGGTAGACCCGATCGGCGTGCTCGCGGACCAGCTCGTCCCAGGACGGCATGGCCGACCGGTCACCGGTGGCATCGAAAGCAGCAGTCCCGCTCAGCTCGACGGACTCCTCGGAGGCATCGGCTTCGGTCGGCAGGATCTGCTCGGGCAGGGTGGCGTACTCGCGCGCCGCATCGACCATGTGGATGGAGCTACCTCCTACTAGGGACCGCAAACGTCGGAACTTGCGGTGGCCCGGATCTGCGGACCGTCGCGTACGGATACAACCGACGATCGGTATGTCGTTGTTCCCGCGTCCCGTGTTGCACACGGTCGGTGGTCTTGCGTTGCCCATACTCTCTCGTGTCCTGATATGGCCGGGATATGGAGATCCTGAGGGACACCTGAGAAAAATGGCCGCGAGAATGGCGGGCGGCGCGTGTTGTACGGAACGCCGAGACCACCCGCCCGGCGTTAGCCTCATACCCGTGGCATCGAATCTGGAGCGAAATCTCGCCTACGTGGAGGAATCCGTCGTGGAAGACGAGATCCTCGTCAGCGCGCGCGAACGGGCCACCGAACTCGGCGTGGCGCCCGTGCCGCCCTCGGTGGGGGCGATGCTGAGCATCTACGCACAGTTGCTCGGCGCACGTGCCGTAGTCGAGGTGGGCACCGGTGCAGGCATCAGTGGGCTGTGGCTGCTCGACGGGATGCGCGAGGACGGAACGCTGACCACCATCGATTCCGAGCCGGAGCACCAGCGCGCGGCCAGGGAGGCGTTCCGTGCCGCCGAGATCCCGCCCGCACGGACCCGGCTGATCAATGGACGCGCGCTCGACGTACTGCCGCGCCTGGCCGATGGCGCCTACGATCTGGTCTTCATCGACGCGGCGCCGCTGGAGCACCCGGAGTACGTCGCCCAGGCGGTGCGGCTGCTGCGCGACGGCGGGGCAATTGTGTTGCACAATGCGCTGCTCGGCGGACGAGTGCCCGACACATCGCAGCGCGATCCGGCCACACAGGCCGTGCGCGCCGCCACCCGCGCCATCGCAGAGCACCCCGAACTCACCAGCGTGCTGATCCCGGTCGGGGACGGATTGCTCTGCGCCTCACGCGGTTAGTGATTCGCGCGATGCTCAACACAAGCTGATTCCATGGCCGAATCGCGGGTACCCGCTGGGAAACAAGTCAGCGAGGTTGTCAAGATGCGTGAACTCGATGCCGTAGAGGTTGTTTACCTGGGTGATGTCGTCGTGGAGCGACGATCGAGTTGGCTGCGGCCGACCATAATCGCGTTCCTGTTCGTGATCCTGGGTGCCGTTCTGGTGCTACTCGTAGTCAGTAACGCCGATTTCGACAGCGGACCTCCGAAAGTCACTCCGACACAGGGGCCGTGCGAGCCATTCTGCACGCAGACTGTCGCGCCGCCGGGACTGTAATCCCCCCGAACGCTGGCTGCCGAGACAGGGTTTCCGCGCAGGTTCGAAGCGCAGATCCCGCGGCTTCTGCACTTTTTCGTCAGGCCATGATCGGCCAACCCATCGAATACCCCGACACGCGTCGGCTGTCCGGCGCATTCTTCAGGAAGCATGTGCGAACGGGGTACTAGCTGGTTGATCCTCCGAGCGAGGTATTCGGAAGAAGGTGCAGTGCGGTGATGTTCCTCTGGGACGACGACGAGCGCCGCCCTCGCCCGATCCACTGGGGTCGGACGATGGTAGCCCTCGCCGCGGTGCTTCTGTTGGCGGTACTGGCGGTATATCTGGTCAGCACAGCCGATTTCGGCACTTCGAAGACGACCGTGCCACGCACGCCGGGCCCGTGCGCACCGTTCTGCACCAAATCCCCCGCCCCCGAGCCGGGCGAACCCTGATTCAGCTCGCCACGCAACTACTGACTTCTATACCCACACGCCCTTGCCCACCGTGACCACGCCGCCGTTGCTCACGGCGAACCGGCTGCGGTCGCGCTCCAGGTCTACCCCGATGATCTCGCCCTCGCCGACCACCACGTTCTTGTCCAGAATGGCATGCCGCACCACCGCGCCGCGTCCGACGCGGACACCGGGCATGAGCACGCAGCCCTCGACCGTGGCGCCGTCGTCGACCATGACATTGGAACTGAGCACCGAATTGCGCACGGTGGCCGCGGACAGGATGCTGCCGGCGCCGACAATGCATTCCTGCGCCAATCCGCCCTGGGCGAACTTGGCCGGCGGGAGGTTCTCGGCCGCGCCGCGGATCGGCCAGTGCCGGTTGTAGAGGTTGAACACCGGGTGCACCGAGACCAGATCCATATGCGCGTCGTAGAACGCGTCGATCGTTCCGACATCGCGCCAGTAGCCGCGGTCGCGTTCGGTGGCGCCGGGCACTTCGTTGTGGGCGAAGTCGTAGACGCCCGCCTGGCCCGCGGCGACCAGCGACGGGATGATGTCGCCGCCCATGTCGTGGTCGGAGTCGGAGTTGTCCGCGTCCGCCTTGATCGAATCCACCAGCACCTTGGTGGTGAAGACGTAATTGCCCATGGACGCGAAGGTGACGTTCGGGTCGTCGGGGGTGCCCGGCGGGTGCGCAGGCTTCTCCAGAAACTGGGTGATCCGGCCTGAGTCGTCGGTATCGATGCAGCCGAACGCGCTCGCCTCGCTGCGCGGCACCCGGATGCCCGCCACGGTCACACCCGCCCCGGAATCGATGTGGTGGCGCACCATCTGCTCGGGATCCATCCGATAGACGTGGTCGGCGCCGAACACCACGATGTAGTCCGGGTCCTCGTCGTAGATCAGGTTCAGCGACTGCATGATCGCGTCCGCGCTGCCGGTGTACCAGCGCGGCCCGAGCCGCTGCTGCGCAGGAACCGGAGTGATGTATTCGCCCGCAAAGCCCGACAGCCGCCAGGTTTGCGAGATGTGCCGGTCCAGCGAGTGCGACTTGTACTGGGTGAGCACGCACAGCCGCAGAAAGCCTGCGTTGACCAGATTGCTGAGCACGAAGTCGATGAGGCGATAGGCGCCGCCGAACGGGACCGCTGGCTTGGCGCGGTCCGCCGTGAGTGGAAAGAGTCGCTTGCCCTCGCCACCGGCGAGCACGATCCCTAGTACGTGCGGCTGGCTCCTCACACCTGCCAAACTACCGGGTGGCGCGCCCGGGAGTGGCCTCAGCCGAACCGAACGTCTAGTTTGAACCGGTGAGTTTCGGCACGTACGGCGGGCACTCGGCGGTGGATTCCGGCAAGCGGAGCCGGCTTCGCGTCGCAATGCTGACCCGCGAGTATCCGCCCGAGGTATACGGCGGAGCCGGAGTACACGTAACTCAGTTGACCGCGCGTTTGCGCGAGTTGTGCGAAGTGACCGTGCACTGCATGGGCGTCGCGCGCACGGATGCCGTGGTACACCAACCGGATCCTGCGCTCCACGCCGCCAACGCCGCGTTGCAGATGATGTCCGCGCAGCTGCGGATGGCCGATGCCGCGGGCGAGGTCGACGTGGTGCACTCACACACCTGGTACACCGGCCTGGCGGGGCACCTGGCCGCGACGCTCTACGGGATCCCGCACGTGTTGACCGCGCATTCGCTGGAACCGCGCAGGCCATGGAAGGCCGAGCAGCTCGGCGGCGGCTACCGGCTCTCCTCGTGGTCGGAGCGCACCGCCGTCGAACACGCCGACGCCCTCATCGCGGTGAGCGAGGGCATGCGCCGTGACGTGCTCGACGCCTACCCTGCCGTCGACCCGGATCGGGTACACGTCGTGCACAACGGCATCGACGGGAGCATCTGGCATCCAGGGCAGGAGACCGCGGGCACGTCGTCGGTGCTCGACACGCTCGGCGTGCGCCCCGACCGGCCCATCGTGGCGTTCGTCGGCCGCATCACGCGACAGAAGGGTGTCGGTCACCTGCTGGCCGCCGCCCGGGACTTCGACCAGGACATCCAGCTCGTGCTGTGCGCGGGCGCCCCTGACACGCCGGAGTTGGCACAGGAGGTCGCCGCCGCGGTGGACGAGTTGCGGCGGCGGCGGGGCAACGTGTACTGGGTTCGCGAGATGCTGCCGACCGAGCAGATCCGCCAGATCCTCGCCGCCGCGGCCGTGTTCGTATGCCCGTCGGTGTACGAGCCGCTCGGCATCGTGAACCTGGAGGCGATGGCCTGCGCGACCGCGGTGGTCGCCTCCGACGTCGGCGGCATCCCCGAGGTGGTGGAGGACGGCCGCAACGGGCGGCTGGTGCATTACGACGCGGGCGCCGCCGAGGACTTCGAGCGCGACCTGGCCGCCGCCGTCAACGAGGTCGCCTGCGATCCCGCGCTGGCCGCCGAGTTCGGTGCGGCGGGCCGCGCGCGGGCGGTCTCCGAGTTCGACTGGGCGCGGGTCGCGGCGCGCACCACCGAGGTCTACGACACGGTCCGAAAGGTGTGACTCCGCGCCGGGAGCGGCGCGGTCAGGACACCGGGCGGTAGGTGCCCACGGCGACCGACGCGGTCACCTCGACGGTCTCCGGCAGGTTCGCCGAGCGCGCGTCCGCGGCGGCCGCGTGATACGCGGACGGTCCCATCCCCACCACGTTCGCGATCTCGCTCCGGCCGAGTTTCATCGGATACTCGACGAGCGTGTCCTCGACCGCCTCGAAGTGACCCGACAGCGCGGCCTCGAGCCTGCGATCCTTGTCCGGGTCCACGCGCACCATGTCCAGCGGTCCGATCAACTCGCCCAAGTGGCGTTCGGTGGGTGTGGCGACGACGAAACGGCCGTCGTTGCCGAGAACTCGGGCTACCTCGCCGGGATTGCGCGGCGCGAAGACGGACAGGACGCGGTCGAGCACGCCGTCGCGGATCGGCAACCCGCGCCAGGCATCGGCCAGCACCGCCGCGGCGCGCGGGTGGGCGCGGGCGCACCGTCGCACGGCGGGCTTGGCCACGTCCAGCGCGATGCCGACGGCCGGGGGAGCGGCCTCGAGCACCCGGGCGAGGTAGTAGCCCGTGCCCGCGCCGACTTCCAGCACCGCACCGTCGGATCGCCGGGCTGCCGTGACAGCGCGAGTCACCGCATCGGCGATCGGCGCGAAGTGCCCCCCGCTCTGGAAAGTGGCGCGCGCGTCCAGCATGGCCGCGGTGTCACCGGTCATTTTGGTCGACGCGCCCGTCAGGAGGCTGACATAGCCCTGCCGTGCGACATCGAAGCTGTGCCCTTGTGCGCACCGCAGCGCCCGATCGCGCGGTTCGAGCATGAGCGCCGAGGCGTCCTCGTGCGACCGCTGCGAACGCACGCATTCGGGACAGTTCAGCAGACCGGCCACCGCGGCGAGGGCCGGGTGTTCAGCTGGTGACACTCAGCTGGTGACGCTCTTCAGTTCGTCACCCAGCGCCGCTGCCTCATCCGGCGTGAGTTCGACGACCAGCCGCCCGCCACCCTCGAGTGGAACCCGCATGACAATTCCACGCCCTTCCTTGGTTGCCTCGAGGGGACCGTCCCCGGTACGGGGCTTCATGGCCGCCATCCTCTGCTCCCTCCAGATCTGCGCGGTCTGCTGCGCACTTTCTTGGAACTCCAGTTGTCACCAACTAGTGGCTCGCCGGCATTTGGCGAGCTACACCGGTCCTATTCTTCCCTATCGCGGATGTGGACGGACACCTGAGTTCAAAAAGTGACCGGTCGGCCCGGGTCCGACAGGTCACTGCCCACCCAGCAATCGGCCAGGTGATCATCGACCATTCCAGTCGCCTGCATCAGCGCGTAAGCGGTGGTCGGCCCGACGAATCGGAACCCGCGCCGTTTCAATTCTTTTGCCAGAGCTGAGGATTCGGCGGTGCTCGTGGGCACCTCCGCACCGGTGCGCGGCCGCGGTCGTGGTGGCGGCGCGAACGACCAGAGCAGTTCGTCCAGACCGATGTCGAGCTTGCGGGCGACCCTGGCGTTCGCGATAGCGGCCTCGATCTTGAGCCGATTGCGCACGATACCCGCGTCGGCCAGCAGCCTGGCCACGTCGGCGTCGCCGAATTCCGCGACGCGCTCGATCGAGAACCCGGCGAACGCCGCGCGGAACGCGGGCCGTTTCCGAAGGATGGTGATCCAGGACAGCCCCGACTGGAACGCCTCAAGGCACAGCCGCTCGAACAAGGCGTCGTCGCCGTGCAGCGGCTTGCCCCACTCGTAGTCGTGGTAATCCCGGTACAGCTCGGATTCCAGCGGCCAGGCGCAGCGAATCCGGCCGTCGTCGGCGGGCGCGATCATTTCGACTCGGGCGCGACCGGTGTCTGCCATCTGGTTGCCTGGGTCTCGGCCACTTGGCGCTGGAGTTCGTCGATCCTTGCGGCCAGCCTGGCCAGTGCCCAGTCCACCTCCGCGGCCTTGTACCCACGCACCACCTGCTGGAAGCGCAGCGCGCGCACGTCCGCTCCGGTGATTCCCTCGGCGGGCAGCAGCGTGGCCGTCGTCCCCTCCGGCAACGGCCCCAGCTCCTCGGATCGCCCGAAGACCGCACTGGCAAGCAGGAACAGCACCGCGGCGACCAAGCCGACGATCAGCACGTACAGCAGCATCGTGAGCATGTAGTGAGCTTATTGAACGGCACCGACACCCGGCCCGCGGCTATCGGTCCTCGAAGTCCGCCGAGGCTATAGGTGGCGGGTGGTATCGATGCCGAGCGACATGCCCGCGAGGCCGCGGCGGCGGACGGCGAGCTTGTCGGCGACATCCTGCAACACCTTTGCGGCCGGGTTGTCGGGATCGCGCAGCACGATCGGGGTGCCCTCATCGCCCGATTCACGCAGCGCCTGCTCGATCGGGATCTGACCGAGCAGCGGCACGTTCGCGCCGACGGCGCGGGTGAGCCGGTCGGCGACGGCCTGGCCGCCGCCGGAGCCGTACAGGTCCATCCGGGTGCCGTCCGGCAGGTCCAGCCAGGACATGTTCTCCACCACGCCCGCGATCCGCTGACGGGTTTGCAGCGCGATCGCTCCGGCGCGCTCGGCCACCTCGGCGGCGGCCGGCTGCGGGGTGGTGACGACGAGGATCTCGGCGTTCGGGATCAGCTGGGCGATGGAGATGGCGACGTCGCCGGTGCCCGGCGGCAGGTCGAGCAGCAGGATGTCCAGGTCACCCCAGAACACGTCGGCGAGGAACTGCTGCAGCGCTCGGTGCAACATCGGCCCACGCCACACCACAGGGGTGTTGCCCTTGGTGAACTGCGCGATCGAGATCATTTTCACGTCGTGCGCGACGGGCGGCATGATCATCCGCTCGACCTGGGTCGGCCTGGCGTCGGTGCCGAGCATGCGCGGGATCGAGTGTCCGTAGATGTCGGCGTCCAGCACTCCGACCGAGAGGCCGCGTGCGGCCATGGCAGCGGCGAGGTTCACCGTGACGCTGGATTTTCCGACGCCGCCCTTGCCGGAGGCGACTGCGTAGACGCGGGTCAGCGAGCCTGGCTGGGCGAACGGGATGACCGGGTCGGCCGAGTCGCCGCGCAGCTGCTTGCGCAGTTCGGTGCGCTGCTCGTCGCTCATCACGTCGAGCTCGACGGTCACCGCGCCGGCACCTGGCACGTCGGCGACGGCCCTGGTGACTCGCTGCGTGATCTCGGTGCGCAGCGGACAGCCCGCCGTCGTCAGGTAGATCTCCACGTGGACATTGCTGTCGGCGCCGATCGCGACGCTTTTCACCATGCCCAGTTCGGTGATCGGCTTGCGGATCTCCGGGTCGTCGACCTTCGCGAGAGCGCCCCGCACATCCGATTCCGTAACCACTGGCATGGCAGGAATTTTAGGCGTGTCAAATTCTGGGCAGGTCTCCGGGCCGGGGTGCGGCCCCGGTGCTGTAAGAGGTTTCCCAGGCCATGACGTTCGCGACGTAGGCCATGGAGTGGTTGTATCGCAGAATCGCGCGGGACTGTTGGGCCAGGTCGCGCATATTCAGTCCACCGTCACAGAGGTATTTTCCGGCAGTCAGGGCAGCGTCGAAAAGATTCTGCGGATCGGCAATACCGTCGCCGTTGCCGTCGGCGGCGTAACGCTTCCAGGTTTGCGGCAGGAACTGCATCGGGCCGATCGCGCGGTCGTATCCGGCCAGGCCGTCCAGCGCACCGTCGTCGGAGTCGCGGACGACGTGGTTGCCCGACAGCGATCCATCCAGCACGGGGCCGTAGACCGGGGTCAGCGGATTGCCGTCGGTGTCGGCCTTGCCGCCGAACGCGTGCGTCGACTCCACCCGGCCGATGCCGGCCAGCAGCGACCACGGCATCCCGCACACCGGATTCTCCGCGGCCAGAACACGTTCGGCGTTCTGGTAGGCCGCAACGGCCACGCCGGGAACGCCCACCGGCCCGGCCGGCAACGCGGCGAGTTGCCTTCCGTTCGGCAGTGCAACGGTTTTCACCACCGGCGCCGCGGTGGGCGCGGGCTTTGCCATTGCATGAGCGACGAATTCGGCCGTGGCGACGGGTTCTGCGACGGCCTGGGGTCTGGCGCCCTGCACGTCCTGATCGGCTCCCGGTGCCTGAACCGCGGCCGCGGACGCGGCCACGCTGCCCACATCGGACGCGGCCGTGACGGCCACGAGTCCAGCGGGAACCAATCCGGTCAATGCGATAACGGAGCTCCGTCTGGCGGTGGCAGGCGGCTGTTTTCGGTGACGTCCCACGCTGTGGTGACCCTCCAATGGCTCATCGTGAGCCCTTCGTGATGGACGAAAGGAAGGTTACCGCATTCGAGATTCTTTTGTTACTGCTTCGTGATCTGCCTTGGGTTTAGGTCACATTCGGGGTGTGGGTAGGGGGATGACGATGCCGAAGGGGAGGGCGATGCCGGGTGGTGGGGTGGGTGTGGGTGGGGTGGATTCTGCGGGTTCGCCGGGGCCGGGTTCGGGTGGGTGTGTTTCGGCCGGTACGGCGGGGGCGTCTTGGCGGGGT
>NZ_JBFRFQ010000035.1:0-72166 GCF_052114905.1 Nocardia sp. 2TAF39
TACATCGAGGTGCACCAGCCGCTCGGCCCGGTCGACGACCACGGCCATCCGATTCCGTTGGAGTATCAAGGCGCCCCGGTGCCGAAGAAGATGAGCAAGTTGGGTGCGGCGGGCAAGCCGGGCACCGGTAGCTTCCTGCGCGCGGACCCGTGGCAGGAGAGCGAGAAGCACTTCGAGATCGAACACGAGGAAGAGCACAGGCAGCTGAAGGTGCTGCAGAAGGCTCAGGAGAAGGCGAACGGCAAACACAGCCACTGACCTCCGCACGACGGCCCCGAGTCGAACCGACTCGGGGCCGTCGTGTATCACGATGCGGGTGTCACAGGCGCGGCGCCGAGCGGCGGGCTGCCTCGATGGCCTCGAACTTGGCCAGATTGTGCCGGGCGTCGGCCAGCGCGTCGTGCGCGTCCGGGGGGACCGGCGGGAGTTCGGGACGGCCGTGGGCCTCCCAGTGCTGGCGCAGCTCGTTGGTATAGCGCGGCAGCGCGGTGGGCAGCTCGACCATGGAACCCCACAGCTGGCACAACGCCACGTGGTCGTAGGCCGCGACCCAGGCCCACAGCTCCGGCTGGACGCCCGGCCGTGGCAGTAGGAACTCGTACAGGTCGTCGCGGATCTGCTGCCTGCTGCGCCAGAGCGGCGACGCCGGCGGAGGTAGCTGCGGCAGAACGTATTTGCGTACCCATGGGCCAGCCCGACCCGGATCGAATTCGGTGGACACGGCGTAGTACTCCCGGCCGTCCTCGCAGACGAAGCCGATGGAGATCAGCTCGATGGTTCTACCATCCTCGATGAATTCGCAGTCATAGAAATACCTCAAGCAAACTGCCTCTCTGATATTTTGCTGGCAAGAATTCGGCGGCACGGGGGTGGCATGGCGACCTTCGGTCGCTCTCCAGATCGGTGCACGGCACGACGCGTCACCTTACGTCGGTTCCATCGGTGGTTGCTACACACGGGTATGGAATCACCCCACCCTGGGGTGGGGTGATTCCAGCCCTGGTACTGGGTACCTCTCCGATCCGGACGGTCCGTATTCTGGGACCTGTGAACTGGACCGTCGACGTACCCATCGATCGCTTGCCGGAACTGCCGCCACTGCCCGCCGAGCTGCGCAGGCGGTTGGACGACGCGCTGGCACGCACCGCGCTGCAGCAGCCGTCCTGGGATCCGGAGCAGGCGGCCCAGATGCGGACCGTACTGGAGAGTGTGCCGCCGATCTGCGTGCCCGCTGAGGTGGAGGAGCTGCGCGAGCAGCTGGCCCAGGTCGCCCGCGGCGAGGCGTTCCTCATGCAGGGCGGCGACTGTGCGGAGACGTTCGCCGACAATACCGAGCCGCACATCCGCGGCAACATCCGCACCCTGCTGCAGATGGCAGTCGTGCTCACCTACGGCGCGAGCCTGCCGGTGGTGAAGGTGGCCCGCATCGCGGGGCAGTACGCCAAGCCGCGCTCCTCGGACATCGACTCGCTCGGCCTCAAGTCCTACCGTGGCGACATGGTGAACTCGCTGGCCGCCGACGCGGCGATGCGCGAACACGACCCGTCGCGCCTGGTCCGCGCCTACGCCAACGCGAGCGCCGCGATGAACCTGGTTCGCGCGCTCACCGGCGCCGGCATGGCCGACCTGCACAAGGTCCACGACTGGAACCGCGACTTCGTAGCCAAGTCGCCCGCCGGCGCGCGGTACGAGGCGCTGGCCGCAGAGATCGACCGCGGCCTCGCCTTCATGACCGCCTGCCGGGTGACCGATCCGAGCCTGAAGTCGGCCCGGATCTACGCCAGCCATGAGGCGCTCGTGCTGGACTACGAGCGCGCGATGCTGCGCCTGAGCGAGAACGCGATCGGTGAGCCGGTGCTCTACGACCTGTCCGCGCACTTCGTGTGGATCGGTGAGCGTACTCGCCAGCTCGACGGTGCGCACATCGCGTTCGCGGAGCTGATAGCCAACCCGATCGGTCTGAAGATCGGTCCGTCCACCACCCCCGAGCAGGCGATGGAGTACGTCGAACGGCTGGACCCGAACAATGAGCCGGGCAGGCTGACCATCGTGTCCCGGATGGGCAACACCAAGGTGCGCGACGTCCTGCCGCCCATCATCGAGAAGGTGCAGGCCACCGGCCACCAGGTGATTTGGCAGTGCGACCCGATGCACGGCAACACCCACGAAGCGTCCACCGGCTTCAAGACCCGGCACTTCGACCGCATCGTCGACGAGGTGCAGGGCTTCTTCGAGGTGCACCACGCGCTGGGCACGCATCCCGGCGGCATGCACATCGAGCTCACCGGCGAAGACGTCACCGAATGCCTCGGCGGCGCCCAGGACATCTCCGACCTGGATCTCTCCGGCCGCTACGAGACCGCCTGCGACCCGCGGCTGAACACCCAGCAGTCCCTGGAGCTGGCCTTCCTCGTCGCGGAGATGCTGCGCTGAGCTGCGGTCGGCGCACCGCTCCCATCCGGTGCGCCGACGTTCGCACTCTGCTCGGGCAATCCTGTGCCGCGAGTTTTCGCGTATAGGGTTCAATCGCCCTGGGTATCGACGGATCAGGGAAGCGCGACCAGGGAGACGGTGCTGCCAGCCTCGAGGTTGGCGCCGATAGCGGGTGCCTGCGAGATCACCACCGACGAATCCGACCGCGCCAGCTGGCTGACCTGCACCTGCAACCCCATACCTTCCAGGCGGGCACGGGCATCGCCGACGGTCGTGCCGAGCACACTCGGCATCTTCAGCGCGTTGGAGACGAGCAGAGCGACGCCGTCGCCCGACTGCACCGTCGTCCCCGCCGCGGGGTCGGTGCCGATAGCGTGATCGGCCTCGACGGTGCGATCGAACTGACTCCGGTTCTCGCGCACAGTGATTCCGGACGCCGTGAGCATCTTCACTGCTTCCGCGGTGGGGCGGCCCCGCACGTCGGGCACGCGCACCGGCTTCGATCCCTTGCTGCGGAAGACCTTCACCTGCGCGCCGAGCGGGAGCACGGTTCCCGGCTTCGGATCGAGTCTGGCGACCGTGCCCTTCGGTGCGGCGTTGGACTCCTCCCCGGCGTCGATCGGCTGTAGCCCGGCATCCCGGATCAACTGGTTGACCTTCGACACCTCGTCACCCGGTTGGATATCCGGAACCTTGGGCTTGCCGCTGGAAACCAGGACCGCGACCGTCGACCCCTTGGTGACTTTGGACCCCGCCGACGGATCACTGCCGGCCACGCCGCCGACGGGGATCGTGTCCGACGCCTTCTGCCGTATCTCGGTGTCGAAACCGGCGTCCCGGAGCGCGGCAACCGCCTTGTCGGTGTCCAGCCCGGCGACCGGCGGGACCGCCGAGTATCGGCCGAAGCCGAGCCACCAACCGCCGATGCCTACCACCAGCGTGAGAATCGCGACAATCGCCACCCACAACCACACCATGCGGCGGGACTTGCCGAGTTCGTTGCCGTAAGGCGAATACGGCGGCACGGGATGTGCTTGGCGCACTGACTGCGGCTGGTCGTAGCCGTCCGGCGGACCATAGTCGAGTCGGGGCCGCTGCGCGGTAACCACTTTTGTGTGCTGCACAGGCTGCGGCGTGTGTGGCTCGAACGCATGCGCGCCGGCCGGCTGACCATCCGGTGGCGGCACGGCCCGGTAGCTGGCGCTGAGGTGCTCGGCCGACTCCTGTGGCGCGGGCACCCGATAGGCGGGCAGTTGCAACTCTGCGCCGATGTGCCGCAACGCACCGGCCATCTCGTTCGCGTCGGCGAACCGGTGCGCGGGCTCGCGCGCGGTGGCCGTGGCGACCAGCTCGTCGAACTCCGGCGGCACCCCTGCGATGAATCGGCTCGGGCTCGGCACGTCGTTCTCGATGCGCTGGTAGGCCACCGACAGCGAGGTGTCGCCCGTGAACGGGACCCGGCCGGTGAGCATTTCGAAGATCAACACACCGAACGAGTACACGTCGCTGCGCGAATCGGCGGTGCCGCTGGTGACCTGCTCCGGGGACAGGTAAGCGGCGGTGCCCAGAATGACGTTCGCCGAGGTGGTATTGGCCGCCGCGACCGCGCGCACCAAGCCGAAGTCGGCGATTTTCACCTCTCCCGCATCGGAGATCAGCACATTCTCCGGCTTGACGTCGCGATGCACCAGCCCGGCGGAATGCGCGACACCGATCGCCGCGAGCACGGGTTCGGCGACGGCGCGCACCGCGTGCGGCGGCATCGGGCCGCGTTCGCGCAGCAGCTCGCGCAGGGTGCCGCCCTCGACCAGCTCCATGATCAGGAAGGGATGGTCACCGTCGATGCCCTGGTCATACACCGCGACCAGCGAAGAATGCTTGAGCTTGGCGACCGCGCGCGCCTCGAACTCGAACCGCGACAGAAACTGGGGATCGCCCGCGAACTTCGGGTCCATCACCTTGATGGCGACCGGACGGTCCAGACGGATGTCGACCCCACGGAAGACCATCGACATTCCGCCGCGGGCGATCGGCGCATCGATCCGATAGCGCCCTTCCAGCATCTGGCCGATCAAGTGATGTCCTCCGGCTTTCACAAAGCTCTCACCCCTCGCGTACCTGCGACAAGCGATCAGCCGCCCAGTGCGGCACTCACGATGGTATCGACCGAACCGCCCCGGGTGTCTCACGACGGGCAACCAGGAACCGTCTACCGTTGTCCAGGTGAGTGCATTTCCCTGCAGTGATGACGTCATTCCGCAGTCGGTGGCCCTGGTGCCGCTGCCCGAGGTGGCCGACCGACTCGGACTGGTGGTGACCCGGGTGCATCAGATGCTGCGCGACCACCAGCTCATCGCCGTCCGCCGAGGCGGCGTGGCGGGCGTCCCCGAGCGATTCTTCGACGACACCGGCGCGGTGGTGAAGCCGCTGCCCGGACTGATCACCGTGATGCGCGACGCCAAGTACACCGACGAAGAGATCCTGGAATGGATCTTCACCGAGGACGAAAGCCTGCCGGGCAAGCCGATCGATGCCCTACACGGCCCTCTCGCCAGGGAAGTGCTGCGCCGGGCGGCGGCCGACCCGTTCTGAATTTTTGGCCGCGCGGGCGCGGCGTGTTCGCGGCCCCCTTGTGGCYCGCGTCTGTGGGGGTGCGTCTTCGCGGTCGTCTGGTGGTTGGTATCTGGGCGGTCGCTGTTGGTGATTTTGTCGTGGGTGTGTTGGCTGCTCGGACGTGAGCGGGGTCGCGAACGGCGCTTGATGGGCTTGCGCGTTCGGGATGTGTGGTTCGACCGATGCTCGGTCAGCGGTGGAGTCTGTTGCGCAGGGGCGCGGTGGTGAATTCGGTTGCGGCTACGTGTAGTCGATGATGGCGGGGGACCAGAGCGCGACGCTCGAAGACGGCGTAGTCGGAGTGTTCGATGCGATGCAGGATATCGGCGTAGCGGTTGGCTGCAGTACGAATGGCGGGGCGCACACGCGGCTCGAGCAGGTCGATGCCGGATTCGGCGCGGCGGTAGAGGTCGCGGTTGACCGCGATGAGGTGGGCAAGGGCCCGGCGGACGCGCGCGTCGGTGTGTCCGGTTCGGCGGCACTCGGCGAGGAGTTCGTCGTGCACGCCGAATGCTGCGAGGTCGTCGGCGGGCAGGTAGATACGGCCGCGATCGAGATCCTCCGCGACATCGCGCAGAAAATTGGTGAGCTGGAGCGCTTCGCCGAGGGCGGCGGCGCCCGGTTCGGCCTCGGAAACCGGGACGACCGTGCCGAGAACCGGAAGCAGCTGCAACCCGATCGCGGCCGCGGAGCCGTGCATGCACTCCCGGAGCTCGGCCATGGTGGTACAGCGGTCCCGGAAGTCCGCGGCACCGGGCACGTCCATCCGCATGGCGCCCAGAAACGTCCAAAAATGCTGGACCGCAATGCCGTAGCGCTGGATGGTGTCCGCGAGGGGCCAGCACGAGCGCGCCCGGCTGGATACCGGCTTCCCGCGTGGTCGTGCGTCCGAGTTCCGGCGAACTCGCCCGATCCGCAGGGACCGGGATCGACTGCCACTCTCTGTGTTTCCTCGCTAGGCCGGAAGATACCGCGCTCACTCGCGCATCGAGCGCGGGGCGCAGTTGCTTTTCGATCAGATCCAGTTCTTCAGCTTGTCCGGCTGCGGGATGTCTGCGTGCTGATCGACGCGGTCGACGATGTTGTCCACCATCCGCGCGAACGCGTACAGCGCGTGGACCGCGCGCCGTCGCTGCGCCGTCAGCAGCCTGGTGGCCAGAAGTAGGTGCGGCCGTAGGTCGCGGCGATCTGCCTGCATTCGCGATAGGTGAGTGTGCGTTCGGCGCCGGTCGGTAGGTGGTCGCCGGTCATGGAGCGGCGGGCGATGCCGAAGCGGTACTCGGTGGAGCGGCGCGCAAGCGCAGCGGGTCCACCCTGCGCAGTGACAGCGCCGCCACCACGGCGGCGAAGGTCGCTGCGGCGACGTGCCAGAAGTTGTAAAGACCTATCGACCCGTCCGGCTGGAACACCAGCATCAGCCAGGTGCACACACCGACCAGCCCCATCAGTGTGGTGGTGGACAGCGCGAACCCGGCGGCCAGCGCCAGCGGCCAGGAGTAGTACCAGGGCAGGGCGGCCGGAGAGAGGATGACGATCGCCACGAACGCGATCAGGATGCCGAGCACCGCCTCCCGCTCGCTGTGCCGGAATCGCCACCAGGTCCAGGCCAGCACCGCGACCAGCGACAGCGCGCACATCGCACGCGTCACCTCGAGCACCGACTCCAGCCGAAGCGGGGTCACCCAGGTGACCGAGTGCGCCAGGACGGTCGGCAGCGAAAGCCAGTTGATGATCTTCTTCGACCCGGACAGCGCGGTCAGCCAGCCGATGCCGACGCCCGCGATCGCCGAGGCCGCCACGAACACCACCGCGAACACGCTCAGGCCGAGTCCCGCGATCTTGGCGAACATCAGCGCAGGATGCGGCATGTCCTCGGTCGGCTCGGCGGCGTCGTCGGGCTGCTCGCTCGCGGGCAGATGCGCCGGATCGCGCCCCACCCGCTGCGCCGCGCGGCGTTCGCGTTCGTGCAACATCCAGATCCACACCAGGAATGGCAGTGCGATACCGGCGGTCGCCTTGATAGCCACACCCACCGCGACGACCACGATGCCCGCCACATGGTGGCGCTCCAGCACCAACGCGATGCCCGCGCACATCAGGCCCACCATCAGCATCTCGTTGTGTACGCCGCCGATCAGGTGGATCAGTACCAAGGGGTTCAGGACGGCCAGCCACAGCGCGACGGTCGGCTTGCCACCGAGGTGCTTGGTCAGATAGGGCACCGCCCACATCATGAGCGCGAGGCCGGGCAGCATGACGAACCGCATCGCGATGGTGCCCGCCACCACGTTGTCGCCGGTTACGGCGGTGATCGCGCGTCCGAGGAGCAGGAACACCGGACCGTAGGGCGCGGTGGTGGTTGTCCAGACCGGGCTCACATTGTCCAGCAGCACACCGGGATTCGCGACCGGACCGACCTGATAGGGGTCGAAGCCGTCGCGCAGCAGCGCCCCCTGGGCGAGGTAGGAGTACGCGTCGCGGCTGAACATCGGCACGGCGAACAGCAGAGGGAAGATCCAGACGCCGACGATCGCGCGCAGCTCGTTCAACGTCACACCGGCGTCCATCCGGTCGCCGGTCCCGATCGTGGCGCGCCCGAGCCGGACCCAGGCGGTGACCATCAGCAGCACGCCGATCCAGATGCAGATGGTCGAGAGTGCGTAGCCGTGGCCGAAGCGGAGCCAGGATAGGTGCGCGGCCTCCAGCAGCGGGTCGCGTTTGCGGACGCTGCCCGCGCCGAACCCGCCGAAGGTGATCATGACAGCGCCGAAGAAGCCGAGCAGGGCGGCATGGCCCTCGGGGCTTCTGGCGAAGTCGGCGTAGGTGCGCATCCACCACAGGAAACCACGGGGGGTGGCCGATTCGCGGCGTGCCGAAGTGCTGGAGGCGGGGCCGGTGATGTCGGTGGAGGCGGCCTCTGCGGTGCGCGTTTCGGGGGATGCCATCTGGTGTCGGTCCCCCCGAGTGGTCGGCGGTCGCAACCGCGAGCGAATAGGTCGGCGCTTAGTTTACGGCGTCGCCCCGAACACTATCCCGCTGGTGCGTGGGGTTTCGCTTCGAGCGGGTGAGATATCGCCGGAAATGCGGTTTGCCGCCAGTTTTCCGGACAGCAGCGCGGTCGGCACACCGACGCCGGGGGTGGTGCCGCAACCGGCGATAACCACGTTGTCGCTGGAGCGGGGAAAATTACTCGGCCGAAATGGCCCGGTTTGCCGGAAAAGGTGCGCCGCGGAGAACGGGGTACCGGCCAGCATCCCTTGATCGAGCCACGTTTGCGGCGTGTCGAGATGGTCGACGGCGAAGTGCCCGGCGATGCCGTGGTACCCGCGTGCCTCGAGCACGACGAGCAACTCGCGCAGGTACGCGGGCCCGATCCTCGCCCAGTCCAGCGGCGCCGCAGCCAGATTCGGGCACGGCGCGAGCAGGGAGAACGGCTCGTACCGTCCGCCGCTCCGGTCGATGACGAGGCTCGGATCGGTCAACGCAGGCCGGGTGAGCAGCAGTGAGGGATCGCTCATCAGCGCGCCGCGCCCGCGGCGCGCGGTGATCTCGGCGAACGTGGCGGCCCACGCCTGACCGAACTCGATGGTGTGATGTGCCTGCACGGGCCAGGTCTCGGCGACCGCGGTGGGCACTGTTCCGTGCGCGACGACGGCGGAGGGCGCGGCGCGCAGCAAGCGTCTGCGCCGCACACCGAATCGTTCGATCGACCCAAGGTCGGCGGTGAGCACGAGGGCGTCGCATTCGAAGGACCGTCCGTCGGCGGTGCGGGCGCGCCGGGCTCTGCGGCCCGTGTAGTCGATTCCGACCACCTCGGCGCCGAGTACCAGAGTTCCGCCCGCGTCGGTGAACGCCTGGGCCATCGCCGCGGCGATGGCCCGCATGCCGCCCTCAGGGAAGTAGACGCCCAGCGAGGTGTCCATGTGCGGTATCGCGCCGTACACGCCGAGCGCGTCGGCGGGCGGAATGCCCGCGTACAGCGCCTGGAAGGTGAACAGCCGTGCCAGCCGCGGATCCCGCAGGAACCGGCGCACCCGAGGGCCGAGCCTGCCGAATCCGCCGAGACGCACCAATTCGACCAGCGCGCGGCGTTTTTCGGGCTTGCGAACCAAGTCCAGCGGCGAGTCGAAGTTGGTGTCCATGAACTCGGTGAACTCGGCCGCGTAGATGCGGGCCAGCCAGTCGCGCAGGCGCCGGTAACCGCGCGCCTCAGCGGGGCCGCAGGTGCGCTCGACCTCCGCGGCCATCGCATCCGCGTCGGCGAACACCCGGATGTCGGCGCCGTCGGCGAATCTGGCGTGATAACTCGGCGTCAGCCGATGGATCCGCAGCGGGGGGACACAGGTTTCCGGGCTGCGGTCGACGGCGGCGAGCGCGTCGGTGATCAGCTCGGGCAGCGTCAACACGGTGGCGCCGGAGTCGATGTCGTAGTCCGCGCCCCGGTAGCGCCCAACCCGGCCACCGGGGTGATCGGCCCGCTCGAGCAGCGTGACTGTGTGCCCGGAGCCGGTCAGATACAGCGCGGCGGAAAGCCCCGCCAACCCGGCGCCGACGACGACCACACGATCGGTCGGTCCCGTAACGGTCTTCACCCGGTTCTCCTCCTCATCGCCGCGGCGCGCCGACCGCTCGCCGTGTTCGCTCGCTCATGGCTCCACCTCGCTGGCGCTCGGCTCCACCATGACCGAGAACTCGGCTGTGTCCTTTGTTCGCTCGCTGCGCTCGCTCATGGCTCCACCTCGCTGGCGCTCGGCTCCACCATGACCGAGAACTCGGCTGTGTCCTTTGTTCGCTCGCTCATGCGGCGCGCCTGGTCGCGGCCAGCGCCATCGCGCGTAACCGTTCTTTCGCGGCGGGAGTCGCGGTGCTGGTCTCGATGGCGGTCAGGCCGCTCTCGGTGAGTTCGGCGATCCGGCGCTCCACCTTGTCGACCGCGCCGAGTTCGGTGAGCACCGCGCGTAGCCGCTGCACGTCGTCCGCGCTCAGATCGGTGCCGATGCTGGTGCGCAGCAGCTGGCCCGCGGCCGGGTCGGTGGCGTCGGCGCGGCGCAGCGCTTCGGCCAGCAGGACGGTCCGCTTGCCTTCCCGCAGGTCGTCGCCGGAGGGCTTGCCGGTCACCGCCGGGTCACCGAACACGCCGAGCAGGTCGTCACGCAACTGGAAGGCGATGCCGATATCGGTGCCGAACGTGCGATACGCCTCGACCAGGCCCCGGTCGGCGTCGGCGATGGCGGCGCCGAGGTGCAGTGGGCGTTCGACGGTGTAGGCGGCGGTCTTGTACCGATTGATCCGCAAGGCGGCCTCCACCGATTCGTCGGCGTCCGCCTCGCCGTGGATGTCCAGCAGTTGACCGCCGAGCACCTCGGTGCGCATGCATGCCCAGATCGGCGCGAACCTGGCGATGGCCGCCGGGTCGAGGCCGGAGGCGTGCACCATGTCGTCGGCCCACGCCAGCGCCAGGTCACCGATCAGGATGGCTACGCCGGCGCCGAAGTGCGCCGACTCGCCCGCCCACCCGCGTTCGCGGTGGCGCCGCTCGAAGTCGACGTGCACAGTCGGGAAGCTGCGGCGAGTGCGGGAGGAGTCGATGATGTCGTCGTGCACCAACGCACAGGCCTGCACCAGTTCCAGCGCCGAGCACGCGGTGAGCACCGCCGTCGCCTCGGGGTCATCCGGAGCGCCGCCCGCGCCGAGCCACCCGGTCCACGCGAACGCCGGCCTCGTGCGCTTTCCGCCGCGCAGCACGAACTGCTGGAGCGCATCGACGGCCTCGACGAAGACCGGTCCCAGTCGCTCGACTATCTCGCGGCGGGTCAGGAAGAACGCGGTCAGGGCGCTTTCCACGGCGGAGACGAAGGCAGGGGTGCCCGGCTGCGGCACACCGGCATGCGGCGTCTGGGTACCGATTCCGGCAGACAGGGGAGCCTCCAAGGTCGTGCGGTGGTGGACGCGCGGGGGTGCGGTTCACGGGGTGTCGGCGGCGCGAGTGAGTCGAGGCCGAGCAGGGGATGGTCGCGCGTTTCGCTCGACATGGCGAACGTGCTGCCTGCTCCGAAGAATACGCGGGGCGCTCGAGTGACCTGACGGCGCTGCCGCCGGTCACCTCTACACTGGACCGGTGACTTTCGACAACGTGCGGGGAAGCTCGACCCCTGGCCGGCCGCCCCGGACGCACCCGAACGTCTCTGGAACACCGTCGGTTGTACAGAGTCTGCGGGATCACGCGGGGAGCGTGGTGCCGTTCTCCGTGGAGTTCAATCCGCCCCGAGACGCCGCCGCCGAGGCGCGGTTGTGGCGTGCCGTGCGCCAGTTCGAGTGCATGCACCCCGCGTTCGTGTCGATGACCTACGGCGCGGGCGGTTCCACCCGCGACCGCACCGTGCGCATCACCGGAGAGCTCGCGCAGGAGACCACCCTGCTGCCGGTCGCGCACCTGACCGCGGTGGAGCACAGTGTCGCCGAGCTGCGTTCGCTGGTCGGCGCGTACGCCGACTCCGGAATTCGCAACATCCTGGTGCTGCGCGGCGACCCTCCGGGCGATCCGCTCGGCGAGTGGCACAAGCATCCCGACGGCGTCTCCTACGCAGAGGAGCTGGTGCGCATCGTGCGCGACCTCGGTGACTTCCACGTCGGTGTCGCCTCGTTCCCGCAGGGCCACCACCGCTCGCCCGATCTGGCAACCGACACCGCATTCCTGGCCGCGAAACTGCGTGCGGGCGCGGAGTATTCGATCACGCAGATGTTCTTCGACGTCGAACACTACCTGCGCCTGCGCGACCGGGTCGGGGCGTTCGACCCGGTCGAGGGCACCAAGCCGATCATCCCGGAGCTGATGCCGATCACCTCGCTGCGCACCGTGCAGCGTGCCGAAGAACTGTGCGGCAGGCCGTTGCCCGCCGCCGTCATGGAGCGGTTGCGCAAGGCAGCGGGCGACGGCCCTGAGGAGAACGCCGCCGCGGTGCGCTCGGCCGGCATCGAGATCGCCACGGAGATGGGGCAGCGGCTGATCGACGAAGGCGCGCCCTGCTTGCACTTCATCACCCTCAACTTTGCCAAGGCGACCAGCGAGGTGCTCACCAACCTCGGCTACGGCGTCACCGCCGCACCGATCAGTGCCTGACCAGCCCGGTCCGAGAGTGTGACGAAAGCCGGTGGGCCGAGTGAGCTGCGCCGCGCGTGAACAGGCAGCGCGATCGGCGCGACCCCGGACCGGGTCGCCCTCAGCTCCGTCGTCTCCGTCGACAGCACCGCGCCGGCGGACTGCCTGGCTTGGCGGGCCCGGTCGCGGCGGATCATGACGGGGCGGGCGCGCCCGAGGCCGGGTCAGGACCGGTGCGAACGAAGACGCGTGGTCGCAGCGGCCGAACCGGGTGGAGTGCGGCGGCACCCACCCGGTTCGGCGGCGGTACTCACGCGGCGCGTGCGGCCCGCAGCCCCCACGCCTCGGCGAGCAGCCGATGCGATTCCAGCCGATCGGCGTGCCGGTGGGTGATGCTGGTGACCAGCAGTTCGTCCGCGCCCGTGACACGTTGCAGCGCGGCGAGTCGGTCCACCACGGTGGCAGGCGATCCCACGAACTGGGTGGCCAGGCGGTCGTCGACCAGGCGCCGCTGCTCCGCGGTGAGTGGCGCGACGGTCGCCGGGTCGAGATAGTCGGCCGCGCCCGCGCCGCTGCGGATGCTGTACACCCAGTGTCCGTAGCTCGCGGCCAGCCGCTGCGCGGTCGCGTCGTCGTTCGCCACGACCACATCCGCCGAGATCACCACATACGGCTCGGCCAGTTGGGCGGACGGGCGGAACGCCGCGCGGTAGGCCTCCACCGCGTCCAGCGCGGTGCCGGGCGAGACGTGATACGCCGCGGCGAACGGCAGCCCCAGCCGCCCGGCCAATTCCGCGCTCTCGCCGCCGGAGCTGCCGAACAGCCACAGCTGCACCTGCGCACCCTCGCCCGGAACCGCGTGCAGTGCAACGCCTTCGGGGCTGACGAAGCTGCCCGCCAGCAGGGCGCGCACCTCGGCGATCTGCTCGGCGAAGTCCAGCGCCTGTGCGCCGCGCTGTTGCAGCGCGCCGATCGAGGCGAGGAATTTCGACCGGTCGACGATGCGCCCCGGATCGAACGGCGGCGGAACCACGACGCCGTCGCGGATCTGCGTCCGCCCGGTCACGGTGTCGACCACCGGGTGCCCGCCCTTGGGCCGGGCGGCCTCTGAACCGTACTGGCCGCGCCGGTGGCCCGAGCGGCCGAGCCCGAGGTCGAGCCGGCCCGGGTACAGCGCGTCTATGGTGCCGAATGCCTCCACGATCGAGGCCGAGGTGTGGTGGCCGACCTGAACTGCCGCCGAACCCACCCGGATGTTCGACGTGGCCGCCGCGACCAGACCGATGAGCGTGATCGACGACGAGCTCGCGACCGAGACGAAGTGATGCTCGGCGAGCCAGTACCGGTGGTAGCCCCACCGTTCGGCGTGCTGCGCCAAATCGACGGTGTTGCGCAGCGCCTGCTGCGCTGTCGATTCCGCGCTGATCGGGGACAGATCGAGGACTGACAGCGGAACGGTCATGCCGCCCGTCCCTGCTTCGGGTCCTGTTCGCCCGCCTCGATGGCCACCCGCAGCCGGTTCTGCGCGGGCGCCACCGGGCAGGTCGCGAAATCGGTGAAGGCGCACGGCAGGTTCGCCGACCGGTTGAAGTCGAGCGACACCGTGCCGTCCGCCTCAGGCACACCCACGGCCAGCGAGCGTGCCGCGGGGTAGGTGGTGACACCGCTGGTGGCGTCGGTGAACAGCAGCCGCAGGTTGTCCGGGGTGCCGAACGCGACAGCCCGCGCGGTCACCTCGCCGAGGGTGAATTCGATGGTGCCAGAGGCGATGTGGTGGTGCTCCAGCCCGTCGACCACCGCGCCGGTGGTCACCGTCTGCTGTTCGTCGAACGGCGTGAACCGGCCGGGCACCACCCAACGCGGATCGGGCGCGTAGGTCGGGATGCCGTCGAAGCCGAGCAGGTCCGGCGCGGCCGGGTCGTGTACACGGACGGCGTAGCGGTCGGTGCGGCGGATCACCTCGAGCACCCGATCCTCATGCAGCACAAGAACTCCCGGCGCACCCTCGGTGGGCCGGACGATCTGCACTCCCGCGATGCCGAGGCCGTCGTACTCCAGTCGGTCGGCGGGCTGTGCGGTGATGAAGACCTTGTCGTCGGTGACCCACCAGGTGCCCGGTACGTCCGGCAGCCGCTCGGGCCGGTCGGTGAGCCAGTGCAGTCCGGTCAGGCTGAGGAAGCCGAGCGGGTCGCGCAGCTGGTCCTCGCGTGCGTGGTGCCAGTGCGCCCACTCGGTCTCGAAAACGCTGGTGATACTGGTGGTCATGACGCTCGGGCTCCTTCGTGGACGGTGGTGCGATGGTGGGGACGGCGCAGGCCGAGGTGGACGCGCAAGGTGGCTCCGGTGTACTCGGTGCGGAAGCTGCCGCGGTCCCGCAGCTCGGGGGCGACCAGGCCGACGAATTCGTCCGGCCCGGCCGGGGTGAGGTGCGGGCCGTGCTCGCGCCCGAATGCCCATGCCTGGTCGGTTTCTTCGGCCATCAGTACCGGCCCTTCCCATCGATCTGGTTCCGCAGCGCGAGATGAGTGCCCGCACCGGCCACGTCCGGTGCGAGGAACAGCGCGTGCTGCCACAGCGCGGTGTGCTGCCCGTCCGACGACCGGCGCGCTCGCCGCTCCCTCTCCGTGCGGACCGGAGCGACGGTGCCGACATGCGCGGTAGTGGGAGGCATTTCGGCGGGATGCGGCGCACGCGATTGGGCGCGCCACCACCGTGCCGGACCTGCATCGGCAGCCACGTGGTGGGCCCGGGCGGTGTGCGGCGCGGGAGAGGATTCGTTGCCGGTGCCGACCCGTTTCCGATTGGTGAAGGCGGAGTACACCATCAGGGCGATCTTTTTCGGTCTGTGCCACCAGGTGCCCGGCCGACGGCCGGTGGTGGGTTCCGGAGTGTGGAGTCGGTCGGTCGCGGCGTGTTCCGCTCCGCTCCGGCACTGTGGCCTGGTCGGCACCCGGCTGGGGCAGTAGGTTCGCTCAGACATCAGGATGCTCCCTTCGCGAGGGCGGGTTGGGGATGGCCGACAGCAGTTCGCGCGTGTAGTCGTGCCGCGGGTTGTCGAAGATGTCCGCTGTGCGGCCGGCTTCGACGATGCGGCCGCGCCGCAGCACCGCGACGTGGTCGCTGATCCGGCGGACCACCGCGAGATCGTGCGAGATGAACAGGTAGCTCAGCGCCAGCTCGGCCTGCAGGCGGTCCAGCAGGTCGAGGATCTGCGCCTGCACCGAGGCGTCCAGCGCGGCGACCGGTTCGTCCAGTACCAGCAGCTCCGGGTGCAGGGCGAGTGCCCGCGCGATGGCGACGCGTTGGCGCTGTCCGCCGGAGAGCTCGGCGGGGCTGCGCCGTGCGAATCCGGTCGGTAACGCGACCTGCTCGAGCAACTCGGCCACTCGGTCCCGCCTGGCCGATCGGTCCCCGACGCCGAACGCCCGCAGCGGCTCCTCGATGATCGACCCGACCCGCCAGCGCGGATCCAGCGAGGCGTACGGGTTCTGGTACACCACCTGGAATCGCTTGCGCAGCACCCGCAGCCGCTCGCCGCGCGCCTTCGTCAGCGCCTGTCCGTCGAAGGTGACCTCGCCGCTGTCGGGTTCGGTGAGCCGCAGCGCGATCCTGGCCGTGGTCGACTTGCCCGACCCGGATTCGCCGACCAGCGACAGGGTTTCGCCGCGGTCGAGCTCGAACCCGACTCCCGCCACGGCGGTCACCGCGCCACCTCGGTGGGGGTATGTCTTGTGCACCTGACGCAGGACGAGCAGCGGCTCGCCCTCGCGCGCCCTGGGCGTGCGGTAGGCGCCTGCGGGTGCGAGGCTCGGCGAAGCGGCCAGCAGGCGCTTCGTGAACGGGTGCCGAGGTGCGGCGAGCAGGTCGGCGGTCGGGCCGGTCTCCACGACCTCGCCGCCGCTGAGCACGACGAGCCGATCCGCACGCTCGGCGGCCACCGCCAGGTCGTGGGTGATCAGCAGCACCGCGGTGCCGCGCGCCGAGATCTGCGCCGCGAGCCCGTCCAGCACCCGGCGTGCGACGGTGGTGTCGAGAGCGCTGGTGGGCTCGTCGGCGATCACCAGGTCCGGCTCGCAGGCCAGCGCGGTCGCGATCAGCACACGCTGGCGCTGCCCACCGGACAGCTCGTGCGGATACTGCGCCGCCCGCAGTTCCGGGCGGTCCAGCCCGGCGTCGGCCAGCAGGTCGACCGCCCGCACCCGCGCTGCCCGCCGTTCGGCCATCCCGTGCACCACCAGCGCTTCGGCCACCTGATCGCCGACTCGCCGCACCGGATTCAGCGACAACCCGGGATCCTGGGGGACGAAGCCGATCCTGGCCCCACGTAGTCGGCGCAGCGCGCGCTCCGAGTCGGTGTCGACGACCGCACCATCGAAGGTGACGGTTCCTCCGATGATCTCGCCGGTCGCGCCGAGCAGCCCGATCACCGCCTGAGCGAGGGTGGACTTGCCGGAGCCGGACTCGCCGACCAGCGCCACCACCTCGCCGCGAGCCACGCTGAGTGAGACACCGGCCAGCGCGGTGACCGGCCCCGAGTCGGACCGATAACGGACGCGCAGATCGTCGACGCGCAGCAACGAAGTCGCGGTGTCGGCCGTTACGCTCGGAGAATTGGTGTCGTTCATAGGTTTTCGCTCCTTCCGACAGCGCGGCCGAGGCGCTGGGCGGCGAGGACCACGGCGACGATCACCAGGCCGGGAAGCGTGGTCATCCACCAGGCGGTGGCCAGATAGTTGCGGCCCTCCGAGATCAGCGAGCCCCATTCCGGCGTAGGCGGTTTCGCGCCGTAGCCGAGGAAGCTCAGCGCCGACACCGAGAGCACGGCCATGCCGAACTCGACCGCCGCCAGTGCCAGCACCGGCTGGTAGGAATTGGGCAGCACGTGCCGGGCCAGCACCGTGTACCAGCGAACGCCCGCGGCATGGGCCGCCTCCACGTACACCACCTGGCGAACCCGCAGCACCTCCGAACGCATGACTCGTGCGAAGTTGGCCACCAGCGAAACACCCACCGCGACGGCCACATTGCGGGTGCCGAAGCCGAGCGCGGTCACCAGCGCCAGCGACAGCAGCAACGCTGGGATGGACAGCAGCACGTCGACCACCCGCATGACGATCGTGTCGACGACACCGCCGATCGCGCCCGAAAGCAGACCGAGGACCGACCCGGCGACAAGGGCGATGCCTACCGCGGCGAGGGTCGCGGTCAGTGAGAGTCCGGCACCGTGCACCATTCGGGTGTATAGGTCCCGTCCGAGATTGTCGGTGCCGAACCAGTGTTCGGCACCCGGCGCCTGGAACTTCTGCGCGGGCACGCCGGTCAGCGGGTCGCCGCCGGCGAACACCGACGGTGTCAGCGCCCACCCTACGGCGAGTAGCGCGACCGCGCCCGCCACCACCAGTCCGATATTGTCCCGCAACAACTTCCAGAGCAGGAACGGTCGGTGCAGATTGCGGCGTTCCTCGATCGCGTCAACCATGGGCGGGTACCCCTTCGGCGAAGTGCGTGCTCGGCGCGCGGCGTGTCGCTGTACGTTCGGGGAAGTCGAGTGCGTCAGGCACGGATGATCGCCTCCTCGGCGGCGGCTGTCGTGGCGGTGTGCTCGGTCTCGTTCCGCCGGTCCGGGGCGGCGGAACGGGACCGCGCGGCAATACGTGGGTCGAGCAGCGGATACAGCAGATCCACCACGAGGTTCACGCTGACGAACACCACCGACGTGAACAGGACGATGCCCTGTACCACCGGGATGTCCTGGGCCAGAACGGCGGTCTGGGTGAGCCGTCCCACGCCCTGGCGGGCGAACACCGTCTCCACCACCACCGATCCGGCGAGCATATTGCCGACCAGGACGCCCGCGATGGTGAACGCGGGCACGCTGGCCGGGCGCAGCACGTGGGTGCGTTGCACCCACCAGCGCGACCCGCCCTTGGCCAGCGCCACGTCGACGAACGGCTGTCGCCAGGTGGTTTCGAGCCCGACCGTGAGTACCTGCGCGATCACCGCGCCGATCGGCACGGCCAGGGTGAGTGCGGGCAGCACGGTGCCGGCGACGCCGTGTCCACCGAACGCAGGCACGAGCCGCCAGTGGAACGAGAACAGTTGCAGCAGGAGCAGTCCGGTCCAGAAGGTCGGCACCGACACCCCGAGCGAGGGCAGCGCGGACAAGGCGTTGCGCAGCCACGGACGGCGGATATAAGTCGCCGCGAACGCCGACGTCACACCGCCGAGGATCGCGAAGAGCAGGGCGGTGCCGGTCAATCCGAGGGTGGCCGGAATGGCGTCGCCGATGGCGTCGGTGACCGGCTGCCCGGTCGCGATGGAATGCCCGAGATCGCCGTGGACGGCGTGCCCGAGCGCGGTCCGATACTGCTCCCACAGCGGTCGATCCAGTCCGTACCGGGCCTGCAGCTCGGCGATGGCGGCTTTGTCCACCGGTGTACCTACTCCGCCACCGTCGGCCGCGATCGAGACCGGGTCGGCGGGCAGCAGGTAGAGCACGACGAACGACACGGTGAACGCCGCCCACAGCACCCAGATCGCCTGCAGCGCCCGCAGGGCCAGATAGCGCGGCACGTCTACCGCCCGCTCAGCCAGGCGTCGAAGAACTGGAGGCGCGCGGAGGCTTCGAACTTCAGATCCTGGGCGGACGCGCTCGCGCCGATCGCCTGGGATAGCTCGATGGTCGGAATCCACAGCCCGGCATCGAGGATGTGCTGCTGCGCGGTGCGGATGAGCGCGTTGCGCGCGGCGGTGTCCGCGGTGCTCAGCTGCTTTTCCAGCACGTCGTCGAGCGCGGGGATGCGCTCGCGCGCGTTGAGGTTGCGGCCGTCGACACCGAAGGTGGTGCGCAGGATGTCGCCGTCGGCGCGGGTGGAGTTGTAGTAGGCGGCGTCGAAGTCCTTGGTGTTCTGCCGCGCCGTGGTTTCCGCGACCGATACCAGATCCAGTTTCAGTTCGACGCCGACCTGCCGCAGCTGCTGCTGCACCAGTTCGATGATCGCCTGGTTGCCCGCGAACACCTGACTGAAGAGCACCGAGAACGAGAGTCGCTCACCGTTCTTCGCTCGGATGCCGTCGCCGCCGGGCACCCAGCCCGCCTGGTCGAGAAGGGCGCGCGCCTTGGCGGGGTCATAGGCCAGCTGCGCCGAGAGGTCCTCGTAGCCGGGTGTGCTGCTCGCCAGCGTGCTGGTCGCGGATTTGAATTGCGGGCCGAGCACGGTGTCCACGAGCTGTTTGCGGTCGATCGCGGGCAGCAGCGACTGACGCACCGCGGGATCGCGCAGTGGCCCGCGGGTGACATTGGTCTGGAAGCCGAACGGCACACCCGGGTTGGCGGTGCTGAGCACCCGTCCACCTGCTGCCTCGATCTGTGGCGCGTCCTGCGGCAGCGCGTCGCTGATCGCGTCCAGCTGCCCGGAGGCCAGGCTGCCGGTGCGCACCCCGGATTCGGGCACTACGGTGAACTCGATCTTGTCGAGGTAGGCCTCGCCGCGGTGCGCGAACACCGCCGAACCCCAGTGGTAGCCCGCGCGTTTGGCGAGCGTCGCCGAGGCGTCCTGGCGGTAGCTCGTGTAGGTGAACGGCCCGCTGCCGACGTTGTCGCCGCGGCAGCGTTGCTCCGCGGGCTCGGCCGTGGTCACGTCGGCCAGGATGCCCAGTTGGGTGGTCGAGGATGCCTGCAGGAACTGCGCGTTGGGCTTGCTGAACTCCACCCGTGCGGTGAGCCGGTCGACGGCGGTGGTGCCGGTGTAGTTGGTGAGATAGCTGGCGCCCAGCGGCGATTTGGCCGAGCCGAGCTTGACGATCGAATCGAGTGTGTTGCGCACCGAGTCCGCGGTGAGCGGCGTGCCGTCGCTGAAGGTGACGCCCTCGGTCAGGTGGAAGGTGAACACCGTGGCGTCCGGGGTCACCTCCCAGTTCTGCGCCAGCCACGGCTTCAGCTCACCGGTCGCCGGGTCCTGGTCGGTCAGGGAGTCGACGATCTGCCGTGTCACGTAGAGGGTTTGGTTGGTTCCCGCCTGCGCTGGGTCCGAGCAGGTCGGCGCCTGGGACAGGCCGTAGCGCAGGGTGCCACCCGGTCGCGGCGGGCCCGCATCGCCGCCGGATGTGGCCGAATCACTGCCGCAGGCGGCCACGGTGGTGGCCGCGGCGAGCGCGCCGGCGAGCGCGACGATTCGGTCGGTTCGGATCACGGTGCAACTCCAGATATTTCGGTGCGGACGAGCTCGTCGTTCGAGGCGGGATCGGGGGCGGCGACGCCGGTCGCCAACGGTCGGCTGGGAATGCGCCGGCGCAGTTCGGGCGCGACCTCGGCCTGGAAGAGCGCGAGGCTGTCCAGGTACTGCCGCTCGCTGCGTCCGTCGCGTTCGGCGGCCAGGTGGATCACCTCGTGGCCGAGCCGCTCATGCTGGCGGCCGACCTTGTCGACCACTTCTTCGGGACTGCCGATCAGGGCCGAGCTGCGGGCGACGAAGTCGTCCAGCGTTTCGAACACGATGGGCAGGTCGAGCCTGCGCGCCGACGTCAGCCGCGCTTCGAAAATCGGCCGGTAGGTCTCGCGCGCCTCTTGGGAGGTGCGTGCCACGTGGAATCCGGTGGTGCCCGCGCCGACGAGCGCGTCGGCCGGGTCGTGTCCGTAGAACGCCCACCGCTCCCGGTAGTGGCGCACCAGCTCGGCGTACGGCTCGATCGGATTGGTGACGTTCGCCGAGAACAGCGGATCACCGTGGCGCGCGGCGAGTTCCACCGATTCGCGGCTGGTGGCGCTGCCGTGCCAGATCCGAATCTTCGGCTGGCACGGCCGCGGCAGCGCCTTGGCCTCCTGCAGCGGCGGACGGAATCGTCCGGCCCAGGTGACGCTGTCACTGGCCCACAGCGCACGTAGCAGCTCATAGCCTTCGCGGTTGCGGTCCCACTGGTCGTCGGTGGTGACGTGGAACAGCTGCGCTTGCGCGGCACCGTTGCCCTTGCCGATGATCAGCTCCAGCCGTCCGCCGGACAGGTTGTCCAGTGTCGAGTAGTCCTCGAAGGCGCGCACCGGATCCAGCAGGCTCAGCGTGGTCACTGCGGTGAACAGTGTGATCCGGGAGGTGACGGCGGCGAGATGGCTGAGGATCACCGGCGGCGCCGCGGACAGGAACGGATCCTCGTGCCGCTCGCCGACGGCGAACCCGTCGTAGCCGAGTTCCTCGGCGAGCCGGGCCTGTTCGACGACGGTGCGCAGGCGCTCGCGGGTGTCGGGCAGCGTGCCGGTGTTCGGATCCGGTACCCGCGTGACGAGGGTGAACAGCAGGAACTTCATGCGGTCGCTCCCAGGGCGTCGGCGGGCAGATATTTCTCGAACGGGTGTTGGCCGATCTGTTCCGCGGGCAGGTGCGGGTCGTAGCAGGCGGTGTATCCGGCGGCGAGGTAGAGGCCGACGGCCTCGGGCTGACGCGGACCGGTGGTGAGGTAGATGCGCCGGTAGCCGCGGCGCGCGATCTCGGTCTCCAGATGGTCGAGTACGAATCGCCCCAGCCCTTGCCTGCGGTGCTCGCGGGAGGTCCAGATCCGCTTCAGCTCGGCGGTTTCGGTGTCGTAGCGCTGAAAGGCACCACCGGCCACCGCTTCTCCGTCCCTGGTGACGATCAGCATGGCGCCGTGCGGCGGCGTGAACGCCGAGGCCGGGTGGTTGCGCAGCGAGGTATTCACCTCCCCTGGCGTGCGGCCGTAGCGGCTGCTGTATTCGATGGCGAGCTCGGCGAGCAGCGCTGCGGCGAGCAGATCGGTCTGGGCCACGCGGTGCACGCGCAGTACCGCGGTCGATAGCTGTGATGTCATCGGCTCAGCCCGTGATGTACTGCGCGAATGGGCGGGTCCCAGCCGGAATGGGGGCGAGGTTGCGCACGAATCGGACGAGCAGGATGAGCGCGATGGCGCTGATTACCCAGCGCCAGGGGTGGCGGGTCTTGGCGACGATGGGCGCTGCGGTGGACGGGGGAGGTGCGGCGATGGCGTCGGGCTTGCCGGGCGTCGTGGCGTCCGGAGCGCCTTGCCCGGCTTCGGGTGCGGCGAACGCACTCATGACGGGGTCCTTCTGGGGGGAACGAACGAGACAACGCCGGGGGTGGCGGTCGCATCACCCGGCCAGCGACGGGTGCACAGGCTGGCTGTGGGAGGGGCAGCTACGACAGCTCGCGGAGGTGACTTTGCACTGGTCGATGTGGCGACGGGCCCAGCGGAGGCCGCGGGCAGTAGAGATGATCACTTCGGTTCCTCCATCGGTCCCGGCAGAAGCACCCGCACCCGGTGACCGGGGGGTTGCTGCGACGTCGACGAGCCAGGTCTCTCGGTCGCTCTGGATGGTTGATGTCGACCCTCGGTCAGCCGATACCGGGGTCGAGCCGAATCATCATGCCCAGTAAGTGAACCCTGGAACAAGAGAAGCAATCACCGTGAACGTAGACCTTGCCGCTCGCGGATTCAGCGGAACTTTGCGGTAGCTAAATGTGCGCTGTCGGCGGGGGTGAGCATCTCCGGCGCGTAAGCCCGATTACGGTGCAGGTCACCGAACGCCATAGGGCCCGATGCAGCCTACGCCCTCGCCGGTGCTGGGAGACAACGGCGGTGCGTGCATTCGGCATCGACCAGTTCCGGTACTCGACCGCGGCGGCATTCCGCCTGGACAACACCCTTATGTCGCGCACCGGCGGTGGCGGGTGTCCGTCCGGGTTCTGCTTCTTCCCACCGACGGTCGGAATCTTCGCGGTCCCGTGACCGTCCCGCTGGCGGAACGCGACCGCTGTGGGGGTGTGCTTTCAGCGGCCCGCTACCCGGATCCGAGCGGGCGGCCTTTCCAGCGCAAGATGCCCTGGCGGCGGGCGCGGTGCGAGCGCACCCATAGCAGAAGATACGCCCCGACCGAGATCGGATGCGCCAGGGCGGCAACGACGTCCGCGCCCGCGAGCGGGCCGCCGGTCTCCGTGGAACGGGCAAGCAGCCTGCTCATGACGGCGGCGAGATAGCCGAGCAAGCCAGCGCGGCGGATCGCGCCTCTGCCGAGCATCGCCGCCACCGGCGGCACCCAATACGCGAGGGCAGCAAGCAGTCCCACCGCCGCCCCGCCGGGAATAGTGCCGCCATAGGCCGACCACAGCCAGCGGGTGTAGCCCGCGTCCAGTTCGGCCGCGCCTCGATACATTCTGGTTCGCGCCAGCGGCCCCGCGGCCACCACTGCGGTGGAATGCTCGGCCCGGCGCAGAATTCGGGCGAGATCGAGGTCTTCGGTCACAGCCGCGGACACTGCGGCGTGCCCCCCGACGGCGCGGTAGGCGGCGTTGTCGAACACCAAGAACTGGCCGCAGGCCACCGCCGTGGACGGGCGCGGGCTGCGATTGGCGGCGGTGATCGGCAGCGTCGCGGCCCACGACCAGCACAGCAGCGGTTGCAGCACGGCTTCGACCACCGACCCGGCCAGCTGCAGCGGCCACGGCGACACCAGATCGACACGTCGCCTGCGCAATTCGCCGACCGCCGCCGCGATGGCGGCGGGCGCGAGGCGCACATCGGCGTCCAGGAAGACCAGCACCGGCGTGTGCACCTCCTCGGCCAGCCGGGCGCATGCGGCGGTCTTGCCGGTCCAGTCGGGCGAGGGTTCCGACTCGGTGCGCAGCAGGGTGAATCGCGAGTCGCCGTCGATCGTCGCGCTCGCGGCAGCGGAGGTGTCGTCGCTCGATGCGTCGTCGAGGATGCGCACGGACATGCGCGGGATGCGCACCTGGGCGCGCAGATCAGCGATCAATCCGGGTAGCCGATCGGCCTCGTCGCGCGCCGGGACGCACACCGTGACCGGCTCGATCACTGTGGTGGGCGTACTGGCCAAACGGCGTACGGTGATTCGATTGTAGAGGGCGATTCCCGCGCCCAGCGCCGCGAGCGCCGCAGCACACGTCACGGGGATCGAGGTCGCGGACGAGGTTTTCGGCCGATCGGAACTCACCATGTGCGCCACGCTATCCCGGCGCACCGACCAACCGCTCAGCGATTTCGCGTCACCGAGCGCCACCATCGGTTCAGGGAGAAACCGGCTTCGGGTGCGCCGCGCGCGGCGGGGTTGCGATCCATGTATGACATAGCGGCGATGATGGCGGCCACGGCCAGGGTGATGCCGCCGACGATGCCCGCCCAGCCCGCGAACGAGCGGGTGTTCGGATCGGCGTAGCTGACCTCGGCGCGCAGCGTGGAGACGTCGCCGGGCGGCAGTTTCCAGGAGACGATGTTGTCGCCCTCGCGGCTGCCGTTGGTCTTCGCGACGCGGGCCGGGAACGCGATGGTGAACTGCACGTCGGAACCGTGCGGCGGAACGGATTTCAGATCGACCCGGCCGGTGAGGCTGACCAGATCGCCGGTCCGCTGGAACTGCAGCTGGAACATCCCCTGGGTCTGCTCGGACAGCTGCCCGAGCTGCTGCACCTCACCGAACGACAGATCATCGAAGAACACCTGGCTGCCGGTATAACCGTCCTGCGCGTACGCCTCCACCCGTACTTTCGCGGCAAGCGTCTCAGGCGCCTTCAGTTGCGGGCCCTTGTCGTTGGGGTCGGCGGGCACGACGGCGGCGACGATCCGACCGGACACCCGGTCGTTGGACGAGAGACCCATCGAAACCTGGACCCGCAAGCAGCCCGCGAGTACCGGGGCGAGCAACGCCGCCAGCAGGACGGCCGCGGCGATACGCACGCCGCGGCGTGGTGTCCGCTGCTGCGGAAGTACCGGGGCATCGGGCATCGTGGTGACGGGACTCGGCTGCACGGGTGACATCGTGCCAGGCCAGATGTCCCGAATGCCACGCGACGGTCGCAACCCGCGCGTCGGCGTGGCGCGGCCGGCGCATCGGGTCAGGTCAGCGCCGCGACCGGGCCGACAGAACCAGAAGCGGGACGCCGAGAACACCCATACCGGCGAGGCCATACCACCCGGAATACGGAAGGCCCAGGAACACCGCGTGTGCCAGCGCCGACCCGAGCCATGTCCACAGAAACATCGCGATCGGGACGGCGAACGTGGTCACGCGGCCACCAGCCGGGGCAGCATCGGGCGCCGTTTGCTCCCACACCGCGAGCAGACCGGCCATGATGAGCGCGACGCCGAACCACCCCAGATAGTTCGTGTACGGGATCTGTCCGAGCCCGGGCAGCCCCGAGTCGGTGTCGCACCAGGTCCACTGCGCGTCGGCAACCATTTGCGGGTCGAGGAACAGATCCCAGCCCACCGCGCCGACCGCGGTCAGAGCGATACGCGACGCCGTCCGCCGGGACACCATCCCAGCTACCACCCACACCGGGTACACCCCGCCGGTCCAGGCCAGCGCAACGATCACTGGCACCCCGAGCTGCGCGGGACCGAGCCGGTCGACCGCGTACTCGTAACAACCGAAGGGCGCCCCCGTCGCCGTGCCGACCACTTCGGCCAGCAGTCCGAGCCCGGATACGAGCACTGAGAACCCGACGGCGTAGCGAATTCCCCGGATTGCCGTGGCATGGGCCAGCGCAGTTCCCGCGGAGAGCAGCACGATCACAACCGTGATCCGGTCACGCGCGTCGCCGGAGGTCAGCGGGTAGCCGATCTGCGCGCAGACCGTCAGCGCGGCACAGGCCAGCGGCAACAGAAAGCGCGCCGAACGAGGTCCGAGCGGGTGGTCGGGGATGGTCCCGGTGGTCTCCGCCGTGTGTTCGAGCGACGGCTCGGCCACCCCGGGGCGCCCAGTCGCCGGCGGCGGATCGGCCGGGTTCGTCAACGCCCGCGCCACCGGGAGAATCGGTGGCGGCGCGGGTCACGGAGGGCGCAGGCGGCAGCTGTGCGGCCACTCGCACCGGAGACGCCGCCACCCGGATGGGTGGACGCGCCGGTCGGATACAGCCCGGGGGCACCGGGTACCCGCTGTCCGGACAGCTCGGGCAGCGGTCGCCACAGCATCATCTGGTCCAGCGACATCTCCACGTGCATGACGTTGCCGCCGATCAGTCCCAGCTCGCGCTCGAGATCCACCGGTGTCTGCACGTGCCGGTGTAGCACCGAGTCGGCGAAACCGGGTGCGTACGAGTCGACTTCGGCGATGATCCCGGTGTGCCGGATCATGATGTGCGCCGAGGAACCTCGATCGACTCGATGGCCGACGAACCGTTCCACCGTCGACACGGCGCTGCCGAGCACCTCGTCGCGTTCGAGTACCTCGACCGCATGCCCGGCGCGTGCCAGATAGCACGCGGCGACGAGGGCATTGTGGCCTGAGCCGACGACGACTACCGTCACGTGACCCTCACAGCGGCAGTCTCCTGCCGAGGATCGCGAACGGCCGATTATCGCCTGCGAACACGAAATTCCGCACCACGTCGGTGAATCCCTGCCTGCGGTAGAGCCGCCAGGCGCGGTTGTCCTCGCGATCGACCTCCGGCGTCGACAGCAGCACCGCGCGCTCGGTCCGGCCGCTCAGCAGCCGTTCGAGCAGCGTGGCACCGATGCCGAGGCCTTGCGCGGACGGATGCACATGCAGTTCGGTGAGCTCGAAATAGTCCGAGAGCAGTTCTCGCGCGGAGTGTTCCGGCCAGCCGGAGCGGCGCATCCCGCTGTGTACCTGCTGGTGCCACCACTGGTGGGCGGCGCCGCGGTAGCCGTAGGCGATCGCCACGATGGGGGCGGAGCGCAGATCGATGTGACCGGAGTCGTCGGGCACCACGGCGGCCACCGCCTGCCAACCGGGCCGGGTGGTGTGCTCGGTCCACATCGGCGCGCGATGGTGCTCGGTGCCGCGGGGATAGTCCATCGCCGCGACATAGACCGCCAGCGCGTCGTGCAGCCGGGAGCGCAAGTCCCTGACCGAGAGGTCGACGACGGCGGGTGCGGGGGTGTGATTGGGCTTGACGGCGGTCATGGCTCTCGTCGGCCGCGCAGGCGCGGAAGTTTGTCGGTGGGCGTCTCTATATTCAAGCTCAATTCAAACGTTCGAATACCTGTTCGGTCCGCGCGGTGCTGGAAAGCGGTGTGGCACGCCGCCTCAGCGTAAGTACGGGCTGCGGTGCGCGATTGTGGAGGGACGGCTGATGTCTGGTCGAGTGGAAAATCCGGGGCAGCCCGGCCGGGCCGGCAAGCTGCTGCAGCGGGCGGACGGTTTGCTCATGCAGGCGGCGGGGGAGCGGGATCCGCGCGAACGGTTCCGCACCGCCTACCTGGCCGCGTTGCGCGGTGCGGGCGCGGTGCTCGCGCTCACGGGCGCTGACGCCGCGCCCCGGGCGCGCTCGCGGAACGCATGGGTGCTCATGCAGCGCGCCGCGCCCGAGTTCGTGATGTGGTCGGACTACTTCAGTTCGCGCTCGGAGATCCGCGCTGCGCTGGAGGCGGGGCTGGACCGGGATGTCGACGATCTCGAGGCCGATGAGTTCTCTTCGCGGGTGGGCGCATTCCTCCATGATGTGGAAGATCTGCTGTCCGCCTCGGTCAGGTTGCGACCCGCGCCGGGATGGACCGGCGGCATGACCGCTTAGTTATCGGCGAGTAGGTGGTACGGCCCTGATCTAACTCGTATCATTGGTGACAGATAGCCGCCAAGGTCGGCTATCTGTCGCCTACCCGGAGGCGACAGCCACGTCCTAGTGCCGGGGGAGGTACCGTGCCACTCTCCGAGCACGAGCAGCGCATGCTCGAACAGATCGAGAGCGCTCTCTATGCTGAGGATCCAAAGTTCGCCTCGTCCGTCCGCGGTGGGCGGCTTCGTTCGACCTCGAGTCGTCGCAGACTCCAGGCCGCGGCGTTGTTCGTCCTCGGCCTATTTCTTCTGGTCGCCGGCATCGCAGCACCCGTGAAGCCCGGCGGCTTCCCGATCATCAGCCTGATCGGTTTCATCGTCATGTTCGGTGCGGGCGTGCTCCTGCTGCTCGGCAGCTCCAAGAGCACCGCCAAGAACGACCGGTCGGGCGGCGATGCCGCCTCCGGTGGCCCGGGCGGCGGATCGAGCGGACGCGGGCGCCAGCGCAAGTCCGGTGGTTTTTCCGAGCGTATGGAAGACCGGTTCCGGCGGCGGTTCGAGCAGGAATAGCTCGCCCCGTGACCTGATATCGGCAGCACAGACGGCGACGCCGCACCGAGATGGTGCGGCGTCGCCGTCTCACGCCTGTTGACGGGTGTCGCTCAGATGATCTTCGCGCGGGGGAGTTCCGAGGCTCCCCACACCTCCCCACCCCCATCCCCACAACGCCCCACGCACCGGTTGGGCAGGGCTGCACGAGAGGGTTTGCTGGGTGTTTTCGGAGGTTTAGTCAGGGGGCCTGCGCGTGTCGGCAGAACTCGCAAGAAGTTCTCCACCCCAGTGATAGCTGGGATGACCTGCGGAATCATCTGGGTCGGGAGCCAGATCACCGCATGTTTCGATTGAAAGTGGGGGAAAGTGGGGTAATGTGGAGCGCGCAGTTACTGAAAGGGCCGACCAGCGAGGTGATCGACTAGGGAGGTATCGAGATGTTTCTCGGTACCTACACACCGCGCTTGGACGACAAGGGGCGACTCACGTTGCCTGCGAAGTTTCGAGACGATCTGGCGGGAGGGTTGATGGTCACGAAGGGTCAGGACCACAGCCTTGCCGTGTACCCCAAGGAAGAGTTCACCGCGCTCGCCCGGCGGGCCGCGGCCGCGTCTCGAAGCAATCCGCAGGCACGCGCGTTCGTCCGGGCGCTCGCGGCCGGAACGGACGAGCAACGTCCGGACGCGCAGGGTCGGATCGTGTTGTCGGCCGACCATCGTCGCTACGCCAACCTGCAACGGGACTGCGTGGTGATCGGCTCGGTCGATTTCCTGGAGATATGGGACAAGCAGGCGTGGGAGTCCTACCTCGCCGAGCACGAGGAGGACTTCTCGCAAGCCAGAGACGAGTCGCTGGGCGGAATCTTCTAGCCCTGAGCGAGCGAGTGCCGCGCGGTCTCTGCCCGGGCGCGGACCCTGACGTACTTCCCCGACGCCAGGTGCCGAGGTTCGGTCAGAGACCACGGGGCATTCGTATCCGTATCAAAAGCACTGTGTATCAAGGCGACCCGTGTGCGGTGCGCGACGACGCGAGGCAGGACTCCGGGAGGTCGAGGTGAACCGTGAACAGCACGGCCCCCGCCATGTTCCGGTTCTGCTCGAGCGGGCCGACGCGCTGCTCGGTCCTGCCTTGCGCGAGTCGGGTGCGGTCTATGTCGACGCAACCCTGGGTCTCGGCGGCCACGCCGAGCATTTCCTACACACCTACCCGAACATCCACCTGGTCGGACTGGACCGCGACACCACTGCGCTGAAGCTGGCGGGAGAGCGGCTCGAGCCGTTCGCGGATCGAGTCACGTTGGTGCACACCCGCTATGACGGCATTGCCGACGCGCTGACTCAGGCGGGGCTGCCGACCACCGGCTCGGTCTCGGCGATCCTGATGGATCTGGGCGTCTCGTCCATGCAACTCGATGAGACCGACCGCGGCTTCGCTTACTCCGTCGACGCGCCGCTGGACATGCGGATGGACCCGACGACCGGTCACACCGCCGCCGACGTGCTCAACACCTACAGCCACGGCGACCTGGCCCGGGTGCTGAAAACCTACGGGGAGGAACGCTTCGCGAGCCGGATCGCGGCCGAGGTGGTCCGCCGTCGCAGGCAGAAGCCGTTCACCACCAGCGGCGAGCTGGTGGAACTTCTTTACGCCACGATTCCCGCGGCGGCCCGCCGCACCGGCGGACATCCGGCGAAGCGCACTTTCCAGGCGCTGCGGGTGGAAGTCAACAGCGAACTCGACTCGCTGCGGGACGCGTTGCCCGCCGCGCTCGCCGCGCTGCGGCTCGGCGGCCGCATCGTCGTCATGTCCTACCAGTCGCTGGAGGACAAGGTGGTCAAGCAGGAGCTCGCGCCGCGCACGGTCTCCAGGACCCCGGTGGACCTGCCGGTCGAACTACCCGGCATGGGGCCGGAGTTCCGGATGCTGACCCGCGGTGCGGAGAAGGCAACCGAGCAGGAGATCGAGGAGAACCCGCGGGCGGCTCCGGTGCGGATGCGCGCAGCGGAGCGGATCCAGGAGGCGCGGTGAGGGACCATCGCGCAGCGCCGTGCCGCGCCGAGCGGGTGCGGGTGTCCCGCAGAGACACAGGAGGCCGGACGAGACAGCATCGCGCTGTGTCGATCCGGCGTCCCGTGCGGACAGAGGAGGGGAACCGATGAGCGTGCGGACGCGGACCGTCGAGGCGCCGGGCCGGATCGCCCGGCGGGTACAGGATGCCGAGCGGGTGAAATCCGGTGCGGCGCAACGAGCTTACGCACGGCGGCGGATGCGCGCCGAAGGCCGTTCGGACCGGGCGGTTGTGCCCGCCGTGCGGCGCTCGGCGATGGCCGCGCGCATCCCGTTCGTCACGGCCATCATCGCGCTGCTCGGCTGTGGCCTCGCGCTGACCCTGCTGCTGACCACCCGTGCCGCCGAGGACAGCTACCAGCTCGGCGACGCGCGAGCGACCAACCGGAAGCTGGCCGACGAGCGCGCCGCGCTGCAGCGGGAGGTCGAGGCCGCCGATTCAGCGCCGGAGCTGGCCGCACGAGCGCGCGAACTCGGCATGATCCCGGCCAAGGACCCGGCCCGCCTCGTCATCGCGCCGGACGGCACTGTCACGGTGATCGGCAAGCCGACTCCCGCCCAGGGCGCTCCGGTGCCGCCGCTGAACGTTTCGCCGTCGGCGCAGCCGGGTAGCGTGCAGGCCAGGGGCGAGCGGGTGGTCCCGGTCACCACCACGCCTGCCGTGCCTGCGCCGGGCCAGAAGAACACAGAGCAGCAGAACAACATCCAGGTGAACGCCGCGCCCGCGAGTCCGGGCGGTCCGGCGCAGACCGGTCCACTGCCCGCCGAACCGGCGCCGCAGGCAGCGGGCCCGCAGCAGCAGGCGGAAGCATCGCCGCCGCAGGCGGAGGTGCCCCAGCGGCAGGCGGAGGCGGAGGCACCGCAGTCGCCGGTCGAGACGCCGCAGCCGCAGGCCGTACCCGACGGATCCCCACGATGACGCAGACCAGGCCGGCGCCCCGCCGGCGCCGTGGGCCTGCCGCGTCCGGAGCCGGCAGACCGCGCCAGTCCGCGCCGCCCGCCTCGGACGGGCCGCTGCGGCTGCGCCTCGGTGTCGGCCGGGTGGTCATGCTGGTCGCGCTCGCCGTCGTCGCGCTGCAACTGCTGTGGGTGCAGAGCGTCGCGGCGCCGGGTCTGTCGGCGCGGGCTGCCAGCCAGCGCACCACCCACCAGCCCGACCAGGCGACCCGCGGGCCGATTACCGATCGCAACGGCAAGTCGCTCGCCTTCACCATCTCCGCCAAAGCCTTGACCTTCCAACCGGTCCGGGTCCGCAAGGAGCTGGCGGACGCCAAAGCCAAGAGCGACAAGGCGCCTGATCCGGATGAGCGACTGCGCGCCATCGCGCGCACGATCCACGAGAAACTCGGTAAGGACGCGCCCGCGGAATCGGACTTGCTTGCGAAGCTGCGCAGCGACGAACAGTTCGTCTACCTCGCCCGCAATGTCGATCCGCGTATCGCGGCGGAAATCACCGAGAAGTTCTCGCAAGTGGGCTCCGACCAACAGAGCATCCGGGTGTATCCCGGTGGCGCGCTGGCGGCGAACGTCGTCGGCGCCACCGGGTGGGACGGCCACGGCCAGGTCGGACTCGAGTCGTCGATGGACTCCGCGCTGGCGGGTACCGACGGGTCGCACACCTACGATCGCGGGTCCGATGGCGCGGTCATCCCCGGGAGCTGGCGAGATGAACAGCCCGCGGTGAACGGTTCCGCCGTCGAGCTCACCTTGGACTCGGACCTGCAGTACTACGTGCAGCAGCAGGTGCAGCAGGCCAAGGAGGTATCCGGCGCGAACGGCGCGTCGGCGGTCGTCCTCGACGCCAAGACCGGCCAGGTGCTGGCGATGGCCAATGACAACACCTTCAATCCGGCGCTGGGACCGCAGAATTGGGCAGGCGCCGAGTTGAACAATCCGTCGGTCTCGGACGTGTTCGAGCCGGGCTCGGTGAACAAGATCATTACCGCCTCCGCGGCCATCGAGTACGGCTTGACCGATCCCGACGAGGTGCTTCAGGTACCTGGTGAGATCCAGATGGCAGGCGTCACCGTCCACGACGCGTGGTCACACGACGTAACGCCCTACACCACGACCGGCATCTTCGGCCGGTCCTCCAACGTGGGCACGCTGATGCTGGCGCAGCGGGTCGGCGAGAACCGATTCGCCGACATGGTGAATCGGTTCGGGCTGGGGCAGCGCACGGGGATCGGCTTGCCGGGGGAGAGCCCGGGGCTGGTACCCGACCGCGATCAGTGGTCAGGTGGTACGTTCGCGAATCTCCCGATCGGACAGGGTCTCTCGATGACGACGTTGCAGATGGCGAGCATGTACCAGGCCATTGCCAACGACGGCGTGCGCATACCGCCGAGAATCGTCAAAGCCGAGATCGCACCGGATGGCAGGCGAACCGAGGAACTGCAGCCGGACGCGGTGCGGGTGGTGAGCCCGAAGACCGCGGCGACATTGCGGACGATGTTCCAGGCGGTCGTGCAGCGTGACGCGATGAACGCCAACCAGAACGGCACAGGTTGGCCCGCGGCCGTCACGGGCTACCAGGTGGCGGGCAAGACCGGGACCGCACAGAAGGTCGACCCGGACTGTCAATGCTATTCGACATCGTCGTTCTGGATCACTTTCGCGGGTATGGTCCCCGCCGACAATCCGCGCTACGTGATCGGCCTCATGCTCGATGCGCCCGAACGCAGCTCCGACGGCAGCGGTGGTGGTTCGGTGGCGCCGCTGTTCCATAACATCGCCTCGTGGGCGCTGCAACGTGATCGCATTCCTCCGTCGCCGGGGCCCTCCAAGCGTTTCGTGCTCCAGGCGGGGTGATTCGGCCACCCCGCTCGATCCGTGCTCACCCCGGCCCTGCCGGGGGCCTCACATGTGCCGCGTGGCGCGGCACGCGCGGGATGGCGGAGCCCGTAGGGTTCGGTGGTGACCTACCACTTTGCGGTGGGGCGCATGGTCCCGCCGTGATCGGTCGCCGGTAACCTGACACGTCGATCGCTGCCCCCGAAAGGAGCCTGGTTTCTGTGCAGTCCGGTCAACCGCGCGCATTGCGGCCAGAGCACTCGCCGACAACGCCGCTGGCGTCGCTGGCCGCCGTCATCGGGCCAGGAACGAGCCTCGATCCGGCTGCGCGTGGGGTGTCGATCACCGGCATCGAGCAGCGCTCGAACGCCGTGCTGCCCGGTGATCTGTTCGCCGCGCTGCCCGGTGCCCGGTCGCACGGCGCCCGCTTCGTGCGGGACGCGGTCACGCGGGGCGCCGTCGCGGTGTTGACCGACGCGGCGGGCGCGGAGTCGGCGCGGGAGCTGGACGTGCCGGTGCTGGTGCGGGAGAACCCGCGCAGGGTGCTCGGGGACCTGTCGGCGGCGATCTACGGCAACCCGTCCGAGCGGTTGCGCATCATCGGGATCACCGGGACCTCGGGCAAGACGACGACCTCCTATCTGGTGGAGGCCGGTCTGGCCGCCGCTGGGCTGTCCACGGCGCTGATCGGGACGATCGAGACCAGGATCGGCGGCAGGCGGGTGCCCAGCGCGCTGACCACCCCGGAGGCGCCCCAACTGCACGCGATGTTCGCACTGATGGTCGAGCAGGGCGTGGACGCGGTGATCATGGAGGTGTCCAGCCACGCACTGGCGCTGGGCCGGGTGGACGGTGTGCGGTTCGCGGTCGGCGCGTTCACCAACCTGTCCCAGGACCACCTGGATTTCCACGCCGACTTCGAGGACTACTTCGCCGCCAAACGCAGGTTGTTCGAACCGGATTCGCCGGTGGCGGCACGCGCCGCGGTGATCTGCGTGGACGACGAGTGGGGGCGGCGGCTCACCGAGGTTGTCGCGAGTCCGATCACCGTGTCCACCAAGCGATCCGCCGACTGGAGCGTTTCCGGCGCGGTGTCGGCGCACGGCGGCGAGCAGGATTTCACGGCCTCCGGTCCGCAGGGGAATGTTTCCGTGCGGCTGCGGCTTCCCGGCCACTACAACATCGCCAACGGGTTGCTCGCGGTCGCCGTGTGCGCCGCGGCGGGGGTCGAGCCGTCGGTCGCCGCTCCCGCCCTGGCCACCGTGGACGTGCCGGGCCGGATGCAGCGAGTCGAGCGCGGACAGGACTTCCTGGCGATCGTCGACTACGCGCACAAGCCCGCGGCGCTGCAGTCCGTGATCGCTACGCTCCGTGGACATCTCGCCGTGGGCCCCGTGGGACGGCTCGCCGTGGTCGTCGGCGCGGGCGGTGACCGCGACGCGGGCAAGCGACCGCTGATGGGGTCGGTCGGCGCGCGGGGCGCCGATCTGCTGATCATCACCGACGACAACCCGCGCACCGAGGACCCGGCGGCCATCCGCGCCGCCATGCGCTCGGGAGCGATGGACGTGCCGGAGGTGGAGCGCGGCGAGGTGCGCGAGATCGGTGATCGGGCCGAAGCGATTGCGGCAGCGGTGACATGGGCGCGCCCCGGCGACGTGGTGCTGATCGCGGGCAAGGGACATGAGGCAGGGCAGGAGATCCAGGGCGTGAAGCATCCGTTCGATGACCGCGAGGTGCTCGCGGCCGCATTGGAAAGACGAAGTCCGCAAGGTAACCACGCGGAGGACTTGACGGTTTCATGATCGAGATGACACTGCGGGAGATCGCGGACGTCGTCGGCGGCACGCTGCACGACGTTCCCGACCCGGAGGTGCGAGTGACCGGCGCGGCCGAATTCGATTCGCGCCGAATCGGTTCCGGTGATCTTTTCTTGGCCCTGCCGGGGGCGAGCTCTGACGGCCACGACTACGCGGGTGCGGCGATCGCCGCGGGTGCGGTCGCGGTTCTCGCGGCACGGCCGGTGGGTGTGCCCGCCATCGTTGTCGCTCCCGACCCAGGCTCGGTGCCCGCGAATTCGGTTGCGCTGTCCCATGATTCGGATGGTTCCGGCGCCGCTGTGCTCGCAGCGCTCGCGGCGTTGGCGCGTGCGAGCGTGTCGCGCCTCGTCGCGGACGGTGGTCTCACCGTCGTCGGCGTCACCGGCTCCTCCGGCAAGACTTCCACGAAGGATTTGCTGGCCGCGGTGCTGGCCCCGCTCGGGCCCGTGATCGCCCCGCCGGGATCGTTCAACAACGAGCTGGGCCACCCCTGGACCGCGCTGCGCGCCGACGCCGAGACCCGCTTCCTGGTACTCGAGATGTCCGCCCGCGGTCCGGGCCACATCGCCGCGCTGGCCGAAGTGGCGCCGCCGAGCATCGGGGTGGTGCTCAACGTCGGCACCGCTCATCTCGGCGAGTTCGGCAGCCGGGAAGCCATCGCCAAGACCAAGGGCGAGCTGGTCGAGGCGCTGCCCTCGACCGGGCTCGCTGTGCTCAACGCCGACGATCCCCAGGTCGCCGCGATGGCCGCGCGCACATCGGCACGCGTGCTGACCGTCGGGCAGGCCGGGAATGCCGACATCCGCGCCACCGACATCCGGCTCGACGACCAGGCTCGGGCCGAGTTCACCGTGCACACGTCTGCGGGCGCCGCCCCGGTGCGGTTGGCCGTGCACGGCGAACACCATGTCGGCAACGCGCTGTCCGCGCTCGCGGTCGCACTGGAATGCGGGGCGGATCTGGACACCGCGGTGCGCGCGCTGTCCGGTGCGCACGCCGCGTCGGCCCGGCGGATGGACGTGCGGACGACCGCCGACGGGATCACCGTGGTCAACGACTCCTATAACGCCAACCCGGACTCGGTCCGCGCCGCACTGAAAGCGCTGGTGAGCATGGCGCGCGCGGGCGAGACGCCGCGCCGCAGCTGGGCCGTGCTCGGCGAGATGGGCGAACTCGGTGCGGAATCCGTCCTCGAACACGACGCGATCGGCAGGCTCGCCGTGCGGCTCGACGTCAGCCGCGTGGTGGTGGTCGGCACCGGAAGGCCCTCCCGCGCGCTGCACCAGGGAGCGGTGATGGAAGGGTCATGGGGCGAGGAGTCGGTCCTCGTACCGGATATCGAGGCGGCGATCGCTCTGCTCGACGAGGAAGTCACGGCGGGTGACGTGGTGCTGGTCAAGGCATCGAAATCGGTGGGCCTGTGGGAGGTCGCCGAACATCTGACCGAGGCGGGTTCCGTGGCAGGCCGGCGCGGCGGCGCGACGGGCAGCGGGGCGGGACATGACACGGAGGCAGCAGGATGAGGCAGATTCTCTTTGCCGCGGCGATCGCGCTGACGGTCTCGATCCTGCTCACCCCGCTGTTGATCAAGATGTTCGCCAAGCAGGGTTTCGGCCAGGAGATTCGGGTGGACGGCCCCGCCAGCCACCAGGCCAAGCGCGGCACCCCCACCATGGGTGGCGTTGCCATTCTGGTCGGACTATGGGCTGGATATCTGGGCTCTCATCTGATCGGCATCGGTTACGACGCCGAGGGACCGTCGGCGTCGGCGTTGCTGGTTCTCGGTCTGGCGACCGCCCTCGGCGCGGTGGGCTTCGTGGACGACTTCATCAAGATCCGTAAGCAGCGCAACCTGGGGTTGACCGCGGCGGGCAAATATCTCGGTCAGCTGTCCGCAGCCGTGATCTTCGGCGTGCTCGCGTTGCAGTTCCGCGGCGCGGGCGGGCTGACCCCAGCCAGCAGGCACCTGTCCTACGTGCGTGACATCAGCACGGTGACCATGGGCGTTGTCGTGTTCCTGGTTTTCGTGTGCTTCGTGGTGGTCGCATGGTCCAACGCGGTGAATCTCACCGACGGACTGGACGGACTGGCTGCCGGATCGATGAGCCTGGTGCTCGGCGGGTACGTGATCATCACGTTCTGGCAGTACTACCACGCGTGTGAGACCAAGCCGGAGACCGGCTGCTACAACGTTCGCGATCCGCTGGATCTCGCACTGGTGTGCGCTGCGGGCGCCGCCGCGTGCGTCGGCTTCCTGTGGTGGAACGCCGCCCCGGCCAAGATCTTCATGGGTGACACCGGTTCGCTGGCATTGGGTGGCATGCTCGCCGGTTTGTCCATCACCACCAGGACCGAGCTGCTGATGATCGTCATCGGCGCGCTGTTCGTTGCCGAGACGGCGTCGGTGGTGTTGCAGGTCGCGGTGTTCCGTACGACGCGTAACCGGTTGTTCAAGATGGCGCCGTTCCATCATCATTTCGAACTCAGCAAGTGGGCCGAGACGACCGTGATCATCAGGTTCTGGCTGTTGGCCGCGATGGCCTCGGCCGTCGGTCTCGGTTTGTTCTACAGCGAATACCTCTCTGCGGTCGGGTGAACGAGATGGTCGAACATTCTCCGAAAGCACTACGTTCACCGGGGCCCATGCTCGAATTCCTCCGCGGCCGTGATGTTCTGGTCGCCGGCTGGGGCGTTTCCGGGCGCTCGCTGGTCGAACCGCTGCGCGATATCGGCGCGCGTCCGGTGGTCACCGACGGCGGCGCCGCGGCGCTGTCCGAAGCCGCGGAGCTCGGACTGGATGTGGCCACCTGCGCCGAGCTGGAATCCGCGGACTGGAGCCGGTTCGCATTGGTGATCACCAGCCCGGGCTGGCGGCCGGACTCGCCGGTGCTCGCCTCCGCGGTGGCCGAGGGCACGCCGGTGTGGGGTGACGTCGAATTCGCTTGGTGGGTCGATCAGGCCAGGATCTACGGCCCGGTCCGCAAATGGCTGGTCGTCACCGGAACCAACGGCAAGACCACGACCACGCAGATGACCCACGCGATCCTGCGCGCGGCAGGTATCGCCAGCGTCGCCTGCGGCAACATCGGCCTTCCGATCCTGGACGCCCTGCGGCGTAGTCCCGGCCCGCAGGTGCTCGCGGTCGAGCTGTCATCGTTCCAGCTGCATTGGGCGCCGTCGGTGCGCCCGGAGGCGGGGGTAGTGCTCAACGTTGCCGAGGATCACCTGGATTGGCACGGTGGTCTGGACGCGTACGCCGCAGCGAAGGCGCGGGCGCTGGTCGGCCGCGTCGGCGTGGTCGGTCTGGACGATCCCGTCGCGGCCTCGCTGGCGCGCAAGTCCAAGGCGCGCAGGACGGTGGGCTTCCGCATCGGCGTGCCCGCCGACGGCGAACTCGGCGTAGTCGACGGCAAGCTGCTCGATCGCGCGTTCACCAAGGCCGCCATCCTCGCCGAGGTCGGCGACATCAGCCCGCCCGGCCCCGCCGGTGTCGCCGACGCACTCGCCGCGTCCGCGCTGACCAGGGCGATCGACGTCGCACCGCAGTTCGTTCGCGAGGGCCTGATCGAGCACAAGGTCGGCCCGCACCGTGCCGCATTCGTGCGGGAGCTGGCCGGTGTCGAGTTCGTCGACGACTCCAAGGCCACCAACCCCCATGCCGCGCGGTCATCGATCCTGGCGCACCCGCAGGTGATCTGGGTGGCCGGTGGACAGCTCAAAGGCGCGCACGTCGAGGACCTGGTCGAGGAGGTCGCCGACCGGCTGGTCGCTGCGGTGCTGATCGGCGCCGACGCGCCGGTGATCGCGGCCGTGTTGGCGCGACACGCGCCCGAGGTCCCGGTCGTCGAGCTGCTCGCGGGAGACGATGCAGAGATGGGTGACGAAGCGTCGAGAACCGCCGCGGCCGACGCCGTGATGGCCCACGCCGTGCGCGCGGCGGCCGGATTCGCCCGCAGCGGCGACACCGTGCTGCTGGCTCCCGCCGCCGCGTCACTGGACATGTTCGCCGACTACACGCACCGGGGCCGCAGCTTCGCCGCGGCGGTGCATGCCCTGGAAGACGGGGACATCGGGCGGCGGCTATGACGGAATCGGCGCGGCGCAAACGTACGGCGGCCACTCGGTTCGGGGCCTGGCTCGCGCGGCCACTCGCGTCGTTCCATCTGGTGGTCACCATCGCTACCCTGCTCACCGTGCTCGGCCTGGTGATGGTGCTGTCGGCCTCCAGTGTCGAGGCGTACGCGGACGGCGGATCGGCCTACTCGCTGTTCATTCAGCAGGCCATGTTCGCCGCGGTCGGGACCGTGCTGTTCTATCTTGCGCTGTGTATCCCGCTGCGCCGGCTGCGGCAGTGGTCGTTCCCGCTGTTCGCGCTGTCGGTGCTGGCGCTGCTGCTGGTGCTCATCCCCGGCATCGGGTCGGAGGTTCAGGGTGCACGGCGGTGGTTGATGCTCGGGCCGGTCTCGGTGCAGCCGTCGGAAATCGTGAAGGTGACGCTGGTGGTGTGGGGCGCGCACCTGCTGGTCTCCCGCCGTTCCGAGCACGCGAGCCTCAAGGACATGCTGGTTCCGCTGGTCCCCGCCGGTCTGCTGGTATGCCTGCTCGTCGTGCTGCAGCCGAATCTGTCCACCACCATCGCGCTCGGCGTGGTGCTCGCGGCACTGCTGTGGTTCGGTGGTCTGCCGGTGCGGCTGTTCGTGACGATCGCACTGTCCGGCGCGATCGCCGCCGGGGTGCTCGCGCTGTCCGCCGGCTATCGCTCGGATCGGATGCGCGCGTTCTTCAATCCGGGTGACGACCCGCAGGGCATCAACTACCAGGCGCGCCAAGCGCTCTACTCGCTGGCCGACGGTGGCATCTGGGGCCGCGGCCTAGGACAGAGCCGGGCCAAGTGGAGCTACCTGCCCAACTCGCACAACGACTTCATCTTCGCGATCATCGGCGAAGAGCTCGGCTATCTGGGCTGCGCGCTGGTGCTCGGCCTGTTCGCGCTGTTCGTCTACACCGGTCTGCGCATCGCCGCCCGCTCGGTGGATCCGTTCCTGCGGCTGCTCACCGCAACCGCGACGACCTGGATTACCGCGCAGGCGCTGATCAACATCGGCTACGTGGTCGGCCTGCTCCCGGTGACCGGCTTGCAGCTGCCGCTGGTCTCCGCGGGCGGGTCGTCATTGGCCATCACGCTGTTCATGTTCGGCATCATCGCGAACGCGGCCAGGCACGAGCCGGAGGCGGTGGCGGCGCTGCACGCCGGGCAGGATGGTCGGTTCAGCAGACTGCTGCGGCTGCCCAAACCCGAGGTCTACCGGGCGAGCGCGGCCCGCGCCGGGACCGCCCAGCGCGGCAGGTCGCCTGCTGCCCGCAGGTCATCGGCGCTACCGACTGGCGAGCGTGCGGCTTCCGGCGCGGCGCCGGCGCGGCGCCGGTCGCCCGAGAGCCGTGGCACCAGCTCGGCACGCGCCACCAGGGCATGGGAACCCAGTTATCCGGTCAATCACGCAAGAGAACGGGGAAGATCTAGGTGATCTCGGTAATCGTCGCGGGCGGCGGTACGGCGGGCCACATCGAGCCGGCACTGGCGGTGGCGGACGCATTGCGACGGCTCGACGATTCGATCCGGGTGACGGCGCTGGGCACCGAACGCGGGCTGGAGACCCGCCTGGTTCCGGACCGTGGCTATCCCCTCGAGCTGATTCCCCCGGTTCCGTTGCCGCGCAAGCCCACCGCCGATCTGGTGCGCTTGCCCGGACGGGTGCGGGCATCGGTGGCCAGGACCCGAGCGGTGATCGATGCGGTCGACGCCGACGTGATCATCGGCTTCGGCGGATATGTGGCCCTACCCGCGTATCTCGCCGCGGGCACGGGCGTGCTGCGCCGTCGGCGTGCGGTGCCGGTAGTGGTGCACGAGGCAAATGCCAAAGCGGGCATCTCGAACATGATCGGTGCGCGCCGCGCCGCGCGGGTGCTTGCCGCCGTTCCGGATTCGGGCCTGGGGAACGCCCAGGTCATCGGCATTCCGGTGCGCGAATCGATTACGAGCCTGGACCGTGCCGCGCTGCGTGCGGAGGCGCGCGCCCACTTCGGTCTGCCCCCCGAAGGGCCGGTGCTGTTGGTATTCGGCGGTTCTCAGGGTGCGCGAACCCTGAACGAGGCCGTGTCCGCCGCCGCACCGCAGCTCGCCGCGGCAGGCATCTCGGTGCTGCACGCGCATGGGCCCAAGAACACGCTCGCGCTTGCCGAATCCGCCGATTCCGGCGCGGGCGGCTCCCGCTATGTGGCGGTGCCGTACCTTTCCCGGATGGACCTCGCCTATGCCGCCGCCGACGCGGTGGTCTGCCGGTCGGGCGCGATGACGGTCGCGGAGGTCTCCGCAGTCGGGCTGCCCGCGTTCTACGTGCCGCTTCCGCACGGCAACGGGGAGCAGGAACTCAACGCGAGACCGGTGGTGCGCCAGGGGGGTGGCAGAATTGTCCCCGATTCGGAACTGACGCCCAAGTATGTGACCGATGAGGTGATTCCGCTGCTCATGGATCCCGCAGGGCTGATCGAGATGGGCCGGGCCGCCGCAGGCGCCGGGCACCGCGACGCCGCCGACGAGGTGGCGCGGATCGCGATGGAGGTGGCGCGCCGGTGAGCGAGCGTCAGCGAGTGAATCATGGGCACAGCGCGCACTCGCGCGCGATGGAGCCGAGCGCCGGCGAGGTGCAGTCGTGAGCGATACCACGGGGAACGGGGTGGGAGCGGAGACCACCACCGAACGTTCCGCTTTGCCACTGGAGCTGGCTCGGGTGCACATGGTGGGTATCGGCGGGGCCGGGATGTCCGGGATCGCCCGTATTCTGCTCGCCCGCGGCGGCGCGGTCTCGGGTTCCGATGCCAAGGAGAGCCGCGGCGTGCTCGCGCTGCGCGCCCGGGGTGCGCAGGTGCGGATCGGCCACGACGCGACCGCGCTCGACCTGCTGCCGGGCGGCCCGACCGCGGTGGTCACCACCTACGCGGCCATCCCGAAGACCAATCCGGAACTGGTGGAGGCGAATCGGCGCGACATCCCGGTGTTGCTGCGCCCGGCTGTGCTCGCCGCGCTGATGCGAGGGCATCGCACGTTGCTCGTCTCTGGCACGCACGGCAAGACCTCGACCACGTCGATGCTGATCGTGTCGTTGCAACACTGCGGGTTCGACCCGTCCTTCGCGGTCGGCGGCGAGCTGAACGAGGCGGGCACCAATGCCCACCACGGCACCGGGGACATCTTCGTGGCCGAGGCCGACGAGAGCGACGGCTCGCTGCTGCAGTACGACCCGGACGTCGCGGTGGTCACCAACATCGAGTCCGATCACCTGGATTTCTTCGGCTCCGACCAGGCCTACGTCCAAGTCTTCGACGACTTCGCCGACCGCCTTGCCCCGGGCGGACTGCTGGTGGTGTGCCTGGACGATCCGGGCTCGCGGGCGCTGGCCGAACGGGTAGGTGCGCGGCTGGCCGCGAAGAACGTCCAGGTGCTCGGCTACGGATCGGGCGATCTCGCCGATGCGCCGGTCGCGGTGGGCGCCCGGTTGCACAGCTGGGAGCCGCGTGACGTCGGGGGCATCGCCCAGTTCCAGCTCGCCGACGAGGCCGCGCCGCGCACTCTGCGGCTGTCGGTGCCGGGCAGGCACATGGCGCTCAATGCGCTCGCCGCCCTGCTCGCGGCCCGTGCCGCCGGTGCTGACATGGGCGAGATCATCCAGGGCCTGGAGGGTTTCGGGGGCGTGCACCGCCGGTTCCAGTTCGCCGGACGGGAGAATGGCGTGCGGGTTTTCGACGACTACGCCCATCACCCGACCGAGGTGCGCGCCGTGCTCGGCGCCGCCGCCGAACTGGTCCAGCAGGAAGCCCGCGACGGCGCCCGGTCCCGGCAGGGGCGGGTGATCGTGGTCTTCCAGCCGCATCTCTACAGCCGCACCGCAACGTTCGCACAGGACTTCGGCACCGCGCTGAGCTTGGCCGACGAGGTCGTCGTGCTCGATGTCTATGGCGCGCGGGAGAAGCCGCTGCCCGGCGTCAACGGCGCACTGGTGGCCCAGGCGGTTACGAAACCGGTGCATTACCAGCCGGATATGTCCCGGGTCGGTCGTCAGGTCGCGGGCCTGGCCCTGCCGGGCGATGTGGTGATCACCATGGGTGCGGGCGATGTGACGATGCTCGGCAGCCAGATCCTCGACGGGCTACGGGCGCGGCCCCAGTACGGACGGTGACCCGGGGTGCGCGGGGTCGGGCGATCCGCGGCTGATCGGTTCGCCGCGGGCGAATGGCGCCGAATTCGATGGTGGGCATTGCTGAGCGTGTGCGTTCTTGCAGCGGTCGGCGTTGTCGTTTGGTTCACGCCGGTGTTCTCGGTGCGCACCGTACGGATCGAGGGCGTGTCCGCGGTGCCCGAACAACAGGTGCGCGATCTGGTCGAAATTCCGTCCGGTCGCTCCATGCTGCGGATAGACACCACCGAGATCGCCCGGCGGGTTGCGGGCATTCCGAGAGTGCACACGGCGCGGGTGCGGCGGGTATTTCCGTCCACGGTCCGGGTGACGGTCGTGGAGCGCGTTCCGGTGTTGTTCTACGGCAGCCCGCAGGGCGCGCATCTACTGGACGCGCAGAGCGTGGAATTCGCGATCGAGGCCGCGCCGATCGGCGTGCCGAAGTTGGTCACCGATCATCCGGGCAGCGACGACCCGGTGACGCGCGCCGCGGTTTCGGTGCTCGCCATTGTGCCCACTGCACTGGGTATCCAGGTGGGTGAGGTTGTCGCACGGTCCATTTCGGATATTTCGCTGAATCTGAAGGACGGTCGCACGGTACTCTGGGGCGGGGCTGATGACGCCGAACGCAAGTCGGCGGTCGTGTTACCGCTGTTGACGCGCCCCGGAACGGTGTTCGATGTTTCGAGTCCGAATCTGGTCACGGTAAAGTGATCCACACCCATTGTGCCCAGGGAATTTTCGGTGGTCCGGGACGAGTTCCGACGCCGAGAAGGGGCCCGGGGGGCAACCGTTCACCATACGACGTGTGGAGCGGCGAGACGAGCGGGATCACACAAGATTCTGACTCTCGTTTCGGCGCGCCTGCGCGCGTATCGCGTCGGCTGCGAATAGCGTTCCGCACCAGTCGGATACTTGACATTACGCTAACCCTATGGTTGAGGTTTAGGGTTTGCCCGAGCCGCGGTTCGCTTCCCTGAAGCGACCCGACCCACGGATCGGGTCGAAAAGGCAGCGTGCCGAGAATCCGGAAACGACAGGCTTTAGATCGAAGGAAGGCGAGAGCCCATGACGCCCCCGCACAACTACCTTGCGGTGATCAAGGTCGTCGGTATCGGCGGCGGCGGTGTGAATGCCGTCAACCGGATGATCGAACAGGGACTCAAAGGTGTCGAGTTCATCGCGGTCAATACCGACGCGCAGGCCCTGCTGATGAGCGATGCCGACGTCAAACTCGACGTCGGCCGCGAGCTCACCCGCGGTCTCGGAGCCGGCGCCGATCCCGAAGTCGGCCGTAAGGCCGCCGAGGACCACAAGGACGAGATCGAAGAGGTGCTCAAGGGCGCCGACATGGTCTTCGTCACTGCGGGCGAGGGCGGTGGCACCGGTACCGGCGGTGCCCCGGTCGTCGCGCAGATCGCGCGCAAGCTCGGAGCGCTGACCATCGGTGTGGTGACGCGGCCGTTCTCGTTCGAGGGCAAGCGGCGCGGCAATCAGGCCGAGGTAGGCATCAACCTGCTGCGTGAGTCCTGCGACACACTCATCGTTATTCCGAACGACCGGCTGCTGCAGCTCGGCGACGCGGCGGTGAGCCTGATGGACGCGTTCCGCTCCGCCGACGAGGTGCTGCTCAACGGTGTTCAGGGCATCACCGACCTGATCACCACCCCCGGCTTGATCAACGTCGACTTCGCCGACGTCAAGAGCGTGATGTCGGGCGCGGGCAGTGCCCTCATGGGCATCGGTTCTTCGCGCGGCGAAGGCCGGTCGGTGAAAGCGGCCGAGGCGGCGATCAACTCGCCGCTACTCGAGGCGTCCATGGACGGCGCGCACGGTGTGCTGCTGTCGATCGCGGGCGGGTCGGATCTGGGCCTGTTCGAGATCAACGAGGCGGCGTCACTGGTGCAGGAGGCCGCGCACATCGAGGCCAACATCATCTTCGGAACGGTGATCGACGACTCGCTCGGCGACGAGGTGCGGGTCACCGTGATCGCCGCGGGCTTCGACGGCGGCGGCCCCGCCCGGCGCACCTTCGACACCACGAGCCGGAGCACCATCGGTTCGGCGCGGTCCGGCGAGATCGGGCAGAGCCGCAGCAGCGAGGTCGCGGCGCGCAGCACCGACACGACGGCGAGCACCAGCAGTCGAGGCGCGGTGCCGAGCTATCGCGACACCGAACGGCCGCGCCCGCTGTCCGAGCCGACGGTCGCGAACAACTCGCGCTCGCACATCCAGCCGCCGGACGCCGACGGCGACGATGACGACGATGTGGACGTGCCGTCGTTCATGCGGAGGGGCTAGCAGGCTGGACAGTGGTTCCGGCGAAAGCCGGACCCGAGCTCGGAGTTATGGTGAGCTCCCGGCCTTTGCCGGGATGCGCGGGGCACCTTGGGTCGGTGTCCTGGGTGGGGCAAGCGATATCGTGAACGTCGGCGCAGGGGGAGTGCGTTTCGTGATCCGAAGACAGTGCGGGGGACCAATCCGGCCCGACGTGGGCATTTCCTCGGCGCTCGCCCAGCGCCACTAGGCTCGTTTCATGACTGTTGCGGCGACTACGACTGTTCGACGGGTCACGACGACCAGGGCGGGGGGCTTCTCGGCGCCGCCGTACGACTCGTTCAACCTAGGCGACCATGTCGGTGACGATCCAGCGGCGGTGCGGCGCAATCGGGATCGGCTGGCCCAAGGGATCGGCCTGACGCCCGACCGCCTGGTGTGGATGGAACAGATCCACGGTCGCAACGTGGAAATCGTCGACGGCCCGAGGCAGCAGCCTGTTCCCGCGACTGATGCCCTGGTCACCACCGTGGCAGGTCTCGCGCTCGTGGTACTCACCGCCGACTGCGTCCCCATTCTGCTGTCCGACGACGAGGCGGGCGTGATCGCGGCGGTGCACGCCGGACGCATCGGCGCCCGCATCGGCATCGTTCCGCGCGTGCTCGACGCCATGGTGTCCGTCGGTGCGCGCCTCGACCGCATCGGCGCCTTCCTCGGGCCTGCCGCCTCCGGCCGCCAGTACGAAGTTCCCGCCGCGATGCGCGACGACGTCGAGGCGCACTTGCCCGGCAGCGCCACCACCACCGTCCGCGGCACCCCCGCGCTCGACCTGCGCGCCGGAATCTCCCGGCAGCTCACCGAGGCCGGGGTCGCCGCGGTCGCCGTCGACCCGCGCTGCACGATCGAGGACCGCACGCTGTTCAGCCATCGTCGTGGAGCCCCGACCGGCCGGATCGGCGGGGTGATTTGGCGGGAGGCCATAGCGTGAGGGAGCGTCAGCGAGTGAGCCGAGAGCCCAGGGCGCAGTCGCGCACGACGGAGCCGAGCATCAGCGAGGTGCCCCGATGAGCGCCGAGGCCGAGACTGCGGTGTCCGACACGCAGGCGGCCAGAACCGCCGAGCTGAAGGCCAACCTGTCGGGTCTGCTCGCGCGGGTCGACGCGGCCTGCGCAGCGGCCGGCCGGGCTCCGGGCTCCGTGCGGCTGCTGCCGGTGACGAAATTCTTCCCCGCCTCCGATGTGGCGATCCTGCATCGGCTCGGTCGACGAGAGTTCGGCGAGTCGCGCGAGCAGGAAGCCACCACCAAGGTGGTGGTATTGCGTGACGAAGGACTCGCCGACATCAGCTGGCACATGATCGGGCGGCTGCAACGGAACAAAGCGAAGGTCGTGGCCCGCTGGGCGCACACCGTCCACTCGGTCGACAGCGAACGTCTGGCAACCGCCCTTGACGCCGGTGCGCGGGCCGCGTTGGACGCCGGGGATCGTACCGGTCCGGTTCGAGTATTGCTCCAGGTGAGCCTGGACGACGACGCCACACGAGGCGGTGTGCCTGCGCACAATCTCGCCGCGCTCGCCGAACAGGTCGCCGCCGCGCCGGGATTGCGGCTGTCCGGTCTGATGGCCATTCCGCCCTTGGGGGCGGAGTCTGATGCGGCATTCGCACGAATTGCGATGTTGCACACTCTGCTACTGGCCGATCATCCGGACGCGACGGAACTTTCCGCGGGAATGTCCGGCGATCTGGAATCGGCGATCGAACACGGTTCGACGGTTGTGCGTGTCGGTACCGCCTTGATGGGCGCTCGGCCGATAACCTCGGCGTAGCAAAGAAACCTCATCAGTCACATTCGACACATATGCTTGGGACTGGCGAGGGGCTGAGCAAGACTTCAACACCCGGCCGCCACCGGGGCCGAAGGAAGGTCGACCAGAATGAGCGAGCGCAGCGAGCGAATAATCGACGCAGCCACCATCGTGGTCATGACGGAGCCGAGCGACAGCGAGGCGCAGTCATGAGCACGCTGCACAAGTTCAAGGCGTACTTCGGCATGGTTCCGCTCGAGGATTACGAAGACGACTACGTCGACGATCGTGCCCCCCGCGGCGCGGACGAGCGCGGCGCGCGCCGGCCGAGGCCCCGTGACTACTCCGACCGGGACGGCTATGCCGATCGTTACGGCGAAGATCGTTACGGAGCAGACCGTTTCGATGACGTCGAATACCCGGAGCCCGCCTACAAGTCGCCGTACAAGGCGGGGTACCCGGTGTCGCGGCGCGACGACTACGTCGACGAGCCCTACGGTGCCGACCGGTACGAGGCGTCGCGACGTCCCACCCGGATCGAGTCCGCCCCGTCGGGCCGGTTCCGTGCGGGCGGGAGCGCGCCGGTGCTACGCGGAGCCACCCGGGGGGCGCTCGCCGTCGACCCCGACGCCGAGGAGCGCAGGCTGGAGGAGCGCGTGCGTCCCGAGCCCGCCCCGGTGCGGCGGCCCGGGATCTTCGAGGACGGAGGCCCCTTGTCCAAGATCACGACGCTGCGCCCGCGCGACTACAGCGAGGCACGGATCATCGGCGAGCGCTTCCGCGAGGGCAACCCGGTGATCATGGACCTGGTCGAGCTGAGCAACGCCGACGCCAAGCGTCTGGTCGACTTCGCCGCGGGCTTGGCGTTTGCTCTGCGTGGCTCCTTCGACAAAGTCGCGACGAAAGTGTTCCTGCTCTCACCGGCCGATGTCGATGTATCGGCCGAAGAACGCCGACGTATCGCCGAGACCGGCTTCTACAACCAGAAATAAGGTCGTGATGTGGGGGGTGAAGCAGACCGGTTGCCCGTGGTTCGGCGCGGTCATTTTGCGCGACGCGATTTTTGCGGCAGAGTGAAGTCGTGGCCTTGTTCGCGGTGCTGTACTTCGTACTGTTCATCTTCTGGCTGTTGCTGATCAGCCGAGTGATCGTCGAGTTCATCCGCAGCTTTGCCCGTGACTGGCGCCCGACCGGTGTCGTGGTCGTCGTGCTGGAGGTGATCTTCACGATCACCGACCCTCCGGTGAAACTTCTGAGGCGATTGATACCTCCGGTGTCACTGGGGGGAATTCGCCTGGATCTGTCGATAATGGTCCTGCTTTTCATCGTGTTCATCTTGATGTCGATCGTGGGCAGGCTCGGGCAACCGGTAGCTCCGGTGTGACAGAATGGGCCGAGACGACAGCTTGCTAGATCTCCAAAAGACGCGTGAAGGGATCCTTCCATGCCGCTGACCCCAGCCGATGTGCACAACGTCGCGTTCAGCAAACCACCGATCGGGAAGCGCGGCTACAACGAGGATGAAGTCGACGCCTTCTTGGATCTCGTGGAGCAGGAGCTCTCGCGTCTGATCGAGGAGAACGCCGATCTGCGCCAGCGGGTCGCCGAATTGGACGCGGAACTGGCCGACGCCAAGAAGAATCGGGGTCCTGGCGCGGTGAACACCGCGAAGCCCCCGGTGCCGCAGGCGCCGCCGCCGGAACCGATCAAGCCCCCGATTCCGGTCGCGCCGCCCGCTCCGATGCAGGCGCCGGTGGCCAAGGACGCGCCGGGCGCGGACGCGAACCTGCAGGCCGCCAAGGTGCTCAGCCTCGCCCAGGAGATGGCGGATCGGCTGACCAGCGACGCCAAGGTCGAGGCGGAGAACCTGCTGTCGAATGCACGGGCGAATTCGGAACGCTTGGTTGGTGACGCCAGAACTCGGTCGGAGGCCATGATCGCTGACGCCCGTCAGAAGTCGGACGCGATGCTGTCGGACGCGCAGTCCCGGTCGGACAGTCAGCTTCGCCAGGCCAAGGAGAAGGCCGACGCGCTGCAGGCCGACGCCGAGCGTAAGCACACCGAGATCATGGCGACCATCACCCAGCAGCGAACCGTGCTGGAGGGCCGGATCGAGCAGCTCAAGACGTTCGAGCGGGAGTACCGGGTGCGCTTGAAGTCGTATCTGGAGTCGCAGCTCGAGGAGCTGGAGAACCGTGGCTCGGCCGTCCCGGTCGACGGCGGCGAGGCATTCGCCGACGCCAATACGGCGAACAACCTCGCGCCCGCCTCCTTTGCCAAGGGTGGCAAGTAGCGCGCCTCGCTCCGAGCGCAGCAGTTCATACCATTAGAGGAACTGTCGAGCCGCCTGGCATGCCTTGGGGGTCATCATGCTCGTCTTGACGCTCGTCCTTGCCGCGATCGGCTTCGCCCTGCTCGTGGCCGCGCTCACCACCGGATCGGTGCTCTGGGCGTGGGGATGCATCGTGGTGTGCGTCACCGGTGCTGTTCTGCTGCTGGTGAGCGCCCTGTCTATGCGGAGGCCGGATGGTGAATCCACGCCGCCTCCTGGTCGTCATGCCAAACGGTAACCTGCTCTGCCAACGGGGTTGACCGCTCTGGCTAGAATCAAACATGAATACGGCGTCGATCCGGCCATCACCGGGGAGCCTTCGGAAGAACAGCGGTACGGCCCTCGGGTCGGGCGCTCAGTAGAACCGAACGGGTGAGCCCGTCACAGCTCCCAATGAGAGGTCCGGCGCGTCCTGTGCCGGGCAAGCGGGGTGGTACCGCGGTTTCGGCGCACCGGGCGCTGTCATCGTCCCCGTGCCAACGACACGGCACGAGGAGACGCATCCGCGATGGCGGACCACACTTCCAGCACCAGCGCGTACCCGCGGGTCGACCTCGGCGTCGGCAACGGGACGTCGTTCCCCGAGATGGAGCGCCGTGTGCTCGACGCATGGGCGGCCGCCGACACCTTCCGCACAAGCATCGAAAACCGTTCCGGCGCATCGGAGTTCGTCTTCTACGACGGTCCGCCCTTTGCCAACGGTCTGCCGCATTACGGCCATTTGCTCACCGGGTATGTGAAGGACCTCGTCCCGCGTTTCCAGACAATGCGCGGCAAGCGGGTCGATCGCCGATTCGGCTGGGACTGCCACGGATTGCCGGCGGAAATCGAAGCGGAAAAGCAGCTCGGTATCACGGACAAATCACAGATCGACGCAATGGGGCTCGCGGAATTCAACGCGGCCTGTAAATCGTCGGTGCTGCGCTACACCGGGGAATGGCGCGACTACGTGACGCGCCAAGCCCGCTGGGTCGACTTCGACAACGACTACAAGACGCTGGATACCGACTTCATGGAGTCGGTGATGTGGGCGTTCAAGTCGCTCTACGACAAAGGCCTGATCTATCAGGGCTTCCGGGTGCTCCCTTACAGCTGGTACGAGCAGACGCCGTTGTCGAATCAGGAGACCCGGCTCGATGACGCGTACAAGATGCGTCAGGACCCTGCGGTCACCGTCGACATGGTGCTGCACGTGCCCGCCGACAACCCGCTGCGAGAACTCGACGGTGCCAACGCGCTGATCTGGACGACCACGCCGTGGACGCTGCCCTCGAACCTGGCTATCGCGGTGCACCCCGACATCCGATATGTGCACCTGCGCGCGGCCGACGGCAAGCGCTATCTGTTGGCCGCCGAGCGGGTCTCGCACTACGCGCGGGAATTCGGCGAGTACCCCGAGGTGCTCGGCGAGTACGACGGCGCGGCGCTGGCCGACCTGTCCTACACTCCGCCGTTCGAGTTCTTCCTCGGCCACCCGCACGCGCACCGTGTGCTCACTGCCGACTACGTGACCACCGATTCCGGCACCGGAATCGTGCATCTCGCGCCGGCCTTCGGTGAGGAGGACATGGACGTCGCCGCGGCCAACGGAATCGAACTGGTGCAGCCGTTGGATCCGGGCGGCAAGTTCACCTCGATGGTGCCGCCGTACGAGGGTCTGATGGTGTTCGACGCCAACCCGGTGATCATCAAGGACCTCAAGGCCGCGGGAAAGCTGCTGCGGCACGAGACTGTCGAGCACTCCTACCCGCACAGCTGGCGCTCCGGTCAGCCGTTGATCTATATGGCGGTGCCGTCCTGGTTCGTCGCGGTGACTACCTTCCGTGACCGGATGGTCGAGCTGAACAAGCAGATCACCTGGGTGCCCGAGCACATGAGGGATGGTCAGTTCGGTAAGTGGCTCGAAGGCGCGCGGGACTGGAACATCAGCCGCAACCGCTACTGGGGCAGCCCGATCCCGGTATGGCTCTCCGACGACCCGGCCTATCCGCGCGTCGACGTATACGGCTCTCTCGACGAGCTGGAGCGTGACTTCGGTGTGCGCCCGGCTGATCTGCATCGGCCGATGATCGACGAGCTCACCCGGCCGAACCCCGACGACCCGACCGGCAAGTCGACCATGCGCCGGGTACCGGAGGTGCTGGATTGCTGGTTCGAGTCCGGCTCGATGCCATTCGCCCAAGTGCACTATCCGTTCGAGAACAACGACTGGTTCGACACCCACTTCCCGGGCGACTTCATCGTCGAATACAACGGGCAGACCAGGGGCTGGTTCTACAACCTGCACGTGCTCTCCACCGCCCTGTTCGATAGCCCGTCCTTCAAAACCGTTGTCGCCCATGGCATCGTGCTCGGCGACGATGGACTGAAGATGAGCAAGTCCAAGGGCAACTACCCGGACGTGAACCAGGTGTTCGACCGGGATGGCTCCGACGCCATGCGCTGGTTCCTGATGAGCTCGCCGATCTTGCGTGGCGGCAACCTCATCGTCACCGAGCGCGGCATCCGCGAAGGCGTCGGCCACGCGCTGCGGCCGCTGTGGAACACGTGGACCTTCCTGCAGCTGTACGCGTCGAAGCCCGGTTCGTGGCGAACGGACTCGACCAATGTGCTGGACCGCTACATCCTGGCGAAGCTTGCGCAGACCAGGGATGTGATGACCGAGGCGTTGGAGGTCTACGACATCGCCGGCGCCTGCGAGGAGTTGCGTTCGTTCGCCGACGCGCTGACCAACTGGTATGTGCGCCGGTCGCGTTCGAGGTTCTGGAGCGAGGACCGCGACGCGGTGGACACCCTGCACACGGTGCTGGAGGTGGTCACCCGGCTGGCCGCGCCGCTGCTGCCGTTGCTCACCGAGGTCATCTGGCGCGGCCTGACCGGCGGTGACTCGGTGCATCTGGCTGACTGGCCTGCGGGAGCGGAGCCTGCGGAGCGACCCGAAAAGGCAGCGGGTGTGCTTCCTCATGATCCGGAACTGGTCGCCGCGATGGACGAGGTGCGCGTGGTGTGCTCGACGGTGCTGAGCCTGCGCAAGGCACAGAACCTGCGGGTGCGGCTGCCGCTGGCCGAGGTCACCATCGCCGCGGCCGACGCCGAGCGGTTGGCGCCGTTCGCGGACATCATCGCCGACGAGGTCAACGTCAAGAAGGTGGATCTGACCACCGACGTGGACGTGCACGGCCGCTTCGAGTTGGTGGTCAACGCCCGCGCCGCGGGTCCGCGCCTCGGCAAGGACGTGCAGACGGTGATCAAGGCGGTCAAGGCAGGGGAGTGGTCCGAGGACGCCGACGGTGTGGTCACCGCGGCCGGAATCACCCTGCTGCCAGAGGAATACACCCAGCGCCTGGTCGCGGCCGAGCCCGAGTCCACCTCGGCACTGCCCGGCAACGCGGGTCTGGTGGTGCTGAACTCGGTGGTCACCGAGGAGCTGGAGGCCGAGGGCTGGGCCCGCGACCTGATCCGAGACCTGCAGGAGACCAGGAAGTCCTCCGGCCTGGATGTCTCCGACCGCATCACCGTGGTTCTCGACGTCCCCACCGCGCGGGCGGCGTGGGCCGAAACCCACCGCGATCTGATCGCGGGCGAGATCCTCGCCACCACGGTGATATTCGGCGACGCCGGCCCTGACGCCGCCGATCTCGTCGGTGGCGTGCGGGCGAAGGTCACCAAGGCCTGACGGCCGAGGGCGAACCCGGTCGGGGCGGAACCGAAAGGTCCCGCCCCGAGCTGTTTGAACGGTCCGTCCTATTTGTAGTCGCTCTTCCTCGAGCCGGATGAGGTACACGCGCGGAGGAGGTGCTGTCGACGGCCGTCCAGATGTCCGGTCGGCGGGTCGGGGCGCACCTGAAGATGTGATTTAGATCACATGCTGAGAATTTGCTGATCCTGGGGTTTAGCGCATGGGTGCGCGGCATAATCGCCATGTTGCTGCTGTTACTCGGGTGAACTCCTGGGGCGGCAGTGCCTGTTCGCGGAGTTGTCCTACCTGAATGCGCTGCGCCGGGCTCGTATTCGCCGGGCGCGGTGACTACGGCTCCAGAGCGATCACCCTGGTGCCGTGCGTTAGCCGGGGCCGTCGGACGGCGGCCCGTCAGCAAGGCCGACGGAAGGGCGAGCACGTGACAAGGAAATTGCTGCGCCGCGTTGTACTCGGATTCTTGGTATCGACCCTCGCGACATTCGTCCTCGCCGGACCGGTCTGGTCTGACACCGGCAGTGCCTCCGGCAGCGGGCCGGGCGGCGGATCCGGCTCGGGATCCGGCAGTGCCAGCGGCTCGGCCGCGCTGCCGATACCCAGCTATTACGGCCTCGGCGCGCTGGCTGCGGCCCTGACACAGATCGGAAAGCCCTACCAATGGGGCGGCACGGGGCCGTTCGCCTGGGACTGCTCAGGCCTGGTCCAGTGGGCGTATCGGCAGGTCGGGGTCAGCCTGCCGCGCACAACCTGGCAGCAGGCGAAAGTGGGTGTGGCGGTCCCACGCAGCGCCCTCTCGCTCGGCGATGTGGTGGTGCTGAACAGCGACGGCTCGCACGTCGGCATCTATGCGGGCCGCGGCCAAGTGCTCAACGCGTACGACTGGGGAGTGCCGGTCGGCTTCACCCCGCTCGAGCAGTTCGACATCTACGCCATCCGTCGCTTCTGAGCACACCGTGGGGCGGAACACGATGTCGCTCAGCGGAAGTCGGCGTTATCCGGACCGAGTGCTCGTTGGCTGGCACGAGAACGACCCGGACCTGCCACAGGTGTGGATCCGGGCCGTATGCGTGGCACCGCATGCGGCTCAGTCGAACTGGATGACCCCCTGGCAGCCGCTGCCCGCGCTCCCGGACCACGGGGGCGATACCACCTGGAACGGAAGTGGCCCCGGCTGGTTCACGCCGAGGTCCACTCGGGTCACTGTCCAGTAGAAGGTGTCCGGCAGCGGCAGCTGGACGTCCTTGTCCGGGATCGCCAGCGCCGCCCCGGTTGTCGGGTTGCCCGCGGTCACCACGTCGAGGATGACGCGCGTTCGCGCCTTCGCCTGGATGACGGTCTTGCTGCAGTTGCCGTTGGTGAAGCCCAGCTGCACTGTTTGCTGCTCGGCCRCTGCGGGGCCCGCGGCGGCCGCGATCAGGGCTATTGCGGCTCCGCCGATCAGGGCCAGGTGACGCATGCAACGACTCGGAATCATGCTCACGAACGCACCTCTCTGCTCGAACAGGAACGTGGAGAAACAGCGAGCTCGGGATCGGCGACGAGAAGCAATTCGTGGTGTGACAAGCGTCACCGATCGCAATCGGCGACAGCATAGCCACACGCTATGGGATATGGCAGAGGGTGCGGGTGTCTATCACTTGCCGAGGTCCTCGGCGAGCGTGCGCAGCAGCGGTCCGTACTGCGGATGCGCCAGCGCCGAGGCGAATTGTGCGACCAAGTAGTCTGCCGGGTTACCGGTGTCGTACCAGCGGCCACGGATCACCTGGCCGAACACCGGGTTGCCCGCGGCGTGCACATTGATCGCGTCGGTCAGGTACACCTCGCCGGTCCGGTGCTCATACCACGCCTCGGTCTGGATGCGCAGTTCCTCGATGATGCCGGGCGTCACTACATAGCCGCCGATCGCGGCGAAATCCGACGGCGCATCCTCCGGCTTCGGCTTCTCCCGCAGTCCGGTGATGCGCAGCAAGCCGCTGCCGTGGTCGTCGGCCACCACCGGAACGCCGTAGCGCTGGGATTCGGCGGGGTCCATCGGCATCAGCGCGAGCACCGGGGCTCCTGTGGCCTCGTAGGCGTCGATGAGCTGCTGGGCGCGCGGCACCTCGGCGACGAACACGTCGTCCGGCCACAGCACTAGCATCGGCTCGTCGCCGAGATTGCGGGCGGCGTTGAGCACCGGGGTGCCGTTGCCGTACGGGCCGTGCTGGTCGAGATAGGTGATGTGGCCGAGCCGGGACAGCTCACCGACCTCCTCGACCGCGTCGGCGAAGGCGGTCTTTCCGTCCGCGCGCAGCTGGGCCACCAGTGCCGGGTTGGGGCGGAAGTGGTCCTGGATCAACGATTTTCCGCCGCTGACCACGATGGTGATGTCGGTGATGCCCGAGGCGACCAGCTCGCGGACCGTGTGCTCGATCACCGGCTGGTCGCCGACCGGCAGCATCTCTTTGGGGATGGCCTTGGTCAGCGGGAGCAGCCGGGAGCCGATACCGGCGGCCGGGATGACGGCCTTACGGATCTTCATAGGTCCGATCATCACATACCGCGGCGCGTCACAAGCTCAGTCCCTGCGGTTCGTCGGCGGTTCATCGATACTGATCAGTACATCGTGAGGTGTTTCAAAAGAGCAGATCAGGGCCATTTCATCGAGGAAGGTGGCGGGCAGCCGGCACGCCAGGGCATGCGTGGTTCCCACAGGGAACCAGCAGCTAGCGCACAGTCATCGGACAGCGTCGCCACCTGTCGGGATCTGTCGGTGGCCGGGCGTACATTGTTCGCCGTGAGCACCGACAAGGCGACCGTCGCCGGGATCGTCGAGGAAGGCCGGCGCGGCGACGACGAGCTGGTCGGCCTGATCGCGGACGCCATGTCGGTCGGGCGGCGCACCGGCATGTCGCGTCGCCGGATTCCCGGATCCGGACAACGTGCGGCGAAACCCCGGTGAGCGGGCAGCATCCGCCGGTGCTCGCCGACGCGGACATCGCGGCGCGGCGGTGGGTTCTGCACATAGATATGGACGCCTTCTTCGCGTCGGTCGAACAGCTGACGCGACCGACGCTGCGCGGCCGTCCGGTCCTGGTCGGCGGTACCGGCGGACGCGGCGTCGTGGCCGGAGCCAGCTATGAGGCCAGGGTGTTCGGCGCCCGTTCGGCGATGCCGATGCACCAGGCGCGCAGGCTCGTCGGCGTGACGGCGGTGGTGGTGCCGCCGCGCGGCGCGGTCTACAGCGTGCTGAGCGGCCAGGTCTTCGACGCGCTGCGCAGCCGGATTCCGGTGCTGGAGACGTTGTCGTTCGACGAGGCGTTCGGCGAGCCCGCCGAGTTGGCGGGCGCGACGGTGGCCCGGGTGCACGAGTTCTGCGCGGAACTGCGCGCGTTGGTGCGCGAGCGCACCGGGCTGACCGCATCGGTCGGCGCGGGCACGGGAAAGCAGTTGGCCAAGATCGGCTCCGGGCTGGCCAAACCCAATGGGATTCGGGTGATTTCGCCGGTCGAGCAGCAACGGTTGCTCGCCGCGCTTCCCGTGCGCAAACTGTGGGGGATCGGGCCTGTCGCGGAGAGCAGGCTGCGCTCATTGGGTATCGAGACCGTGGGCGCCTTTGCCGCACTGCCGGAATCGGAGGCGGTGTCGATTCTCGGCGGCAGCGTCGGCGCGGCCCTGCACCGGCTGGCGCGCGGTATCGATGACCGTCCGGTCGCCGAGCGCGCCGAGGCCAAGCAGATCAGCGCGGAGACCACCTATGAGACCGATATCGTCACCCTCGCCCAGTTGCGCCCGGCCATCGAGGACATGGCCGCCGCCGCGCACCGGCGCCTGACGGGTGACGGTCGCGCGGCCCGCACCGTAGTGCTCAAGCTGAAGAAATCCGACATGAGCATCGTCACTCGCTCCTACACGCTGCCCTACGCGACCGAAGACCTGGCCGCTCTCGCCGCCGCCGCGCAGCGTTCGGCGCTGGACCCTCGAGAACTGGGTCCGATCCGGCTGGTCGGAGTGAGCTTCGGCGGCCTGTCGACGATCCGTCAGGAATCGTTGTTCCCAGAACTCGACCGCGGCCCAGTTGCCGAGATCGCCCAGGCGCGGCCGGAAGCCGCCGAGTCCCCGCGATTCGACGACACGGCCGGTGCATCGCAGGCCGTCGCCGCGCCCACCCTGCCGGTCAGCGTCTGGCATCCGGGCATGGACGTGACGCATCCCGAGCACGGCCATGGCTGGGTGCAGGGCGCTGGGCTCGGCGTGGTGACCGTCCGCTTCGAAACCCGTTCGACCGGACCGGGTCCCGCGCGTACCTTCGCCGCCGCCGACGCCGCGCTCACCCGGGCCGACCCCTTGGGCAGTCTGCTCTGACGAACGTTCGCGGCGGCTCGACATTGCCCGGTCGGACGCGTACGTTCGCTGCCGACGACATCCGTCTGTCCCGTGTGGATCTCAGTGGTGGTTCCCGCCGCCGGGTAGCCTGGGGCCTCGTGCAGCGCCGCCGGTTCGGGTGACGGCTGCCATGGTGGAACAACACGACACGGACCTACTCGAACGCAAAGGACGAGCAGTTGAAGCTTCGTAAGACTGGACGCATCGCGATCGCCGGCCTGGCCATCGTCGCCGCGCTTGGCATGACCGCCTGCGGCAGTGACGACAAGGACAGCAAGCCCGCCGCCAAGACGTCGACCAGCGCCAAGGCGTCGGCGGCTGCGAGCGCGAACCTGCCGCCGGTTCCCACGGTCGCGGAGCTGAACACCGCCATGACGCGGGCACTGGACCCGTCGGTGCCCGCCTCGGAGAAGCTGGACAACGTCCAAGGCGCCGAAACCGATCCGACGCTGCCGGACCGCCTGTCGCAGGCCGTGTCGGGCGCCGACGTGAAGATCGAGGTCACCGACGTCACCTCGTTCGGCGACAGCGTGAACGCCAAGGCCAAATTCACCCTCAACGGCCAGGACAACATCGTCGAGGTGCCGTTCGTTGCCGACAACGGCAAGTGGAAGATCCAGAAGGCCTGGGCCTGCACAATGTTGACCAACCTGGGCCAGCAGTCGGCCGCCTGCGGCTGATTCGCTCGACTGGTCGGGCCGGCCGCCGGGATCTGCCCCGGTCGCCGGCCCGTCGTCGCACGGCCGACCATCCGAGGTCACCGTGCGTTCCGGGCGGGCACGCTCGTTGTTCCAGCCCTGGCCTGATCGAAATCCCCTGTGGCGACCTGGAATACGTCCTGTCCGGCTGGCATCGCGGCCGAGATCGATCCGAATGTAAAGCTTGTCGGCGCCACTGACCGGTGATGCGATTCCGGCCCGACTACATCACCCGCAGGATCGCGCACGTCGCGTTGGCGTGACGGTGTTCTTCGTCACGATCCGTGCGGACGCCGAAATGCGTGCGGTAATCGGCCGAACTTCACAGCCTGATCACCTGTAGGCCCGGCATCGCGTCGTAGTCTCCATCCTGCGTCACGATCGGAATGTCATGCGCCAAGGCGGTGGCCGCGATCCAGCTGTCATTGATCGGCACCTTGCGTCCGGCGGCACGCAGACGTGATACCAGCAGTGCCCAGCATTCCGCGACGGTCTCATCCACGTCCAGCGGCTGGAATCGTTGCGCCAGTTGGTATGTCGACAACCTGCGGGACGATGCCTCCGGGCCCGAGGCATGCAGTACACCAAGGCGTAGTTCACCGAGGGTGATCACCGAGACACCCCACTCGCATCCATCGAATCCGGCCGGATCGAAGCGTTTCGCCTCGAGACCGATGAATATCGACGTGTCTGCCAATGCGCGTTCGGTTCTCACCACGGCAGGTCGTCCGTTGTGTCGGTCAGCGTCTCACGCAATTGCTGCTGCATGCTTGTGGTGTCCGGGCCGAGGCGAAGCAGTTCTCGGATGATTTCCGAAGCGGGCACCCACTGTCGACGCCGAGGCAGCGGGATGATCTTCGCGACGGGCCGGTTGTCCTTGAGGATTTCGATCTCCTCGCCGGCCTCGACGCGGCGCAGCACCTCGGCGGTGTGATTCCGCAGATCGCGAGCGGGAACCGCAGTCATACTACAACCGTAGCCCATTGCTACAACTGTAGCAATTTCGCATCATGTGCCTTCGCATGCCCAGCTTCAAGGGCTATCAGGGACAGCCGAACGTAGCTCGCCGCGCAGACTTACCTACCGCTCGCGGCCGCGGCGGTTTCGGTGGCGACGTCGCGCGGAATGCGCCGGAGGCGCCGGGCGCGCAGCAGGGCATCGGTGGTGAAAATCGCCAGCGCGACCCAGATCAGCGCGAAACCTGTCCAGCGGGAGGGGGGCATCGGTTCGTGCGCGACGGCGACGCCCCAGGCCATTTGCAGGGCGGGGGTGAGGTATTGCAGCAGGCCCATGGTGGACAGCGGAACCCGTTGGGCCGCCACCGCGAACAGCAGCAGCGGCACGAGGGTGACCGGCCCGGTGGACATCATCAGTGCGGCATGACCCGCGCTGGAGCCGAATTCGCTGCGCCCCGTGACCGCGAGCGCGATCACGAACGCCAGCGCGAATGGTGCGGCGACCACCCCCTCCGCGGCGATGCCGCGTAGCGCGTCCAGCGGGATCACCTTCTTCACCAGGCCGTAGGTGGCGAATGAGCAGGCCAGTGCCAACGCGATGACGGGAGGTCTGCCGTAGTCGATGGTGAGCACCGCCACCGCGGTCGCGCCGAGGGCCAGCGCCGCCCACTGGGCCCGCGCCAACCGCTCGCGGAAGATCACCACGCCGAACGCGACCGTGACCAGCGGATTGATGAAGTACCCGAGCGCGCACTCCACGACGTGCCCGGAGGTGACGCCATAGACATACACGCCCCAGTTGAGTGCGATCGCGGCCGAAGCGACCGCCGCCAGCCGCCAGACCCGCCCGCCGATGTCGCGCAGCTCGCGTAGTCGCCCGCTCGCCGCGAGTGCCGTGAGCACTACGACCAGCGTCCACAGGATTCGCTGGGCCACAACTTCGCCCGCGCGGGCGAACGCCAGCAAACCGAAGAACGCGGGGAACAGACCCCACAGGAAAAATGCACCTGTTCCGAACGTCACACCGGGGATAGACCTGCTTTGCCGCACCCTGACGAACCTAGTTGTCACGTAGCCTTGCGGTCATGTCGATTACCGTGCAGGCTTCCGGCGGCACCGGACTCACCACGGCGGAGGTGGAGCAACGGCGCCGCGACGGCCGCACCAATGACGTGCCCGATCGCGCGAGCCGCTCGGTCCGCGACATCATCCGCGCGAACGTCTTCACCCGGATCAACGCCATCCTCGGGGTTCTGTTCCTCCTGGTGCTCGCGACCGGCTCGATCATCGATGGCATGTTCGGCCTGCTGATTGTCGCCAACAGCGCGGTCGGCATCATCCAGGAGGTCCGCGCCAAACGCACCTTGGACCAGCTGGCCATCGTCAGCCAGGCCAAGCCGACCGTGCGTCGCGACGGCGCGGCCGTCGAGATCGCGCCGCGCGAGGTGGTACTCGACGACCTGATCGAGCTCGGCCCCGGCGACCAGATCGTCGTGGACGGCACCGTCGAGGAGTCCGGGCAGCTCGAGGTGGACGAATCGCTGCTCACCGGTGAGGCCGATTCGATCGACAAGGCGATCGGTGCCACAGTGCTGTCGGGCAGCTATGTGGTCGCCGGGTCCGGCGCCTACCGGGCCACCAAGGTCGGCAAGGAGGCTTACGCGGCACAGCTGGCCGAGGAGGCGAGCAAGTTCAGCCTGGTGCACTCCGAGCTGCGCACTGGCATCGACAAGATCCTGAAATTCATCACCTACCTACTCATTCCCGCCGGCCTGCTGAGCATCTACAACCAGCTGGTCTCCAGCAAGGAGTCGTGGCGGCCCGCGGTCACCGGCATGGTCGCCGCGCTCGTGCCGATGGTGCCCGAGGGTCTGGTGCTGATGACCTCGATCGCGTTCGCGGTCGGCGTCGTGCGACTGGGCCGACGTCAGTGCCTCGTGCAGGAGCTGCCCGCCATCGAGGGCTTGGCCCGTGTCGACGTGGTGTGCGCGGACAAGACCGGCACGCTGACCGAGAACGGGATGCGGCTGTCGGATATCAAGACGCTGGAGTCCTTCGACGACACCGAGGTCCGCGCCGCGCTGGCCGCGCTGGCCGCCGACGATCCGCGTCCGAACGCGAGCGTGCAGGCGATCGCGGAGGCGCTGCCGGACGGCCCCGGCTGGCAGCGATCGGCCGTGGCGCCGTTCTCCTCGGCCAAGAAGTGGAGCGGCTGCTCCTACGGTGCGCACGGCGACTGGCTGCTCGGCGCGCCGGATGTGTTGCTCGACGCCGGCTCCGAGGACGCGCGCGTCGCCGAGGAGCTCGGTTCCTCCGGTTTGCGCATCCTGCTGCTGGCTCGCGGCGACCGTCCGGTGGACGCGCCGGATGCCCCTGGCGCGGTGCGGCCCGCCGCCTTGGTCGTGCTCGAGCAGAAGGTCAGGGGCGACGCCCGTGACACCCTCGAATACTTTGCGAGCCAAGATGTTTCCATCAAAGTGATCTCCGGCGACAACGCCGTGTCGGTCGGCGCGGTGGCCTCCTCGCTGGACCTGGTGGGCGGCGAGCACGCCATCGATGCGCGCGAGCTGCCCGAGGACCGCGACCGGCTGGCCGACGTGCTGGAGCGCAGTACCACTTTCGGCCGGGTGCGCCCGGATCAGAAGCGCGCCATGGTGTCGGCACTGCAATCGCGCGGGCACACCGTGGCGATGACCGGTGACGGCGTGAACGACGTTCTGGCGCTGAAGGATTCCGATATCGGTGTCGCGATGGGATCGGGCAGCCCGGCTACTCGCGCGGTCGCTCAGATCGTCCTGCTGGACAACAGATTCGCCACGCTGCCCTACGTGGTCGGCGAAGGGCGCCGGGTGATCGGCAACATCGAGCGGGTCTCGAACCTGTTCCTCACCAAGACTGTCTACTCCGTGCTGCTCGCGTTTCTGGTCGGCCTCGCAGGCATCGGCTCACAGATCTTCGACTACGAGCCGATCGGCTATCCGTTCCTGCCGCGCCACGTCACGATCGCGGCCTGGTTCACCATCGGCATCCCGGCGTTCATCCTCTCGCTCGCGCCGAACAACGAGCGCGCCCGCACGGGGTTCGTCGCGCGCGTGATGCGCCTGGCCATCCCATCGGGCGTTGTGATCGGCGTGGCCACCTTCGTCGCCTATCTGATCGCCTACGCCGGTCCGCACGCCGGCGAGGAGCAGAAGATTCAGGCGGGCACTACCGCGCTCATCACGCTGATCATGATCGCGGTGTGGGTGCTGGCCATCGTGGCGCGGCCGTACGTGTGGTGGAAGGTCTTGTTGCTCGCGGCGTCCGTCGCTGCGTATGTCTTCCTGTTCACGGTTCCGTTCACCCGGGAGTTCTTCAAGCTCGATCCCTCCAACGTCGCGCTGACGGGCGCCGCGGTGGCCTGTGGCGCGGTCGGCATCGTGCTCGTCGAGGTCGCCTGGTGGGTGAGCGCGGCAATGGTGGGGGAGCGGCGGCAACTTTTCCCGAGCTCGCCAGGCGGGGCGCCCGACCAGCTGGACACCTGACCCGCAGCGCCACGAGAACCCTTGTGCGAGGCGGTCATTCAGGGTTGGGGTACCTTCTCGACTATGGAGGTACTGCTGCACCAGATCGACGCGTTTGCCGACGCACCGTTCTCGGGCAACCCGGCCGCGGTGATGCCGCTCTTGTCGTGGCTCCCGGATGCGTTGCTGCAACATCTGGCCGAGGAGAACAACCTCGCCGAAACCGCCTTCTACACCTCGCAATTACCTCCCGAGGCGGGTGCGCCGCCGGGCGACTGGCCCGCCTTCCATCTCCGCTGGTTCACGCCGACGGTAGAGGTTGCCATGTGCGGGCACGCTACCTTGGCCAGTGCCGCCCAGATTCTGGCCGACGTGCACCCGGGGAACGACCGGGTGAGCTTCTTCACGCGTAGCGGCTGGCTGCACGTCGAGCGCACCGACGACGACGAGTTCGTCCTCGATCTGCCGGTCGTGCGCAGCATCGCAGTGCGGCCCGATCCGGCGCTCGTCGCGGCGCTGGGGGTGCGCCCCGTGCGGGCATACTCCGGCACGGACGAGGTGATCGTCGTCGCGACCGAACAGGAGGTCCGCGATGCCGCGCCCGTCCTCGCCGCTTTTCCGGCGCTGCCGCGCGCCGCGATCGTCACCGCACCCGGCGATTCGGCCGACTTCGTCTCCCGGGTCTTCGCCCCGGGCGCGGGCGTACCAGAGGACCCGGTGACCGGATCGGCCCACGCCCAACTGGTTCCGCTGTGGAGTGAGCACCTGGGGCGTACGGAGCTGCACGCCAGACAGCTTTCCCGCCGTGGAGGAACCCTGCGCTGCGAACTCGTCGACGACCGCGTCCTGCTGCTCGGCCGCTGCCGCCGCTATCTCGACGGGGTCGTCACGCTGCCGGACTGACATCCAGTCAGCGTCGCCGTGTGTTTTTCCGTAGGCGACGACAATCGTGGAATCGGTGGTCGTGAGACTGGTCGCACTGTCCGACTTGTCACCGCCGCCCACGAGCCGGGTGGTCCCTCGGTGGGTCGGGATCATTCCCCTCGCCGATCGGAAACAGGATGGGACTCAGCAGGTACTGTGCTCGTCCTGGCGCGGCCTCGTTTGCCAGCACGGGTGCGATGGCCGCGCGCAAGCCCTCGATCAGCGCGTCGATCTCGTCCGTGCGGAGCCAGATCGCGTGCTGCCGGTACCCGACCAGGTCGCGGAAGGGATCGGCGTCGTCGCGGTCCAGGTAGGCGTTGAACTCGGCCAGCAGCGTGGCCATCGCCGTGGCGAACGCGCGCCGGTGGTCGTCGGGGGAGAGGGTCGCGGCGGTCTCGGCGTCGATCACGGCGCGGTCGCGTCGCAGCCGGTAGGTGCGCTCGACGGCGCCGCGCACCCGCTGCTCCTCGGCCACTTCGAGAATGCCGCCTGCGCTCAATGATTCGACGTGCCGATACACGGTTGCCTTCGACACGTCGCGGAGTCGCTCGCACAGCTGCGCGGTGGTGAGCAGTCGTCCGCCGCGCAGCGCGTGCACGATCCGCAGCCTTACCGGGTGGGCCAGCAGGTCCAAAGCGTCCATCGCCTTACAGCGCAGCACGTCGACCCGGCGGTGATCACCGACGTCGTGGAGTGGCTGTCGAGACACTGAGAGGTCGGCGCATCACCGGTCCGGGACCGGCCCATCGTCGGGACCGGGCAGCACCACGTCGAGGTAGTCGGGCAGGAGCGGGACCACCGCGAAGCGGCCTGCCAGCGCGTCTGCGGGAAGTGCCTGGACGGCGCGGATGCCTTTCTGGGAGGCGAGGTTTCGCAGAGTCGTCAGCGGCCCGCGGACGACGAGACCGACCACGCACGCACAGCCTGCGCGCAGCCGTGCGGCGGAGACACCGACTATGCGGGCGGAGCGGTCGTCGGAAGGATGAGGGAGCAGCCAAGCCGCGTACCCTGCCGAATCCACGGCCGCGCCGACGTCCTCCGGGACGGGCACGGCGACGAGGGGTGTCTGGACCCGGGGGATCGGCACCCGATACAGCACCTGCGCGACGCGCAGGCCACCGGTGTAGTCCGGAATCCGTTCCGGCCCCAAGGGGTCGGTGAACGACAGTAACGCCCAGTGCTGATCGCTGTCGGATCCGGTCAGCGACTCCCGCGCCCGCGCGAGGTAGTCCGTGACCTGCTCACCTCGGTCCGGCCCGAGCCGGTCGGTGAACACTCCGGTCTTGCGCGGCGGATTCAGCACACCGAGCGCGACGATCAGCACGACCAGTGCGACGGCCGCCGCGGCGAGGATGACGCCACGCCGCGGCAGTGCGCGCCGGTCAGGCATTGCGCAGGACGTCCAATGCGTGCCGCAGGTCGTCCGGGTACTCGCTGGTGATCTCCAGATAGCGGCCGTCGACGGGATGCTGGAATCCCAGCGAGCGGGCGTGCAGCCATTGCCGTTCCAGCCCGAGCCGCTGAGCAAGGCGCGGATCCGCACCGTAGGTGAGGTCGCCACAGCAAGGATGGCGGATCGCGGAGAAATGCACCCGGATCTGATGGGTGCGGCCGGTCTCCAGGTGGACGTCGAGCAGGCTCGCCGCCTGGAACGCCTCGACCGTGTCGTAGTGCGTGATGCTCGGGCGTCCGTCGGCGGTGACCGCGAACTTCCAGTCGGTGCCCCGGGCCCGGCCGATCGGGGCATCGATGGTGCCGCTGCTCGGATCCGGATGTCCCTGCACCAGCGCGTGATACCGCTTGTCGATGGTGCGCTGCTTGAACGCGCGCTTGAGCACCGTGTACGCGTGCTCGGACTGCGCGACCACCATCACGCCGGAAGTGCCGACGTCGAGGCGGTGCACGATGCCCTGCCGCTCATGGGCGCCCGACGTGGAGATGCGGTATCCGGCCGCGGCCAGCCCACCCACCACGGTCGGCCCGCTCCAGCCGACACCGGTGTGCGCGGCAACGCCGACCGGCTTGTCCACCGCGACGATGTCGTCGTCGGCGTAGAGGATCTTCATGCCCTCCACCGGTGCGGCCTCGATCGTCAGCTCCCGTTCGGGTTCCGGGAACACCACCTCGAGCCATGCGCCTGCCGCGAGCCGGTCGGACTTGCCCGCGGCGACGCCGTCGAGCTGCACCGAGCCTTCTTCGGCGAGCGCTGCGACAGCGGTGCGGGACAGGCCGAGCAGCCGGGACAGTCCGGCGTCGACGCGCATGCCGTCGAGCCCGTCGGGTACGGGCATGGTTCTGGTTTCCCTCATGCCGCGCTCTCCCCGCTGTGCTCGGCGCCGCGGCCGATCCGAGTGCCGTTCGGCTCGAAACCGAACACGGTGAGCACGACGAGCAGGATCGCGCCGCACACGATCGAGGAGTCGGCCACGTTGAATACCGGCCACCAACCGATCGCGACGAAGTCGACCACGTGACCCTGCAGCGGGCCCGGCGCGCGAAACAGCCGGTCCATCAAATTGCCGAGCGCGCCGCCGAGCACCATGCCGAGGCCGATCGCCCACCACAGCGAGCGCAGGGTGCGGCCGATGCGCACCACCCCGATCACGACGGCGGCGGCGACCAGGGTCAACAGCCAGGTCATGCCGGTCGCCATCGAGAATGCCGCGCCGGGATTGCGTACCAGGCTCAATCGCGCGAAGTCGCCGATGATCGGCACCGGATCGCCCGGCGTCAACTTCGCGACCGCGACGGTCTTGGTGAGCAGATCCAGGCCGAGCAGGACCGCGGCGATGACGAGCAAGGTCCGCAGGCGCTGCGGCGAAGCTGAGGTCGTCGGATCAGCGGTGTTTGCTGGGGTCTCCTCGGGCGGCCGGTCGTCACTCACGACGACTATCATCTCTCGAGCGCGATCCGTGCCGGTGCGCGAGTCCGATTGCCGCGCTTCTCCGGGTGGTTCTTCGGTCGCGCGCGGCGCGCGGACCGGATGTCCCAGCTGACACTCAGGAAGCGGTCGTACCCTGTTGCTCGTGACGGTGTTGTCTTCCCCCCACATACCCCGGACCGCGCGTTCGGGTGTGCTTCTCATGGTGTTCGCGATCGGCCTCTCCGCGTTCGGCGTCGGTTGCGGCGACGGCGCCGAGTCGCGCAGCGAGACCGAAGGCACCGAGCCGCTGGGGATCGGCAAGGAAGTGACAGTGCCGATTCCGGCCGCGGTGACCACAGTTCTCTCGACCGGAGAGGAGCCTCGCTCGCTGCTGCGGCCGGACTACCCGGCGGGCACCGTGCAGCGGGTGACGTTGAACACCGCGCACCGGATCGAACAGCAGATCAACGAGCAGCCGATGCGCGACTTCTCCACGCCCGCGCTGACCATTCCGATGACCGCGCAGACCACCGCCGAGGGCATCGATCTGACCCTCGGCACCGTCACCTCCCCGGACCCGACACTGGCCAAGGCGCTCACCAACATCGGCGGCTCGCACGCAGGCTTCGACCTCACCGATCTCGGGGCGATCACCGCGCTGCGGCTCGAGCCGTCGCCGGATACCTCCAACACCGCACGTTCTGCCCTGGAGCAGGCTTTCTACCAGGCGGTCTACCGCTCCATCGCGTTCCCCGACCAGCCCGTCGGCGAGGGCGCGGTGTGGACGGTGCGCCAAGAGGTCACCGGCGGCGTCACGCTCGACCAGGTGACCACAGCTACGCTGACCAAGCGCGACAGCGACCGGCTCACCATCGAGCTGAACGTCACCCAGAAGCCGAAGTCCCCGACGTGGAACCTGCCCAACAACGCGGGAACCTTGGACATCCGGGACTACGTCATGCAGGGCGCCGGCACCATCACGGTCGACCTCGGCTTGCCGCTTCCGGTCTCGGGTTCCATCACCGTCGGCGGCCACCAGGCCTATCGCGATCCGCGCAGCGACAGCATGTTGCAGCAGACGATCGATACGCAGGTGTCGTGGACCGAGTGATCCGGGTGTGCGGCCTGCTGCTCGCGGTCGCGTCCACCGCGCTCGCCGCGGGATGCGGGTCCGCGGAGCCCGCCGCGCCTGAACCGGCCGAGCTGCCGCCGCTCGGCCCCGTGGTCGCCGCGTCCCCGGTGACCGCCGTACCCGAATCCGACCCGGAGCGGTTGCGTGGCCTGCTGCTCGGCGGCGCGAACCTGCCGCCGAATTTCACTGCCCTGCCGCCGCGCACCGACGTGCCCGAGGGCGCCGGCGATGCCGCTTCTGCACCGACGAATCCGGCGGAGTGTGCGAAAGTGCTCACCCCGCTGGCCACACTGCGCCCCGGCGCGCTCGCCCAGGCCTCCATTCAATACGCGGGGCCGAATTTCTCCAGTATCGATATCGATGCGGCGACTTATCCGAGCGAGGCACTGGCCGAGGTGTTTTCGGACGTGCAGGCGATGCTGCGCCGCTGCACGCGCTATTCCGGAGTCGACGCCACCGACATCCCGGTGGATTACCAGGTCGGCGGGCTGGCTCAGCCACCCGCGGGTGACGCGGCCACCGCCTTCCAGGTGCGCACGAGCAGCGACGGCATGACGCTCAGCTCGTCGGTGGCGATCGTGCAGGTCGGCGGCACGCTGGCGCAGGTCGCGGTGACCGCGCCGGAGCCGGTGGACCCCGGTGTGCTCAGTGATCTCACCACCGCGCAGGTGCGTCGGCTGCAGGGTGTCGCAGGGCTCTGATTTCCGACGATCCGGCCTTATTGCGTGGGTGCCGGGAATAGGCTCGACATGGTCCGACAGAACGCCTCGAGCGGAGGTTCCCATGTCTGATGTCAAACCCGTTCCCGAAGGATATCCGGTGGTCTCGCCGGGGCTCGCGATCGACGGCGCGGCGACCGCGATCGATTTCTACAAGAACATATTCGGCGCCACCGAGCGAATGCGGATGCGCGGCCCGGACGGCAGGATCGCGCATTGCGAGCTGATGTTCGGCAATTCCGTCGTCATGCTCGGCGACCCGGACCCCGATATGGACTTCCTCGACCCGAAGACGGTCGGCGGCACCCCCGTCAACCTCTACGTGTACGTCGAGGACGCCGACGCGGCCTTCGCCGCGGCGCTGGCCGCGGGTGCCAAAGAACTCACGCCGATGACCACCCAGTTCTACGGCGATCGCAGCGGCGCCTTCGAGGACCCGTGGGGGCACCGCTGGACCGTGGCCACGCACGTCGAGGACGTGCCGCCCGACGAGATGGACCGGCGGATGGCCGAGCTGTTCGGCTGAGCCGCTTCCCCGAGTGGCTGGGTCGCCCGGCGATAATCGAATCTTCTAGCCGACGGCGCATCGGAGGGGCCGGTGCTCCCGACACCGTATTGTGCACGGGGCCGAATCCGCGGGCCGGATCGGGAAAAACGGGCTGGCTCTATCGAGCACAGCAACGCCGGCGTGCTCGATACGGCAGAGTCCGTGCTCGATATGGCAGGGTCACCGGCATCGCGGCGCAGCGGTGCGACGGCGTCCGCGGGATCGATCGGACTGTCCGCGGTCACCGTGCACGCCGCGCCGTCGATCGTCGTGACACCGAAGCACTGCGCACCTCGCGAGAAAGCGCCACTTCCACCGACCCATGCGATGGAAGTGACATGCGCCACGTACGGTTTCGCGCGAAGCCGCGGAAATGACTTGGGTCATACGGGAACCGGGACGTGTTAACGGGACGATCACACCCGGCGATTTACCTATCGAATAGCCAGATCGGCAATCGATCGGCACATTCCGCTACGGAGGTTTCATCATGGTTGTCAACTTTCTGAACCGGTTGGTCAACACCTTGGGCGACGAGGGCTATCCGGCCGCTGGGGCATCGGGTTTGAAGGGCGTTGCGCCCGATGCAGAAGCGGCCTTGCTCCGAAAGGAATCCGAGTTCCAAAAATACTTACTGACCAGGACCGCAGCCCGCGTGACCAGTGGCTTGTAACGGAATGACCACGCCTGGCGATTTCGCTACAGATTGGTCACACAGGAAATAATCGGTCGGCATGCGCCGCGACGGAGGTTTCGAATGATCACCTATGTTCCGAATTTGACTGTGGGGCAACGTTTTCGCTGGTAGCCAGGCTACCAAGCCGAGACTGGTAGCCCTACCGTTCGGCAGCTGACCGTCACCGAGTCCGCAGCAGGAGTGGTTGAACCCAGAGGCGGCAGCATCCGTGTAATCACAGGGCCCAACTCGTGTTGTATCTCGCACAAGAGGTGCCCGCGGCGAAAACTCACCGCCAATAAGTAGTTGCGTAGATATCGAACGGCTGGACCATTCAGATGCACCGCCTCGGTGCGACAGGAGAAAGCTGTCAGCCACTGGAGTGTCGCGGCAGCGGCGTCCCTTCCCGCAGTGCGGGTAACAATCTGCCTGCTGCAACCGCTACCGAAATATCGTAATGGCTTGACTGTGTCTCGAAATTCCAGCGAGTCCATAGCATCCCGCGATTTCGGTCACCAGCGTTCGGGCTCTCCCGAATGCGGGCGCGGTGTCGAAGGCGACGACCGTGTGGTGGCAGTGCGGCTGCACGAGCACCTGCTGTCCGGTGCGTTTCGGCGGCAGGCGGAATCCGGTCGACAAATTCCGACCTACAGCGAGACCTCGACGGGCCTAGCCCAGGCCGGCCACCCCGCCCATGGCCGCGCCCCACGCTGTCCCTGGACACAGGCCAGCGGGTGGAGTGCCTGCCGCTGGTACGCCGGATTGGTCGTTGCTGCTTGCACTGCCATTGTGGTCATGCGCGGTCCACGGATGTGGCGCAGCAGTTCAAAGCCCTCGTGCCGACCCAGGCATCACCGTGGATGACGCACCACGGAAGCCTGGCTGGGAAGCGAACCCCAACGCTTCCCCAGGTCTGCCGAATCCGCACGGAGCCAACGCCGGTCATCCTCGTCGAGGTGGCTGCGGCAGCAATCCGTTCGTCCGGCCGGACGAACGGTGCCACTTCGCCGAGATCGAAGCCTGTCGGCGGTGGCAAGCGGTGGAGCTGTTCGAGCAAGGCTGCCACCTGCGCTGGGCTTCCATGTTCGCGCGGCGGTAGTTCGCGCCAGAAGGTGGCCGCCCGACCGTCGACCTCGACGGGCTGGTCGACGTCCGGAACAACCTGCACTGCTGGGACGCCGGACGCCTCCAACCAGCGCGCGACATCCACCGCACGGAGCCCTGCCGCCAGCCGCCCTGGTCGGCTCACTCGAGCGACGACAGATCCCGGCGGCCGGTAGATGGCATTCTCGCTCACCTGAATCGGTTCGGCCGGATCCACATCGAGACCGACCGCGGTACCAGCGGAGCGCACGATCCTCAGCCAGTCGGTCGCCGTCACCTCTTTCATGCGTGAACCAGCATGTTGTCGATCCGGGCGCGCAGTTCTTCGACCTCGGTTGTCTGGATATGGGGTTGGGCGAACGTGCGAAGCTCACGCAGATCATCGGATGCGCGCCGGGAAAGCCTGGCGAAGTGCCACGCGCGCAGGACGTCCCGCGCCTGGTCGAACGCATCCGCGAGCAGAATGCCATGCCGACGTTCCCGGTCGCGGCGATGCCACAGATCACGGTGCCTGCGTCAAGACCTGGCAGCGGTTTGCCGCCGACGGCAGCCGGCTGCGGCGCGACGCCGAACTCGACGGCGCGCTCGACCAACTCCCTCAGGTGGCACACGCCGTGCGGACGCGCGGGCCAGGCCCCTTTCGTGCGGTAGAAAGCAGCCAAGAGACAAGGAGACGAACGTGGGAAAGATCGTCGAAAGCACCAATGTGTCCCTCGACGGGCTCATGGACAACATGCAGGACTGGCATTTCGACTACTTCAAAGAGGGTGCGATGGACTTCGCGGGCGCCCAGCTGAAAGCGGCCGACGCGTTGCTGATGGGCCGCAAGACCTACGAGGTTTTCGCCTCGGCGTGGCCGGAGCGCACCGGCGACTGGTTCTCCGAGAAGTTCAACGCCATGCGGAAATACGTGGTGTCGAGCACGCTGACCGATCCGGAATGGACCAACACCGTCGTCCTCGGCCCGGACATTCCCGCCGAGATCGCCCGCATCAAGGCCGAAACCCAGGGCGATATCCTGATGTACGGGCACGGGCCGGTGGCCCGTTTGCTCCTGGAACATGGCCTGCTCGACGAGATCCGGCTCTGGATCCATCCCATCTTCGCGGGCCGCGCCGAACCCGAGCACCTGATCTACCGTGACACCGGTAAGACCCCGCTGCGGCTACTGGACACCACCGTTCTGGAGACCGGCATCATCATCGCCACGTACGGTCCCGTCACGGCGGACTGAGCCATGTGCCGAACGGCGGACCCGGACCCTCATCTGGATTCGGCCGGGTGCGCCGTTCTCCCCCGGTTATCCGCGGGCGATCGCTTCGAAGACGCTCGGGTCGACCAGGGTGGAGGTGTCGCCGAGTTCGCGTCCTTCGGCGATGTCGCGTAGCAGGCGGCGCATGATCTTGCCGCTGCGGGTTTTGGGTAGTTCCGGTACGACGTGGATCTGTCTGGGGCGTGCGA